>JBBRGI010000378.1:0-1548 GCA_038240855.1 Bacteroidales bacterium | reverse complement strand
CTGAATTCGACAGGGGTATTGCCCGCTGAAACTGCACCGGTATTAAAAGGTCCGCGCCACTCGGGCCAGTTGTTGGTGAATGCGGTCTGTGCCTGAACAATGGTCATTGAAACGGCAAAAAGGAGCAACAAACAGAAAGATATAAGTGTAACTCGGTTCGGGTTTCTTTTCATAAAGGGTGAATTTAATGTTTTAGTAACTGTAATATTCCGGAAAAAACTCAACACTATCTCCTTTGACTTTGAAAGTGCGCGATCGTTTAAAGTTGATTTTTTTTACCGGACCCTCGCTTCATTTCGCTGAATGGCTTCTTCAAAGCGGGCAGCAACAGCCGGATCAAAAGAAGCAAGCTTTATCCATTCGTCCGTACCATACACGCCGGCTTTGGAATAGTCAAATTCCTTAAAGCCGATTTTGCGGAGCGCAGTCTTATTTTTAATCCTGAAATCGAAGGCTAGCGGATCAATAAATCCCGGATCAGCAATAATTGAATGAACATCCTTAACAGATTTTTTCCAATCACCGAACGACAACTTCCCAAAGTGGATATCATTATTACGAGCATCCCAGTAACAGTTATTGTCTGACAGTAACCTGACCTTGCCCCAATTGCTGCTCAGCAAATCACCTGATTTAAACCAGATGATATTATTCGAAAATGTAAACGAAAGATGGTCTTCCACACGGGTAGCCTGGAGCTGGGCTTTGAGGTTGTTGGCAAAAATATTGTTCCGGATCATGTTTTCTTCTCCGTAGTGCTGATGAAATCCGGAACTTTTGCAATTATATACCAAATTGTTTTCCATCACAATGCCGGTCGAACCTTCGTCAGTATAAAGTCCCCAGCCGCCGTAATCGAATGAATAAACATGGTGTACCACATTGTTGCTGACAGTGGTTCCCTCTGATTTTCCCAGGCAATACACGCCTCCCATATCGCATAATTCGCCCCATCCAAGATGGTGTATCTGGTTAAACTCAATTTTGTTCCTTTTCGACGGACTATCTGCATACCCCCAGATCCATCCTACGGAGACACCTGAATAACGGAAATCAGAAATTTCATTATGGATGATCTGGTTGTCGCTCGCATGAAACAAGGTCACGCCAACTGCACATGGGAACACGAAACCACCTGAACGAATGATATTGTTTTCAACAACAATGTTACGGGTCAGATTTGCCGGTTTTTCGGGTAGTGTAAAATTGCCAATTTTAACACCACCTGCACCCAGATCGTGAAAGTAACACTGTTCGATGCGGCAGTCAGTACATTCATCACGGAACCACACTCCATTATTTCCGGTATGAGCGATTTCGCAATTCACGAACTCAATGTTGCGCGGAAAATCAACCATAACAACTGCTTCTACCGGATGGGCTGCCTGTGCCGGCTCATTTCCGTTTGCCGGCATTTTATATCCTGCGACCTTGAAAGAGAGACCTTCGAACCGAATATTTTCCACCTTCCGTGAGCTTTTCCCGTCACCCTGTATGACTATAAACTTATCAGTAACCGGTGCAGTAACTTTTATACTTTCGATTGAC
>JBBRGI010000377.1:0-1581 GCA_038240855.1 Bacteroidales bacterium | reverse complement strand
AAATTTAAAGCGATGGAACTCATCGACCGTTACGAAAATCAGAATCGCGGGTATTATGGCGGATGTATCGGCTTTATTGGATTCGATCACCAATTCAATCACGCCATTATGATCCGGTCGTTCCTGAGCAAAAACAATACGCTTTTCTACCAGGCAGGGGCTGGCATCGTTGCAGCATCGGATGAAGAAAATGAATTACAGGAGGTTGGAAATAAACTCGCGGCATTGAAGAAGGCTATCGTCATGGCCAAGGGTATAAAATAGATAGTGAACGGCATCCAGATAGGAACAATAAGAGAAACCGGTAAGTATAAGCTGAATTGATCACATAAGAAATTAAAACAATAAAGATGAAAATATTAGTAATCGACAATTATGACTCCTTCACCTACAACCTTGTCCATATTCTGAAAAAGTTTGAAGGTGTTACCGTGGATGTCAAACGAAATGATGAAGTGTCTGACGGGAAGCCGGATAATTACGACAAAATAGTTTTTTCGCCGGGACCCGGACTTCCCGAAGAGGCTGGTTCCATGCTCTCAGTGATCCGGAATTATGCCGGAAAGAAGCCACTGCTGGGCGTGTGTCTTGGCCACCAGGCGATTGGCGAATGTTTTGGAGGAACACTACAAAATATGAACAATGTACTGCATGGTATTGCAACCCCCATTACCGTAGTTTCAAAATCGTATCTTTTCGATAATATGCCCGAAGTATTTGAAGCTGGACGCTATCACTCCTGGATTGTTGAAAAGGAAACCCTGCCATCGGTTCTTGAAATTACGAGCCTCGACCAGGAGGGCCGGATTATGTCATTCCAGCACAAACATTTTGATATCCAGGGCGTTCAGTTTCATCCGGAATCTGTGTTGACCCCCTTGGGAGAACAAATACTCGAAAATTGGGTCAGACATTGATAAAATAAAATGCGCTGATTGATTCATTGCTGAAAACTTCAAAAAATAAAAAAATGAGAGAGATTCTGAATTACCTTTTTGAATATAAGCGGTTAACGATAAAAGAAGCGGAAGAAATTCTGCTTGAAATTGCCGATGGTAGACACTCTGATGCTGAAATTGCTGCCTTTATCACCGTTTTCAATATGCGAACAATAAGCATAGATGAACTGGCCGGCTTTCGAAATGCTCTTCTAAAAACCTGTATACCAGTTGATTTAACCGGTTTTAATACAATCGATTTATGCGGAACCGGTGGCGATGGTAAAGATACCTTCAATATCTCCACCCTGTCTGCCTTCGTTGTGGCCGGAGCGGGTGCGACAGTTGCCAAGCATGGCAATTACGCAGCTTCGTCGGGTTGCGGATCATCGAATGTGATGGAGCATCTCGGCTATAAATTCCCTTCTAATCACGACAGGTTGCGCAAAGAGCTCGATGAGTGTGGAATTACATTCCTGCATGCGCCACTTTTTAACCCGGCTATGAAAAATGTAGCACCGGTTCGCAGGGCATTACGACTAAAGACTTTCTTCAATATCCTGGGGCCTATGGTAAATCCCGGCAGACCACAAAATCAGTGTGTCGGGGTGTTTAGCCTCGAACTTGCCCGTATGTACAATTA
>JBBRGI010000376.1:0-1785 GCA_038240855.1 Bacteroidales bacterium | reverse complement strand
ATTATGTCTTTATCAGAACGTTTCGTGAATTATGAGATCAAATCCGGCTATTATGTTGTATCGTTGTTACTTTTGATTTTTCTTATAACCGGTTTCACAGAAATAAATGCTCAGACCAATTGCACCGGAATCGTAAAGGATGCCGGATCATTAATTCCGTTGAAAGGCATTAACGTGATCATCCCGGAGACATCGCAGGGTGCAGTTACAGACAATGACGGCAGGTTTAGTATTGAAGGAGTACAGGAAGGAAATTACACGTTGAAAGTTTCAATGACCGGTTACCAGACCGAAAGAAGAAAAATCAACATCAAAGACCGTGACAATTCACCGGTGATGTTCAGTCTCGAGGCGCAGACATACAAGATTGATTCAGTAACTATCACCGCTCAACGACAGATACGAAATCTGCTAAAAGCGCCCTATACCGAACCATCTTCGCTTTCACCGGCAATTAGCATCATCAAATCGGAAGACATCCGCAGGCAGGGTGCGATCACGGTAATTGAAGCATTAAATCATGTGCCGGGTGGTTTGACTGAAACAAGGGGACGACAGGTAAAACAATTTTTTTCGGTAAGGGGCCAGAAGTATCCCTATCCCGATTATGCGGTTAACGGGGTATGGCAACAGGAATTTCAGGAACTTCCCTATTTCTTTTCGGCTTCAGACATCGAAGAGATTGAGATTGTGAGGTCGAGTGCTGCATTGCTAACCGGATTGTCGGGTATGGCGGGGCTTATCAACATTAAAACAAAGGAATATACTACATCAGAATTGAATGCCGACGTAGAATATGGTACCTTCAACAGTTTTCACAGTCATATTTCAAATGGAGGAAGGATTGGCAAATTGGGTTACCGCGCTGGGATAGGCTACGACAATACCGATGGTCCGGAAGGTAAGCATGCGAAGGAGAGCATGGCCAATTTCAATACTGGTTTTGACTGGCAATTATCGGAGAAACTTGGAATTAAGGCTACTTTATTCTATCTCGACGGGAGCCGGCAATTAAGAATAGCCGAAGCACCTGCAGATAAAAAATACATTGATATGTTACAAAGCTTTGATCCATACAAGGCACTGATCTCGAATATCAAGATGGCTTACAGGCCAACGGATAAACTTTCATCCGAAATCCAGTTATTCTATTCGTACCGCAACCCTACTTTCAATGATGAAGCAAAGGGGACAACATCGAACGAACGGGATTATGAGGCAGGTGTAAATTTTATGCAGTCCGTAATGCTGTCCCAATCCAATACCCTGCGTTTTGGTGGATTATACAACCGTTGGATAGCACCTGAAGGCAAACGGTTTTACATGGGCAAGCGTTGTGATACGGAAACTTTTTCGGGAGTGATCGTGGATGAGCATCAATGGGGACATTTTACTCTTGATGCGGGTATCCGCTGGACAAAAGCTTATCTGAATGATTATGCTGCCTTTAATATTGAAGGAGAAGGCGGGCTTTTCAAAAATGTAACACCGATCACCGATACCTGGGAACCCGGCATTTTTCAAAGCAATCTGGGAATAACCTGGCGTCCAGGGAACAAACTCTCGTTTTATTTCATTGCCGCAGCAGGTGAGATTAAACCCCGGCGTGGTGCACTTAATGAAGATCTTGATGAACTTAAGAATGAAATCCGCATTAAGATTGATATCAGTGCGATCCGGAAAATTGGCGTGACGGGGAAAATGTCGGTTACTGCCTTCGGAATTTTGCAGGAAGACGCCATTGCCCTGAGCGGAAAGACAAAAAAGGATATGGTAACAGGTATA
>JBBRGI010000375.1:0-2160 GCA_038240855.1 Bacteroidales bacterium | reverse complement strand
AAATGTTTTCTGTCCTGACCCGACTTTCTGAACTTATTATCAAATAAGCTTTCCCAGCTTATCTCATTCGTAGTTTGTCTTCTTTCCTTCTCAAATATCTTCAATGAACTCTTGGTGTTCGTATGCTCTTGCTTTGTTCTACATTCACCCTGATTTTTTCAGGCGAAAGTTCGGCAAAGGTAATCCAATTTTTCGTTTCTCCAAAACTTTTTTTTCGTTTTTTTAAACCAATCCCCTTATCCCTAAATGCCTCAATCTTCCTGTGAACGCTGATAAAAGTTCCCGTTAACCGTTCCCTCAAATCGTGGTGCAAATGTAAAAGGTTTTTAAGCCCGACTCGCAGCAACCCAATAAAAAACTGCTGTATTTCGTGCATTTTCTTCACCTAAATATACATGTGCCAATATTTCAGCAGGATAGAGGTGTTAACTTAATGTTAAGCCTGATTTATAATCCGAAAAATAAGTTGATTTAGTGCAAAACCGAGCCGAAAAACAGGCCTCAGATAATCGTTGCCTCAAAGATTTCGGCGAATTTTAGCAAAACAATCTTTTTCACGGAAGTAAAATCCTGCCTTTCGCCCAGCTCCGTTTCAAGCGAAGTGACCCCTTTATCGGAAAAACCGCATGGATTGATGTGTTTAAAATAATCAAGATTGGTATTAACATTTAAAGCAAACCCGTGCATAGTCACGAATCGGGAGCTTTTTACTCCGATTGCGCAGATTTTACGTGCACCTGGTTTACCCACATCGAGCCAGACACCCGTAGCCTCCGGATCGCGCGATGCCTCAAGGCCATATTCCGAGACTGCCCTGATAATAGCTTCTTCTATATTATATATGTATTGCCTGAGACCTAGTCCAAAATTTTCGAGATCGAGAATCGGATAACCTACAATCTGCCCCGGACCATGATAAGTAATATCACCACCACGATCTGTCTTGAAGAAAACGGCGTCTTTAGCCTGTAATTGAATATAATTCAAGAGCAGGTTATGCTCATCGCCGCTTTTACCCAGCGTGTAAACATGTGGATGCTCCACAAAGATAAGGTAATTTGGCGTTGGAACTCCTTCTCCGGCGCCAGCATTACTGTTTGCCTTTTTCAGGTCTACGATCTGATGCAATAACTCTTCCTGCTTTTCCCAGGTATATTTATATTCAGAGCTACCCAGATCGAGGAATTTGACTTCTTTATTATTCATTTGAGCTCAGCGTATATGTTTTTCAGCGTGATAAGAAGAACGGACCAGCGGGGCACTCTCAACAATCCGGAATCCTCTTTGAAGTCCTTCACTCTTTAACCTGACAAATTCATCGGGGTGGATGTATTCTGTGACTTCCAGGTGGCTTCGTGTAGGTTGTAAATACTGACCCATTGTAAAGATTTCACACCCCGAACTCACAAGATCATCCATTGTTTTATGGATCTCATCACTTGTTTCACCCAAACCCAGCATAATTCCTGACTTCGAAACACACGGGGAAGCTGAAATTTTACGGATGACATCCAGGCTCGTCTGGTATCTGGCCCGACTCCGGACCAATGGCGTAAGCCTTTCGACCGTTTCGAGATTGTGTGAGATAATATCCGGTGCGGCATCTGCGACCATTTGAATCAATTCCGGTCTGTTATCAAAATCAGGAATTAACACCTCTATAGTGATACCGGGATTTATCAATTTAACGGCGGTAATTGAAGCCTTCCAGTGTGAAGCACCGCCATCATCAAGATCATCGCGATCGACAGAAGTAATAACGGCATGTTTCAATCCCATCAACTTTACCGATTCTGCCAGTTTTAAAGGCTCATGCGGATCAGGCGGGAATGGTTTCCCGGTACGTGTGGCACAAAATTTACAGGAACGAGTACATATTTCACCCAGAATCATAAAAGTTGCAGTGCCGGCACCCCAACATTCACCCATGTTAGGGCATTGCCCACTTGCGCAAATTGTATGAAGATGATTGCTTCCGACAATCCTTTTTACTTGTATATAATTGATCCCGCCTGGGATTTTGATCTTCAACCAATCGGGCTTTTGTCGTCTTTCCATCAAATATATTGTATGAACACGCAAAGATAAACAGATTAAGAGAGAATAAAAAAGTCTGAAAACTTAACCAATTTGTAACAAGGATGAAATCGGAATTAAGTT
>JBBRGI010000374.1:0-2190 GCA_038240855.1 Bacteroidales bacterium | reverse complement strand
CCCTCATTTTCAAGCCATTGGCACCTGGAATGATGATGAAAAGGAGAATAATGCCTTCGTCGAATTTTCGAGGCATTTCAAAAGGAAAGGGATCAATGTACCTGAAATCTACGAATATAAACCCGCAGAATGTATTTATTTGCAGGAAGATCTCGGTAATGAAACCCTCTACAGTTTTCTTAGCGCTGTAAGAGAATTTGAGGGTTTTTCGGATCGGATTATCGGGGTATACCGCAAAGTCATCATGGAATTGCCCGAAATTCAAATTGTTGCAGGCCTAGATGTTGATTATGATTTTTGCTATCCGCGTAATGCTTTCGACCGGCAATCGATGATGTGGGATTTGAATTATTTCAAATATTACTTCCTTAAGTTGTCAAAAATTGCTTTCAATGAACAACTTCTGGAGGATGATTTCATCGCGTTCACCGATTACCTTTTAAAAGCCGAAAGTCATTTTTTTATGTTCCGGGATTTTCAGAGCCGCAATATCATGTTAATTGATAATGAACCCTGGTTTATTGATTACCAGGGAGGAAGACATGGCGCACTTCAATATGATCTTGCTTCATTGCTTTACGATGCCAAGGCCGATATCCCGCAGAATGTCCGGGAGGAACTTATTGAAGAATATCTCGATTCACTGGAAAAAATACTGGCAATTGACCGGAATGAATTCAAACAGTATTTTTACGGGTATGTATTAATCCGCATGATGCAGGCGCTCGGTGCATACGGCTTCAGGGGCTTTTACGAAAAGAAGGAACACTTCCTTAAAAGTATCCCATATGCTCTCGATAACCTGGAGATTGTACTTGGGAAAATTGAAATGCCAGTTGAACTTCCGCATCTGATTAAAGTTTTAAAATCGCTCTCAATTTCCAAAACCCTGCAAAAAGTTGTTTCCGAACTGTCGGAACTGACCATTGTCATCACGAGCTTTGCATACAAAAACGGATACCCGACCGATCTTTCGGGGAATGGGGGAGGTTTCGTATTCGACTGCCGCCCGGTGCGGAATCCCGGCAAATACGAACGGTACAAATCGTTCACCGGAAAAGATGCAACAGTTATCCGGTTTTTTGAAGAGGATTCGGAAATGGAAGAGTTTCTTACTCCGGTATTTCTTCTCGTAGACCGTGCAGTTGAGAAGTACCTGGAACGCAAATTTACCCACCTAGCTGTGAGTTTCGGTTGTACAGGTGGTCAGCATCGCTCGGTCTATTCTGCTGAACAGTTAGCCGCACATCTGCGGAACAAATTTCCGGTCAGGGTTGTTATTCATCACAGGGAACAGGATAATTTATAAAATATGTCAAAGAAAAGTTGTGAAAAAAAGGACTATGAAGTACCCATGGTACCTAAATTTGAGTGTAAAAAGTGTGGGCGAAAAGCTGTAAAAGAGAAAAATATTTGTAAACCAAAAGAAATATAGCAGGAAGCAAAAACCCGGCTCAAGGACCGGATTGCAAGGTGTGAACCTAAGAAACAGTGAATGGGATAAAATTTGATCTGAATTATTTTTGAAAGAATTAAATTACCTAATCTATGAAAGCAATGATCTTTGCTGCCGGACTTGGTACCCGGCTTTATCCGTTAACCCTCAGTAAACCAAAGGCTCTTGCTGAAATTGAAGGTAAACCGCTGCTTCAAATGGCCATCGAAAAAGTAAGTGAGGCTGGATATACTGAATTGGTAATCAATATTCATCATTTTGGCGACCAGATTATCGATTTTTTGAAGGAGCATAATAATTTTGATTTGGACATCAGGATTTCTGATGAGCGTGATCAATTACTGGATACAGGCGGTGGAATTCTGAAGGCAGCACCACTGCTGGAGGGTGATGAGCCTTTCCTCGTCTATAATGTTGATGTGCTCAGTGACATCGATCTGAAGTTATTCAGGCAATATCACAAGAACAGGGGAGGAGTGGCCACTCTTGCGGTCCGCGAGCGTAAAACCGAACGTTACCTTGCCTTTGATCGATTGATGCAACTGGCTGGCTGGAAAAATACCAAAACAGGGGAGGAGATTTCATCCCGAAATATGGAAAATTCAAGATTAATGGCCTTTAGTGGTATTCAGTTAGTCGAACCCGCCATTTTTAAGCTCATCACAGAAACCGGAAACTTTCCGTTGATACCACTTTACCTTCGACTGGCCCGTGAATACCCCATTATCGGTTAC
>JBBRGI010000373.1:0-2190 GCA_038240855.1 Bacteroidales bacterium | reverse complement strand
TTAAGCATAGCAAAAGTAAAATCGGAAGTACTAAACACGACCTGATAAGCCACATGCTCAGAATAATTTAATTAAATACGAAAATAATACTTCCCGAGGACATTAGCTTATAATAATCAGTTAAGTTTAGTCATACCTCCTGTTCGGTCAGCCGATTTAAACGGCATACAATGGAAAAACAAAAATAACTGTTAAATTTCTACCTTCCCCCGGAGTCTAAAGTAAGGCCTCATCAGGGATTATTTCCCGTTTCCGGCAAATATTATTTCGTCGCCGTTTCTTTTCACTTTAAGCTGATGGGTTCTCGCTATAACCTCGACAATATAATCCAGTTCGAGATTTGCGAAATTGGCAGTGTAAGGGATGCTTCCGATATTGGCGGTTTCTGTTTTGATTTTTACATGATAGGTATTTTCAAGGACAGAGAATGCCTCTGCAAGGGGAGTCCGCTGGAAAATTATCTTTTTGGTGATCCAGGAGGAATAGTTGGTTGATAGCTTGTCAGCTTGCCCTAACTCGTTATCCGCTATTTTTAACCAGCCACGCTCGCCTGCGGGAAGCAGAACTGATTTCGGAACCGATTTTTCTTCTGAGAACGGGGTTAGCTTAACTTTTCCGGTTTCGACATTTACCTCCACCATACCAGTGCTGGGATATGCAGAGATATTAAATGAAGTTCCAAGAACCTCAACCGAGGCATAGGCTGTCTCAATAATAAAAGGGCGTGCTGTATCCCGGGTCACATCGAAAAACGCCTCCCCTGAAAGTTTTACTTTACGGATAGTGGTAAATAGTTCAGGATATTCAAGTCTTGTACCTGCATTCATTTTCACGGTTGTACCGTCAGGCAAAGTAACCATGCGCAGATTCGACGGATGAGCTTCGGTTTCGGCAACAGCCATATTGACTGTCGCAACTATTTGTTGGTCGGGTGATTGTAAGATATGATAAGCGGCAAATCCCACACCAAGTGCCATAACAAGCATTGCAGCGTATTTTAAAAAGCGCGATTTTAAGATGGTGAGTTTAAACTTCTGATCAGGTTTAATCATCTCTTTCTGCAGATTTAACCATGCCTGGTCAGGATTGGCCGCCGAATAACTGAAGTTATTACCCGCGGCTTGCCAGGCCTCGGTAAATTCAGTGATTTCCGCTGATTCCGGATTTGAGAGGTCCGCGATATCGGGTTCTCTATTCAGGAAAGCTGTCCACTGGTACTCTTTTTTGGTTGGTATGTCGTTGTTAAATTGCATGCTACCCTTGTTTTATTTAAAGACAATTATTAAATTATTTACCCTTAACAGTGCACATAAAAAACATCACCAGGTTTTTATAAGCTTTTAGTGATTCCCGCAATTGTTTCAGGGCAATAGTCATTTGAGTTTCAACTGTTTTCTCAGATATTTTTAAGCGGTCGGCGATCTCGCGGTATTTTAGTCCCTCTTCACGCGCCATCCGGAAGATCTCCTGTCGTTTCGGGGGAAGCGCAGCTATTGCCACCTGGATTTTTATTTTCAGATCGTATTCCAGAAAGAATTCACTGTATTCAATCCGGTCCGCCTCATGATTAATGACCATTGTCTGGTAACCCGATTTAATTTTCTCGTGTTCTATATAATTAATACAGTGGTTTTTAACGGAACGGAAGAGGTAATGCTGCAACGAAGAGGTGATCATGATCTCCTTTCTTTTTTGCCAGAGACGTAGAAACACATCCTGTACAATACTTTCCGATTCGGTTAAATTGCCCAGGAAACGGAAGGCATAAGCAGTCATAGGGCGATAATTCTCACGAAAAATATTCTCGTAAGCGCCATGATCATCCCTTTTTATTGCTTCAAAAACCTGCTTGTCGTTACCTGTTAACATGAAATACGCTCTAAAACAAAATTAGTAAGTCTAATATAAATGATTGACAGCTCAAATGCAAGATACCCTTAAGGAATAATGGTGAAATATACGAAAAAGTGATTTATAATCCGGGTTTAAGGGTGCTGGGTGGGTTAATGTAAAACGTATATTGATTTCACATTTAATGAATAAAAAAGTTTTGTAAAAAGAAATTTGGATTATCTTTGTGACGCTTTAAAAAGCAGTTCTACCTGCCCGGGTGGCGGAATTGGTAGACGCGCTGGACTCAAAATCCAGTGATAGCAATGTCGTGCGGGTTCGATTCCCGCCCCGGGTACT
>JBBRGI010000372.1:0-2379 GCA_038240855.1 Bacteroidales bacterium | reverse complement strand
CTCCCTGTTTTAGAAGCAGGCGGATCTGAGCCATATACTCCTTTAGTTTAACGCCTGTGAGGATATCATACTCGTTCAAAAAAAGTTTGATGTCCGGATCGCCATTTTTTGACCACTCTGCCATTTTTTTAGTGATATCCGGTCCCAGCCGGTCTTCATAGTAATTGCCATGAACCATCTCATTGTTCAGATCATATTCGAAAAACCTGCCTTTATAGCGGGCAGTGACTGATTCGGCACGGTTCTTAAGTGTTCTTACCAATTCCTCATCCGACAATGCTTTAATCCAAGGCTGTACATTATCAGGTATTCCCCAAAAAAGGTTGTGTCCCCTGATCGGAATATTGTTTGCTTCAGTCCATTTTAATATTCCATCAATCACCGAATAATTAACCTCCCCCTTCAGGCGCTCCATATCGCCCCACTTTACCGCATTTTCTGTAACCGCTGAATTGAAATTCTTCAGAAATTTCTCTTCGAATTGTTTATGATCATTCTCCGGCATCCTGCCATTCACGAAACTGTTGGTGATGGCACATCCAAACCAAAATTCATGGGTAACCTGCTCCACACTTACGCTGACACCCGGTTTTGCCTTAATGATCAGCTCCCCTTTCCGGTGATTTAAAGGAGCCGGATTCTGCGCACTACATACCGACAACTGTAAAAACGGTAAAACAGCAATAATTGAAACAGCAATAATTCTTTTTTTAAGCAACGATCTTTTTACTCTCATAGGTGGTATTTAATAAAATTAATTTTTCCCGACCAGCAATTTCTCTACGCTGTTTGAACTCAGTTCCTTGCTCTTCGGATCAGAGAACGGTTTAAAATCAAGCGCATATACTCTGGGTGTACCTGCCGGAATATAATCCCACCGCATTGTAACCGGATATTTTACCCTGATCAGTGGAATAGAATTACGCCGGGCTAATGCCTGCTTTGTTTTGCGGGCAATCAGGCGATGGGATTTTTCCAAAGGCAAACAAATACCCGACAATGTAGAAGTAGCTTTTTTTACCTGGCAGGTGATAACACCGGGAATCCATTCCTGTGCCTCACGACAGGTTTTGTCGTCACCTGTAACCAGTACAACCGGAACTTTGTGTTCGGCCGCAATTGCAGCATCAACTCCAATCTCACCAACAGGTTTTCCGTTAAGGAACATTGATTGAACCGACGCCGAACTATACGAATGCGCCATAATTGCGTTTGGAGTCATCGCCATCCCATGATATCCCAGCAAAATAAGTGCTGCACAACTATCAATTCCTCCCTTGTAACGCTCCCCGGGAGTTGCTCCCTGTATCAGAATTGCCCGTTTGTCTATTAATTGAGGATTGACATTCAGGCCACCGCCATGTCCATCTTTGACAATAACCTTTGAAGCGCCAGACTCAAAACACGCAGCAATACAGGCGTTCATGTCCTCTGCCATTCTAAGCGGACCTTGTTCGGAAAGTAGTTGATCCCGGTTGGTCAGGCTGCTGCATCCCTCCATATCCGTGAAGATGTAAACAGCAAAACCCTTTTGTTGCAGCCCGGTTCCGGAATTTTTATCCGTCTGCGCATACAATCCACCTGAGCAAACACTGAGGAAAAGAAGGAAAGTCACGATTCCATTCTGCCGGAATCTTACATTGAACAGGGAATCGTTTTTAAGTTTGGTATTCATAGCTATTGATATTTCATTTTTCATCCTACGTATTTTTTCGATTTAAATTTACAGATCGCTCAACTTTAATTTTTAGGCATTTAATGTCCGGAACACGCCTAAGCTATTTTTCATATTGCGGGGTAACGGAATCCTTTATCCAGGTTATGCCGGTCAAATGATGAAGTTATGTCGTCACACAAAGATATAATCTTTCATCATAAGGACAACGGTAATAACCTTTCAGGATGAAAGAGGAGGGTGAATTGGAATTTGAGAATGGTCATAAAGGAAATGTTTTCGAATCATACTTAAATTCAGTCTTAATTGCTAATATTGCATCAAGTACAAACTATCTGATGGAAAACGTATCTATTGAAACAGTCTGCAAGTGGGTAACATTACTTAAAATGGGTGATGCAAAAGCATTTGACCGTCTTTATGGGTGTTATTCGAAGCGGTTGTACTATTTTGCACTTGGATATCTTAAATCTAAGGAAGAGGCTGAAGAAGTTGTACAGGATGTTTTTTATAAAATATGGGTGAACAGGGAATCATTAAATCCGCAACTATCATTTAATGCTTATATTTTTAAAATTGCCTACCGCCGAATTAACGAACTTTTCAGGAAGGTCGCCCAGGAACAGGATTACCGCCACGAAATCATCTCCACTTCATTCGATTTTGACAATAGTCTCGATGAAAGAACCGATTATCACTCGTTG
>JBBRGI010000371.1:0-2402 GCA_038240855.1 Bacteroidales bacterium | reverse complement strand
CGTTGCATATTCACAGGCGATATCCATACTTGTTTCCCATTTGCAAACGCTCCGGCACTCCTGACGGTATATTCCTGCGCTTTTAAATTCTCTGTAAGGCTCTGGTTATCGGTCGCATGTTCCTGGGGGTGTATTGAATATAAAACATAATCCGCATTTTCCGATACAGGTCTGTTCCTGTTCAGCTGGGCGAAATTCGCATTTGTTCCAATTCCTATCTGAATTCCGGGAATTTTTAATCTGAATATCGGTGCAACAGCGTCAGTCAGATAATCGGGAGTAGCCTGTAATATTTTATGAAACAACATGATACTGCCAATTTTCAACGTTTTACCTAAAACCCATTCAATAAACACGTTTGCCTGATTAATATAGTGTTCATCAAATAAAAGCGCAAACATCACCGGGTATCCCAACTGAATAGCTTCCCTGGCTGATAATTCTGCCTTCAATTTCCACTCATCATTAAAAAGATAAAGATCAATCCGGTAATGATCAAACTGCAACTCCTTTAGAATCAATATTTCATTCGGTGACAAATTTTGCGGACGTGTAGACTGGCCAATTCCAATCCGGGGAAGTGGTTGCAACTGGTCAGGAAAAAGTACGATTTGATTTACAGCATCGTTATTGGTTGATTGAAACCCATCATGATTCACTTTTAAATCAATCCTTTGCGTAATCCTTTCACCTTTTCGGACAGTAACCGGATACGGGAGGTCAAGTGGTGTACAATAGGTCTTAAAGGAAGCATCAGTCCAGTTGCGGTGATCCTCTGTTTCGAATATATCACCGTAGAAATCGACAGTACACCGACTGCCGGAAACCATCCATTCCATAGAGATAATATCCTTAAATGGTTGTGCAGGACTAATATCCGTCGGAAAACAGGTGTTCTCCTGCTCTCCATTCGTATGGCTAATTAAACATTGTTTACCGGCACACTCCTCAATCGGGTGAAGAAGGCAAAATCCAATCCTGCTTTTCTGAAAAGTAGTTATTGATTCCCCCCGCATTTCAAAACTGATTGAACTATCAGAATCTCCTGTAATTGAATATGTTGCAAGAAATTGAATATCTGCAAGCTGATAACTGCATTTGTATTGAATCTGAAATGAATCAACCTTTATATCAATAACTTCATCCGAGATTTCAGCTTTTGCCGTAAGCCATGCTTTATCGCGAACCGCACTGTTGATCATTCGGACAATCTCACATTTTCCCAAGGCAATGGAACGCAGAGAACCATTTTCATATATCATGGTTAATCTTCCGGCGCGCAAATACATTTGCTTTGTTTGATTTACAGAACCACCAGAACAAATGGTCTCCACCGCGAAACTCTCTTCAAACTTATGAATAGCGCTCATCAAATCCATTTTTAGAAATTACAAATCAGCCTTATTTGATCATCTTTTTTCGATTCCTTTATTATTGAAAAATTAAAATGCAAAGTTCTTAAATTATTCTTCACATTATACAATTCGTTCAGTTGTATTCAAGCTCCGGTAATTCAAGCTCCATTTCTCTCTTGATCCAAATGTTTGTACCATTTTAAAGTTCAACTTTAACATTGTACAAGCATAGTCCTAAAAATTACCAGTCTGCCCCACTCCACGACAGAAAATATCTCTACCTTTGCCCGGTTTTTCCGCTCCATTTATTGAGAGGGCAGATAACAAATAATTCAATTTCAAATAGCTGATTAATGGTATACGATGTCATCATTGTCGGAGCAGGACCTGCAGGAATTTTCACCGCCTATGAACTGGTAAAAGAACGAAACGTTCTCAAAATTATTATCCTTGAAAAGGGGAGGGATATACAACACCGTAAATGTCCAAAACATTACAATGGAGGTAAGCATCGGTGAATGGGATATTGATTGCGAGAGAAATTTTAAAATCATTAAATCAATAATTTGATAATCAAAAACAGGTTATGAGTTTCAAAAAATCATACGAAGAAATCAACGAGAAAATCAGGAACGGAAAAGCTGTCGTTCTAACGGCTGAGGAGGTATCGGCGATGGCCTTCGAGCTCTCACCTTCCGAAATTGTTAAACGAGTTGATGTGGTGACTACAGCCACATTTGGCGCCATGTGCTCATCGGGTGCCATACTCAATTTTGGTCATTCCACGCCCCCAATCCGAATGGAACGAATGACGCTAAACGGCGTACCGGCACATGGCGGACTAGCTGCAGTGGATACTTTCATCGGAGCCACTTCCGAAAATCCCGATAATATCAGGTATGGCGGCGCAAATGTGATCCAGGACCTGATCGATGGCAAAGAAATAGAATTGGAGGCCTGGGGAAAAGGTACCGATTGCTATCCAAAAAAATACATCAAGACAAAGATTTCACTCGAGTCGATCAATGATGCAACGCTATTCAATCC
>JBBRGI010000370.1:0-2478 GCA_038240855.1 Bacteroidales bacterium | reverse complement strand
ACAAGCGATTGAACATAGGCTACCATTTCGGTCAACGATTCATACGATTTATCAGGATGCGCAATCTGGACGATCTCAACTTTATCGAACTGGTGCAAACGGTTTAATCCGCGCACGTCTTTACCGTATGAACCCGCTTCGCGGCGAAAACAGGCCGAATAAGCCGTGGTTTTGATGGGTAAATCTTTCGCTTCGACAATCACGTCGCGGAAAATATTTGTAACCGGTACCTCAGCAGTCGGAATCAGATAAAGATTATCTATCCTGCAATGGTACATCTGGTCTTCTTTGTCAGGAAGTTGCCCGGTACCGAAGCCTGAAGCTTCGTTCACCAGGTAGGGAGGCTGAACCTCGAGGTATCCCTGTTCGCGTGCCTGATCCAGGAAGAAATTGATCAATGCACGCTGTATCCTGGCTCCAAAACCTTTATAAACCGGGAAACCTGCTCCTGTAATTTTAACCCCAAGTTCAAAGTCGATCAGGTTATACTGTGTTGCTAAATCCCAGTGCGGTTTGGCATCTTTATGTAGAACGGGCATGTCGCCCCCGGTTGCAACGACTTCATTATCATCTGCACCTCTCCCTTCAGGAACTTGCAGAGATGGGAGATTCGGGAGCAATACCTGAAGTTTGGCAAGTTCTGCATCAATAACATCAAACTCACCTTCCAAAATTTTAATCTTATCCTTGAGAACAACAGTTCGCTCCTTTGCCCCATTGGCTTCCGAAACCTTCCCATCTTTAAAAAGTTGTCCGATTTCTCTTGAAAGCTGATTCATTTCGGCTTTTTGAGTTTCCGCTTCGTTTTGTACCTCATTTCGTCTGAGGTAAAGTGCAATCACTTTCTCAACAATTGCACGGGCATCGAACCGTTTCACAGCAAGACGTTCAATGACTAACTGAGGATTCTCCTGGATAAATTTTAAATTTAACATATCGTATTGTTCCTGTTGTTTCTGTTGTTTCTGTCGTTTCTGTCGTTTCTTTGCCGGGAATATTAAACGATCCAAGGAAAAGGCGATTGATCATTCCATTTCCCCGGTTAAAACCTAAACAAGAAACAAAAGTACGAATAAAAAATCTCCTGTTTCATTACCACAGTAACAAAACAGGAGATTAATCTCGTTATTTAAAATCCGGATTTACTCTACAGATTTAAAAGGGAGAACAGAAACATACGACTTGTCATTTCTCTTCTTCTGGAATTCAACTGTGCCGTCAATCAACGCGAAAAGCGTGTGATCTCTGCCTATTCCAACATTTGCTCCGGGATGGTGAGAGGTTCCGCGCTGACGAATAAGGATATTACCAGCAACAGCAGCTTGTCCACCATAAATCTTTACGCCCAGGCGTTTGCTTTCCGATTCGCGACCGTTCTTCGAACTACCCGCTCCTTTTTTATGTGCCATGGATAATTTTTTTTAAAATTTACGCTAAAATTTCAGTAATTTGAATTTGTGTCAGGTATTGACGATGACCGTTTTTCTTCTTGTAACCCTTACGGCGTTTCTTCTTGAAAACGATCACTTTGTCACCCTTAAGATGTTTAAGTACCGTTGCCGTTACTTTTGCACCCTCAACAACAGGAGCACCAATACTGATAACACCTTCATTGTCAATTAGTAATACTTTCTCGAATGTTACATCACTTCCTTCATCCTGTGGGAGGCGGTGAACGTAAACCTTTCTTTCATTCTCAACCTTAAACTGTTGTCCGGCGATTTCTACAATTGCGTACATTCTTACAATTTATTTTATTTGGGTCCGGAAGGCGGGAAACCTACATTTCCACTTTTAGCGCCTGCCTGAACAATTGGAGTGCAAAAGTAAACATTCTGATTTATTCTACCAAATGAAGAACAGAAAAATTAAAAAAAGGCAGAAGGCAGAAGGCAGAAGATAGAAGATAAAAGGCAATGAGAGTCAAATTCGACAATTAGCTACGCTGAACTTCGTTTCGACAATGTAATCCGTCAACCGACTGACGACAATTGTAATCAAGAATAATGAGTCAAGGTGAGGAAATTAAAAAATGAAAGAATTAAGGAATGAAAATTCAAAGCTATCCCAATTTGATTTTTCTTAACCCAAAATAGAGCTTAAAGTATTACAGACAGAAATGAAGATACTGAAATATTATTATTACCTAAGTTGAGCGATTATAGGGAAAAATAAATAAAAGATAGTTTGCATATCTAATTAATAATGAATATTTTAGTGGTGTAAAAAACAAAAAACAACGCATCACTTTTTAGGTGCACAAGACTATCTAATATGGCAGCTAAGATAACAAAAATAGGCGTTACAAACGACAAAATTTCTGGACGTGGGGGGCTTGCCCTTGTACTTCGTTACATTGAAAGAACGAGGCTTTACGACCTTGTATCGGGGGTTATTTTACCGAAAATCATCGTTAGCAGCAAAGGGCTTCAACTACAACAATTTCTAAAACAGATACTTGCATGTTTTTTTGATGGT
>JBBRGI010000369.1:0-2483 GCA_038240855.1 Bacteroidales bacterium | reverse complement strand
AATATTGCAATATTTTCACTTTCAGAATATCAAAAAAAATCAAATTCTGATCTTCATATTGTGCTGGCAACTTTGGGGGATACACTACTATTCAGCGAGATGAAAAAGGAAGTCCTTTTACTGAAAAAAGAGGGCTTCTGTATCCGTAAAACGGCAGGGAAAAATCCTGTAATACGGGTAATTGGAAAAGATGACGCAGGACTGATGTATGGCGGCCTTGAACTGGCAGAAATCATCGAAACCGAAGGATACGATGCGGTCAGGGATATTGTCCAGAATCCATATATGGCAATTCGTGGAACAAAATTCAATATTCCGCTTGACGTTCGGACACCGAGTTACTCCGATATGAGTGATGCTGCGCAGATGAATATCGCCGAAATGTGGAACCTTGATTTCTGGAAAGGATATATCGATAATCTTGCCCGATACCGGTATAACTACATTTCATTATGGAATTTACATCCTTTTCCCTCTCTGGTAAAAGTTCCGGGCTACCCCGATATCGCCTTAAATGATGTTCATCAGTCATCTGCAAATTTGCAGGAGAACTATAACCTGAACGGTATCGGACTGGACCAACCGGATATTGTGAATAATTATAAAATAATCAGGAAACTGACCATTGACCAAAAGATTGACTTTTGGCAAAAAGTGATGAAATATGGCAAGGAACGGAATATCAATTTCTATTTTGTTACCTGGAATATCTTCACAAATGGTACGTTTGGAAAATACGGGATCACGGACAAAGCGGATAATGCGATCACCCGTGATTATTTTCGCAAGAGTGTAAAACAACTGTTTCTTACTTATCCGGATTTGGCAGGGATCGGACTTACTACGGGCGAAAACATGTACAGCTATTCTTCGCAGGAGAAAGAAGACTGGGCATTCAGCACATTCGGGCAGGGGGTTCTGGATGTCTTAAAAGAGCAACCTGACCGGAAAATAACCTTTATTCACAGGCAACATCAAGCCGGAGCCGGTGAAATCGCCAAACAATTTGCACCCCTTATCGAAAACAAGAACATAAATTTCGTTTTCAGTTTTAAGTATGCGCAGGCGCACGTATTTAGCTCAACAAATCAGGTTTTTCATCAGAATTTCGTGAAAGACATTCAGGCAGCCGGAAATCTTCAGACAATCTGGACGTTGCGCAACGATGATAATTTCTATTTCAGATGGGGGGCACCGGACTTTGTAAGGGAATTTATTCAAAAAATCCCTTATGATGTTACGCAAGGTTTCTATTACGGTTCTGATCAATACGTGTGGGGAAGGGAGTTCCTCAGCAATGATCCTGAAAATCAGAGGCAGTTGGAAACTTCGAAACACTGGTATCATTGGATGCTTTGGGGACGACTGGGATACAATCCGCAACTGCCGAATGACCGGTTCGAGAAGATACTAAAGGTTCACTTTCCCAAAACAGATGTTTCAAAGCTCTTTGCCGCGTGGCAGCTTGCTTCGATGATCTATCCGATTACAACGGGATTTCACTGGGGATCGCTCGATTTTCAATGGTACATCGAATCGGGACAATCGCGCCCTGATCCGGCTCAAACCCCTTCCGGGTATCATGATGTCAACCGGTTTATCACGCTGCCGCCACACAAAGGAACCGGGTATATCTCAATTCCTGATTTTGTAAAAGCGATCAATTCCAAAGTCAAAATTAAAGGCATTACTCCATATGAGATTGCGGATCAATTAAACAATAAAGCAGACAGTTCACTCAGCTTAATCAGGGAGATCAAAGCTACCGGAAAAAGGGAACTGGGGCAGACACTATCCGATATCCAATCGATGGCTCATCTGGGGAAATATTATGGGTATAAAATACGGGGCGCAACTGAACTTGCATTTTTCAGGTCAAGCTTTAAAAAGGAGCATCTTGACAAAGCGCTGTTGGCTTTAAATCAGGCAGCAGGTGAATGGCGGATTTATGCCTCAATTTCTTTGGGAAATTATAAAAATCCGTTGTGGACCAACAGGGTAGGTCATGTCGATTGGCGGAAAACGTATAGTTATGCTTTGTATGATATTACCGTTAACGGAGGATCACCTAATATTCCGTCAATGGAACCAACCCCCGGTGGAATCCTCCTCGAAGCAGAAGATGCCGACTACAAAATTGCCCGCAAAAATACTGACTCCAAAGGATTTACAGGAAGTGGTTACCTGGAAGGCACAGCCGGTGATGCAAACCAGGAAATCGAATGGAATTACACTGCGCCCGAAGCCGGGAAGTATCATCTGGAGTTCAGATATAGCCTCAAACGTGAACAACTCTTTGATTCTCCCGTCCTGATAAATGGTATTCCGGCAGGCAAACTGACTTTCTGGATGACAGGCACGCCGGATTCATGGGTGTGGGACAGAATCAGTGTTAGCCTGAAAGCTGGAAAAAATTTGATTCAGATTTCACCCGAAGGTTTTGTACGTTTAGACCATTTAAACATTATAAAATTATAAGTGGC
>JBBRGI010000368.1:0-2516 GCA_038240855.1 Bacteroidales bacterium | reverse complement strand
GACTCGTTCTGAAAATTGTTTACATATTTTTTGTTTATACTGCAATTACTTTTTTCAACATTTGCTATGCGGCGCATACGGCAGCACAATTTCAATTTAACTTTCCAGATGCGCCTTAATCTTTCTTCCATCTGAAAATCATTTCCCCGCCTTTAATAATTTGATCATGCTGAATTATATTTCCTTCAGCAGCACGACCATTGATCGTAATACTGCCAACGATATGTGTTTTTAAATTTACGTTTGGCGCCTTGATTACGAATGCTTTCGCCTGGCTGGCCGATTTAATCCGTATCTCATCAAAGGCAGGCGTGCCGATCACATATTCAGGTTTCCCCGGACATACAGGATAAAATCCGATCATCGAGCAAACGAGCCAGGCTGACATCTGCCCGGCATCCTCGTTGCCGCTGAGCCCGCCGGGACCAGTACCGTATTCTTCTGCAACAATTTGCCGTACCCACGCTTCTGTTTTCGATGGTTCTCCGGCCAACGCAAACAGATAAGGTGCCTGCTGGTCGGTTTCGTTGCCATGCCAGTAATATCCGTCGTCAAAGAATTCGTTCAGTCGCTTTATAAACGCCTCTCTCCCACCAAGTATGCTGATCAATCCCGGAACATCCTGTGGTACATACCAGGTGTATTGAAAGGGCGTCCCTTCACAAATATAGCTGGTCTTGACAAACGGATTAAATGGCTCAATCCACCTGCCATCGGCATAACGGCCACGCGCGTAACCGGTCGATGGATCGATCACATGAGCATAATTCTTCGATCTTTTCAAGAGTAAATTATAATCGTCTGTTTTCCCGGTTTTTTTCGCAAACTGCGATAAAGCGTAATCGTCAAGTGCATATTCCAGAGTCCGGGATACCTGTTCCCGTTTGTGAAAGGCTTCCCAGACACTATCTTCCAATGGTATATACCCGTATTCCAGATAGCCGGGCAGGGCACGGCGTCCTTTTCCGTCCTTGTATTCCGCAGGGGATGGTTGATCGAAAGCATTCTGCCGCATATAACGATAAGCGGTATCGGTATCGAAGGCGGTTATTCCTTTCGAATAAGCATCAGATATCATAGTGCTTACATGATCGCCAATCATGGCTGCCGTATAGCTTCCCCACGCCGGAAAGATTGGCATCCACCCTCCCTGCTGCGCTTTTGTAACCAGCGATTTGACCATATCGAGCGTGCGTTTTGGTTCGAGAATGGTCATCAGCGGATGGAGGGCACGATACGTATCCCACATCGAAAAATCGTCGTAATAATCGAATCCGACTGCTTTGTGAATCAATGTATCCTGTGCAAAGCCCTGGTAACTGCCATCCACATCACTTGTAATCCGGGGCAACTGATAACAATGATAAAGGGCAGTATAAAATTTGACAAGGTCGTCATGCGAACTCCCTTTTACCTGGATTTTTCCAAGGGTCTGGTTCCACACGGTCTCTGTTGCTTTCACAAGTTTCTCAAAATCCCAGTCGGGAATTTCCTGCTGCAGATTTTTGCGGGCAGCATGCAGACTTGTAAAGGAGGTTCCAATACGCACTTTAATGTTTGTCGCATTTCCGAAACTTACGACCATCTGCTGGTCATTCCTTAGTTGAGTGACTTCACTGAATGGCTGGTCGAATTGAAGTACAAAATAGCCACTGAAGCCGGCAGATTTACCACTACCCTGGTAAATCCGGAAAACGGGATTATAACCCGAAATTTCATTTTTTTGCTTGTCTGCCCCAATTTTCCCCTTCTTCTCATCACTGTTTACCCGGATATAGAGGTAGCTCTTGGTGCCGGTCGGATAGTTAAACCGCATCATGCCCGAGCGTACCGATCCTGTAATTTCCGCATTGATTCCGAAATCTCCGAGCATAACATTGTAACCGGCGGGTGAGGAACTCTCCTTTTGATGGGAATAGCGCGAAAACGGCCGGTTTTTCAGGGTGTCGATCCGATCAGAGACAAAGGGCATCAATGTAGCACTTCCGTAGTCCTGTGTGCAACTTCCACTCATCCAGTGCGTCCCACGGAATCCGGAGATGTATTGATCGTTGTAATAATAGGGCGAGATACATTTATCTTCGGTAGTGCGCGTTTCAGGAGTCCATTGGGTCATTCCGAATGGCCTGCCAACAGCGGGAAATGTCTGACCTTTTAATTCAGAACCCGCTTCGCTGTGTTTTTGTGCGCTTTTGGTGGTTGCCGGAGCCGTCCCGATCAACGGATCGACATATTGCACGAGTGATTGTGCATTCATTAGTCCCGGCAAAAGGATCATTCCCGCAAGTAATCGTAAATTATTTTTGTTCATTTGGGTATATTTTAATTATTTATCAGGTCTTTTCATAACGTGAGTATTTTTTCAGGCTATGAAATTAAATCAATAAAATAAATATTGCATTACGGAGATGGAAATTATTCAGTTAAAGATTCTGACCTAATGCTTTTGAATAGGATTCACACCTAAGACCTCTGGGACAAACCCTTGTTCAATGCCGTAGGGATTAGAAAGAGCC
>JBBRGI010000367.1:0-2519 GCA_038240855.1 Bacteroidales bacterium | reverse complement strand
GGTATTAAAAGGTCCGCGCCACTCGGGCCAGTTGTTGGTGAATGCGGTCTGTGCCTGAACAATGGTCATTGAAACGGCAAAAAGGAGCAACAAACAGAAAGATGTAAGTGTAACTCGGTTCGGGGTTCTTTTCATAAAGGGGTGATTTTTATATTTAGTGATTGTATGATACCTGAAAAAACTCAACGATATTTCCCTTTGACATTGACAGGGCAGGTTCGTTTAATGTTGATTTCTGTTAGCCATCCTTTATCAAAAAAGTTAAAAACAAAGATATTATTTTAATGTAAGGAAACCATTCAGGTTATCAGGAGCATGAGCAATATTCATTAGTTTGTTGTTACGCTTAGTTGTCAGATGATTCTCTGGTTTCAGGTGCACAGGATATCTGGAGGCTATGAAAAGCTATTTCAGCCAATCAACTATTATATGATTTATCAAACGAACACTCCTAGAGGGTCAATTCAGTAATTGAAAGATTGCTGTTTATTGTTTCCGATTTCATTCAAAAAGGCAATCAAATAGTCAACTGTTATTTGTTGTTGTTCTTCCAGTGAAATCCCGGCTTTATCATCCGTGAAGAGTTTGCCCAGGTATCCGAATTGCGAATGATTACCGCCCTTAATTAAAATCAATTTTGCGTTTTTAGGAAGTTTGTCCTTATTTTCAATAACCTCCTCAACGCTTGCCAGTCCATCATTCTCTCCGTACATTTTTAAAACAGGAATTGAAAGATTGGATAAGTCGATGTCTCTTGGATGAGAAGTTCCCAATAAAAATAGTCCCTTCATGATCCCTGGATTTTCATAAACAAATTGAGCTGCCATTTTCCCCCCCTGTGAATGACCTCCAATCACATAATTTCCTGATTTTAGGTCAAAAATTTCTGAAATTTTTCTATAATCTTTACTGGCAAGCCGGAATGCCATTTTTATAAGATGACAGGTAAAACCGTTCTCTGCTATTTTTCTGCAAAAAGGTGCATAGGCTTTTGGGTCGGTCAGTGCTCCCTGGAAAAAAATAACTTCCGGGTTGTTTTCCGAAGAATCAGATTTGAAGGTTATCTGATCATCATTCCGAGTTACTGTAACTTTTTTGTCATTTGTGAAAGTGTCTTTGGGTAAGTTTCTGGATTGGAATGTTGAGCACATCCAAATAAAAAATATACTCACAAGGCTAAACCAGACTATTCTGAAAATTTTTCTGAATTTTTTCACGTTTAATTAGATGCTAATGTTCCCCAATATTACCGGACCCTCGCTTCATTTCGCTGAATGGCTTCTTCAAAGCGGGCAGCAACAGCCGGATCAAAAGAAGCAAGCTTTATCCATTCGTCCGTACCATACACGCCGGCTTTGGAATAATCAAATTCCTTAAAACCAATTTTGCGGCTCGCGGCCCTACTTTTAATCCTGAAATCAAAGGCTAACGGATCAATAAATCCAGGATCAGCAATGATGGAGTGAACATCCTTAACAGATTTTTTCCATTCACCAAACGACAATTTCCCAAAGAGGATATCTTTAGTGCGTGTGTCCCAGTAGCAGTTATTATCTGACTGTAACCTGACTTTGCCCCAATTGCTGCTCAGCAAATCACCTGACTTGAACCAGATAATATTATTCGAAAATGTAAACGAAAGATGGTCTTCCACACGGGTAGCCTGGAGCTGAGCTTTGAGGTTGTTGGCAAAAATATTGTTCCGGATAATGTTTTCTTCTCCATAGTGCTGGTGAAAACCGGAACTTTTGCAGTTATATACCAGGTTATTTTCCATCACAATACCGGTTGAACCTTCGTCAGTATAAAGGCCCCAGCCGCCGTAATCAAATGAATAAACATGGTGCACCACATTGTTGCTGACAGTGGTTCCTTCTGATTTTCCAAGGCAATACACGCCACCCATATCGCATAATTCGCCCCATCCAAGATGGTGTATCTGGTTGAATTCAATTTTGTTCCTTTTCGACGGACTGTCAGCATAACCCCAAATCCAACCTACGGATACACCCGAATAACGGAAATCAGAAATTTCATTATGGATAACCTGATTGTCGCTCGCATGGAACAGCGTCACGCCAACTGCGCATGGGAACACAAAGCCACCTGAACGAATGATATTGTTTTCAACTACAATATTACTGGTCAGATTTCCGGATTTTTCGGGCAGCGTAAAATTGCCGATCTTCACCCCGCCTGCGCCCAGATCGTGAAAGTAACAGCGTTCGATGCGGCAATCAGTACATTCATTTCGGAACCACACTCCATTATTTCCGGTGTGGGCGATTTCGCAATTCACGAACTCAATGTTGCGCGCAAAATCAACCATAACAACTGCTTCTACCGGAAAAGCTGCCTGTGCCGGCTCATTTCCGGTCGCCGGCATTTTATATCCTGCGACCTTGAAAGAGAGACCTTCGAACCGAATATTTTCCACCTTCCGTGAGCTTTTCCCGTCACCCTGTATGACTATAAACTTATCAGTAACCGGTGCAGTAACTTTTATACTTTCGATTGAC
>JBBRGI010000366.1:0-2532 GCA_038240855.1 Bacteroidales bacterium | reverse complement strand
TTCATGGTCGGACACCTTGGATATTATTTCGATGCAATATATAAACACAACGATGAGGATATCAGGTCTGAAGGCTATTCGACCGATTTTTTTACCCGGCAGGCACTCAATTTTATTGAGAAGAACAAGGAAGAACCCTTTTTCTGTTACGTCCCATACAATGTTCCTCATTCTCCGTTCCAGGTTCCTGAAAAATATTTTAACAAATACAAAGCTAAAGGGTTAGACAATGAACTGGCGTCGGTTTACGGCATGGTCGAAAATATGGATGATAACATCGGGCTTATTTTAACTAAACTCGATCAGCTCCGGCTCCGGGAAAACACCATAGTTATTTTCATGTCCGATAACGGACCGAATACCTTTCGTTACAATGGACATATGAAAGGCAAAAAGGGATCTGTTGATGAAGGGGGTGTGCGGGTACCTTTTTACATTTCGTGGCCGGGCACTATACAGGCCGGGACTACTGATCAGCTCGCGCAGGACATTGATTTACTCCCCACTCTTCTTAAATTGTGCTCGGTAAATGATAATCCGGTTTTACCTGTTGACGGCCAGGATTTGAGCGGTAATATCCTCCTCCGTTCTGTACCCGTTGACCGGTACATTTTTTCGCGGCAGGCTAACTACCCGATGATAAATTGTATGGGATCTGTCCGCAATGACAGGTACCGTCTGATCGCAGGTCAGAAGGATACGCTGCTGTTTGATATGCAGGAAGATCCCTCTCAAAAACTCAATATTGCCGCCAGGTATCCCGAAACCAGGGCCACACTTGCTGCCGTTTTCAGAAAATGGGAACATGAACTCGTAAGCCAGTACCAGGTGCAGACAACCATCGAAGCGGGTTTTGCAGAAGAGAAAAGCATTACCTTCCCTGTTCAGGATGCGACCTTGTCCGGGAAAATTAACTATTCAAGTGTTCATCCCAATCAGTCGCATACTCAGGGCTGGATTCAGAACGGCGACTCGATTTACTGGCGACTGAATATGCAGCAAGCCGGGAGATACCGGGTTGAGTTGCAATACGGTTGTCAGGTTGGTGAAACCGGAAGTAAATTTATGCTCCGCTCAAATGCAGGTTCTGTAAATTTTGAAATTGAGAAACCTTTCAATTCTGTGATCCTGCCTGAACGCGATTTCGTGACCCGGACGGAGTCCGTCGAACGAACATGGGATTGGATGCCAGTTGGCGATCTCTCGCTTCAAAAGGATGAAGAATGCCTGGTTTTGAAATTATTGAAAGTAAAAGACGCTGAGGCTGGTCTGATAAAGGCCATTCGTTTAAATAGGCTTGTGAATTAAATTGTGAAGAATTAATAGTGGTAAACATATGATGATTAAACAATTATGTATTTTGATCCTTCTTTCGCTTTTTAGCGGATTGGTCTCTTTCGGGAAAATTAACCCATCGAAACTCACCTGCGAATATCTGCAGAATCCGTCAGTTGTTGATGTTTTACAGCCGAGGCTGGCATGGATAAATACAGCAGCTAAAGGAGAACGCGGACAGATGCAAACGGCCTGGGAAATACGGGTGGCGACCTCTGAAAAGTATCTTGGAAAACCTGATCTTTGGGACAGTAAAAAGGTCATCAGCGAGCAGTCAAACCGGATTCAATATGCCGGAAAACCCTTGGCATCGCGTATGGACTGCTGGTGGCAGGTGCGTGTATGGGATAAAGACGGGAAGGTTTCTCCGTGGAGCGCACCCGCTTACTGGCGTATGGGAATTTTAACGCCAATGGAATGGAGTGCCAAATGGATCGGTGCTCCCTGGCAGGGAGAAGAGGCGTTGCCTAAACCAGGAAATAATGCCCCGCTTCCTGAAAAGTTGCCTCCTCCGGCCCCGATATTCCGCAAAGATTTTAAAATTGAGAAAACGGTCCGCAAAGCGGTTGCCTTTGTCACCGGTCTGGGATATTTTGAGCTGTATCTGAACGGGATGAAGGTTGGTGACGATGTTTTAGTACCCAACCAGACCAATTACGCAAAACGTCCCGGGCTGATCAAAGAATACATTCCATTGGAAGATAACTTCAGGGAATACAAAGTCATGTACCTTGCGTATGATATTAAAAATCAACTGATAAAAGGTCAGAACGCCTTGGGTAGTATCCTTGGTAACGGATTTTATAATCCTGCAAAACACTGGACCGCAGCCTATGGTACACCCCGATTCATGGCACAGATTTATATTACCTATGAAGACGGGAGTGAAGAAATTATTGTGAGTGATGAAAGCTGGAAAGTTTCCCGGGGTCCGATACTGATGGACATGGTTTATTATGGCGAGCATTATGATGCCCGGAAGGAACAACCGGGCTGGAACCGCCCCGGATTTGATGATTCCGCGTGGGAACCTGCAGTTCTCCGGAAAGCGCCCGAAGGGAAGCTGGTGGCTCATACAGCCAATCCCGATAGGGTAATGGAACGGTTAAGTCCCGTAAAAATTGAAAAACTTGCAAACGGGAATTATCACGTTGATTTTGGTGTTGAAGTTTCGGGATGGTTAAGATTGAACAAGGT
>JBBRGI010000365.1:0-2550 GCA_038240855.1 Bacteroidales bacterium | reverse complement strand
ATATGTAAGTTATGCCAATCAGCCAGGATGTTCCAATGCACATGTTTTCAACTATGCAGGCAAGCCCTGGCTGTCGCAATACTGGGTAAGGAAGGTAAACGAACAAGCCTATGGTGCCATCACTCCGGATAAGGGTTATGGTGGACATGATGAAGATCAGGGCCAGATGGGAGGAGTAAGCGCTTTGATGTCTCTCGGACTTTTTAGTTTACGCGGCACAACAGAAGCCGATCCGGTTTATGATATTACCAGTCCGGTTTTCGATGAAATAACGATCAAACTGGATCCCAAATACTATCCGGGGAAGACTTTTGTAATAAAGACCTACAATAATTCAACCGAAAACTATTACATCCAAAAAGCACAGATGAATGGTGAATCCTGGAAAAAGAACTGGTTTTATCACAGGGATTTTGTGAAAGGGGGCTTGCTTGAACTTTGGTTGGGGCCAGCGCCAAATAAAGATTTTGGGAAGGAAGATTAAGATTGATCTTAACCTTCGGTAAATAATGTTGAATAATTAAAACTGATCATGGTTTCTAAAAATAACTTATAAAAAATGAAAAAAACAATAAAGCTATTTTTCCGGGGAGCAAAGCAAATATCCTTCATTTCCCTTTTATGTTGCGGCATCCTGTTTTATTCGTGTAAAACGGAGAATCAGGTGATCTGGCAAATTGGGGAGGCAAATAACAGTACTTCCGAATTTTCGCTTGCTCCAAATGGGTATAAACGTTTTCTTGAAAAAGATTTTGGTTGGGAAGACCGTTATTTTCTGATTGGCCGGTCGGAAGTTAAAAATGATTTCCCCTATATTTTACCGGGTCCTGCAGACGAATGGGGCGGAACCTGGTCAACCGCCGGATGGCGTTCGCATACGCTGAACATTCTGTTCGGGGTTGACAAACTGCCCAAACAGGGAGAATGGAAACTGATTATTGATCTTTTCGATTACAATTCAGAAAATTCACCCATTTTTAAAGTCACCATTAATGGAAAACCAACAAAATTCGAATTGCCGAAAGACAGTGTGAAGCATTCCGTTAATGACAGCACCGGGTTGGGAAAAGAGTTTTTAATTGAAATACCTGTTGAGCGGAATCTTCTGAAAAAAGGGGGTAATGAAATCAACGTGACAACCTTGCAAGGTTCATGGCTGAAATTTGATCAGATTCGGCTGGAAGGTCCGGAAAGCGCCAAGCTAATCCTGAATAAAAACGTTTTTTTGCGCGACATAAAAGCTGCTGATTATGAAATTGAAACACCTGATGGAAAAGCACAGCCATTATTGGCCGATATAGAACATCTCACGGGGAAACCACAATTGAGTATCCTTCTTGATGGAGAAGAGATATTTACCGAAATTATCGAAACCGGGCGATCTGTTTATGAAGCCCCGATGCCAGCGGTTGAGGCTAATCGGACAAGTAATTATGAAATCAGGATTGATGGAAAAAAAGTACAAACAGGTGAAGTAATTCGTGCCCCACAAAAACTGATCACCCCGGCAGGCTATGCCGACACAATGATGGGAACTGCTCATTCACGCTGGATGATCGCTCCCGGTCCGTGGATGCCTTTCAGTATGGTGAAACTCAGTCCCGATAATCAAAACGGCGGCTGGCAGGCTGGTTATGATCCGATCTTTGAAACCATTGGCGGGTTTAGTCATATCCACGAATGGACAATGGCCGGATTATCATTGATGCCAACCAATGGTGAATTGCAGACATTGGTAGGGGACGAGAAAAAACCGGATGAAGGTTACCGTTCGCGGTTAAACAAGGAAACTGAAGAAGCACCTATTGGTTATTATAAAGCAGACCTTACTGATTATGGGATTAAGGCGGAACTGACCGCCACTACACGCTGTGGTTTTCAACGCTATACATTTCCTAAGGATAAAGAGGGATCACGTGTATTGATCGATCTGCAAACTCCGGCTGAATATGGTTATCAATTAGAGGAAGTTCAGATCAAAAAGGTGAGCGACCACCGTATTGAAGGATTCAGTAAGCAGTTATCTCCGAATACCTGGTCCGGTGGAATTTCGCAGGAATACATCGTCAATTTTGTGGTCGAATTTGATCAGCCCCTCAAGAATTTTGGGGTTTGGTCTGAAAACGGAGTCCAGAATAATACTGCAATTCTACAGCTGAAGAATTGCAAAGATGCGGGTGCCTTTGCGGAGTTTGACACCCGCGAAAACCAGCAGGTAAAGGTTCGTACGGCCATTTCGTATGTAAGCATCGGGAATGCCTCTCTTAACCTGGAAATAGAAGTAACAAAACCCTTTGGCTGGGACTTTGATGCTGTCAGGCAAAACAATGTTAACACCTGGAATAACCTGTTTGAACGCGTTAAAATATCAACCAACGATCGTCGTGAGAAGATCCGGTTTTATTCAAATATGTACAGGGCTTTGTGTAGCAGGAATACCTTCAGCGATGTGGACGGTAAATGGGTAGATGCCGATGAAAATGTAAGACAACTTGCTGATCCGGAATCACCGGCACTGGGCTGCGATGCCTTTTGGAATACCTTCTGGAA
>JBBRGI010000364.1:0-2589 GCA_038240855.1 Bacteroidales bacterium | reverse complement strand
ACCATCTCAACGAGGTCTTCTTTTGCAGAATCGACAGAACTGCGCAAAAGACATTTGACAAAAATTACCCCTTTCTGCGATTTAATTGTTGAAAGATTGGTCGAAGTTTCGACCATACCCGCCATTCCGTCACTCATCCTGATTACGCCGTTCGGACACGCATACACAGAGTCGATCAGGTCATCCTGTACGCGTTCTTCGATCAGTGATTCTGGCATTTCGGTTTCTTCCATCGCAAAGCTCAGGGTTGGTTCTACGGTATTCAACTCAAATTTATAGATTGACTCGTAATGACTCACCGCTTTTTTGAGGTTCGTAATATTTTCTTCGGGTACCAACACTACTGCATAACCTTCGCGGGGGATGGCATTACGCATTCCACCGCCATTGATCTCAGCTAGACGTACATCGAGTTCATTGGTAGCATATTTCAGAAAACGTATAATCAGTTTGTTTGCATTACCCCGTCCAAGATTGATGTCCAAACCTGAATGACCCCCTTTTAATCCCGTAATCAGGATTTTAAATGGCTTTACTCCTTCGGGAACAATCACTTCGTCGTATTCATATTCGATATTTGCATTGATTCCTCCGGCACAACCTACGTAAAGTTCGCCTTCCTCTTCCGAGTCCATATTGAGCAGGATATCCCCTTTCAAAACATTAGGTTGAAGTCCGATTGCACCCGTCATGCCTGTCTCCTCATCACAGGTAAACAATGCTTCTATAGGCCCGTGAACGAGATCCTTTGATGCAAGAACTGCCATGGCAGAGGCCACGCCTATACCGTTATCGGCACCAAGTGTTGTTCCGCGTGCGCGAACCCATTCTCCATCAATAAAGGCATCGATGGGATCTTTTTCAAAATCGTGTTTCGTGCCGCTGTTTTTTTGCGGAACCATATCCAGGTGACCCTGCAGGATAATCCCTTTGCGGTTTTCCATGCCCGGGGTGGCCGGTTTACGGATAATTACATTTCCGACACTATCCTTGATGGTATCAAGTCCCAGGTTTTTGCCGAATTTCATCATAAACGACTGTATTTGCTCCTCCTTTTTCGAAGGGCGCGGTACCTGGGTCAGTTTATAAAAGTTCTCCCAAACAGCCTTTGGTTCCAGGTTGATAATCTCTTTAGCCATATCTTTTTAATTTAGTATTAGATGTTTAATAATATTTTTCTGTAAAAATTAGTCATTTGACGGACTAAAAAGCCTTTTCGCGGTTTTCGCGCCTTCCGGTTTTCAATTGACAATTGTCTCATCATCGCCCCTTCGCCGTTTCGCCCAGTTGCCCTTCGCCTCTTCCCTAATGCTTCATGCTTGACGGAAACTCAAGTCCGTATCCCTGTTTTTTGTCTGCCTTCTTAAGCAAAGCGGACAGGAATATGGAAATAATCCCGCAAACAACGAGCATCATAATTGGAATGGTATAATCGTAAGTCATTTTTCCGTCACGAATAGCGGCCAGGTTATCGTGATTGGCTAAATCGAGCACGGCGCCAATTCCCCAGAAAAATGCACCAAGTCCCCAGTTCTGAACTGTAAACATTGTAGCATAGGCAGTTCCTAAACGTTTTTCAGGAACAATTTTTGCAACTGACGGCCACATGGCTGCAGGAACCAAAGCGAACGCAATTCCCAGACTTACCAGCGCCACGTATCCGAGTGTTACACTATCTGACAAAGCAAGTGAAAGATGAGCAAAAATCAGCAGAAACGATCCAAGCATCATCAGCGAAGCAGCTTTACCCTTCCTGTCCACAAAATTACCAAATATCGGGGTGAAGATTATCGTACCAAGCGGAATCAAGGAAGCCGTTTTAGGCCCGTTGCGAAGCCACACCTGCAAAATATCCCAAAAATTATAGATGATAATTCCGAATACCGTAACCAGTGTAATAGTAAATATCCTACGAATGGAAAGATTCCGGATTCGCGACGGAACAATTGAGAATGCAAGGGCGAAAACAAATAAAATAAGATAAACAGCTACAATCCCCAATGTTTCGCTGCCAAAAATCATAACCGAACCTTCGGCCGGCAAAATGGAGGTGAATCCGAATTTATTAATCAGCATATCGGGTGCATACTGAATGAACGGGAAAACCGCCGCATAGAATGTCAAACAAAGTAATGTAATATAGATGAATGACTTGTCGGTAATTAATTTAATGAAATCAGCAAAACGGAATTCCTCTTCGGGAACAGCTGCTACGTTAGGATCGCGGGCAACTTTGTACTGGTGATCTATCTTAACATCAAAGAACGTATAAATAATGAACATGATGAATGATAATGCGATTAACGTAGCGGCGAAAGTGACGGCAGGTGAAAGACGGCCACCTCCGATATCGAGCGAAGAGGCCATTCCCAGTGCGGTTCCCAATCTTCCGAAACCGATATTAACAGCCATGGCCAGCGCCATCTCGTATCCTTTAAACCATTTCACGATAGTTCGGGTTGCCAACACACACAAAATTTCAAGACCCGATCCAAACATTATCCTTCCGATTATCATCATCGTAAGAATGGTGCCTTTGTCATCACCGAAAAACCCTGCGGCTGCAAGTGCTGTTGTGGCTGCTCCCAC
>JBBRGI010000363.1:0-2747 GCA_038240855.1 Bacteroidales bacterium | reverse complement strand
CGTACTTGATCTTAAATTGCAGGACCTAAACTCTGATTATGAAGCCAAGAGGCATAAAAATGCAACCCTCGAGCGGCCACATGTTCTGGCAGTTGCTGATGGAACTTTTATACATTGGATGCGCGAACGCGGAAAATTGGGTGGTCAGAACAAAGTGCCCCGGTTGTCGAACACCAGGGAATACCTCGACCATCTGCTTGTGATTCATGAAATACTCAATAAAAATAAAGGTATTGCCGGATAAGTTCGCATTGAAAATCACAGGCGTTTACTGAAATCAGGATTAAAAAATAATAACGTACAAAAATTTAAACGTGAAAAAAGAAGCTGCAGCAATGCACATCGCGGTTGCCGGTAATATTGGTGCCGGGAAAACGACCTTAACCGAAATTCTATCAAAGCATTATGGATGGGATGCCCATTATGAGGAAGTTGATGGAAACCCCTATCTGAATGACTTCTACCACGATATGCAACGTTGGTCTTTTAATTTGCAGGTTTATTTCCTCAACAACAGGTTTAGCCAGATCATCGATTTCCGCCATGCGGGAAAAACAGTAATTCAGGATCGGACGATCTACGAAGATGCTGAAATATTCGCCCCCAACCTTCATGAAATGGGACTGATGAGTACGCGCGATTTCGAAACCTATCACTCGCTTTTTGACCTTATGGGAAAATTGATCAAAGCTCCCGATCTGATCATTTACCTGAGGGCTTCAATTCCGACCCTTGTTCAGCAGATTCAAAAACGCGGAAGAGATTATGAAGAAAGCATACGCCTTGATTATCTCAAACAACTTAACCAACGGTACGAAGCGTGGGCAACCCGGTACCGCCTTGGCAAAATGCTGGTTATTAATATTGACGAACTTAATTTCGCCGAAAACAAAGAAGATATCAGCAAGGTAATCGACCGGATCGATGCCCAGTTGCATGGACTTTTCTAAACGAAAATACAGGTAAGAAATTTGTTTAAAAAGACAATTTGTAAATGTGACATTTTGCCAATGTGGTAAGAAATTAGAAATTTGCAATCTAAATGTCAACAATGAAACAACTAATCGAATGCGTCCCAAACTTTTCGGAAGGGCGTGATCTTTCTATCATAAAGCAGATTACCGATGTTATCGAAAGTGTAAAGGGGATCAGGCTGATTAATGTTGATCCCGGTCATGCCACCAACCGGACAGTGGTTACGTTTGTCGGAGAACCAGAGTTCGTTGGTGAAGCTGCATTCAGGGCGATTGAGCGTGCTTCGGAGCTTATTGATATGCGTTATCACAAGGGCGAACATCCCCGTTTTGGAGCAACAGACGTCTGCCCGTTGGTTCCCGTTTCGGATATCACGATGGAGGAGACGGTTGAATACGCGCGGCTTCTCGCTAAACGTGTGGGCAATGAATTGAACATCCCGGTGTATTGTTATGAATATGCTGCGTATGAGGAGAAAAGACGGAGTCTGGCAAATTGTCGTTCAGGTGAATACGAAGGCCTTGCCGAAAAAATGCAAACTGCGGAATGGATGCCCGATTTTGGTCCCACGGTATTTAATGCAAGATCGGGAGCTACGGCTATCGGGGCCAGGAATTTTCTGATTGCTTATAATATAAATCTGAACACCACTTCAGTTAGATTGGCCAATGCAATTGCCTTTGATGTTCGCGAAGCAGGCCGTTTGCAAAGAGAAGGTGATCCGCTGACAGGAAAAATCAGTACGGACGAAAACGGTGAACCTGTCAGGATTCCCGGAACATTGAAAAAAGTGAGGGCTATAGGCTGGTTTATAAAGGAATATGGAATTGCTCAAATTTCAATGAATCTCACAGATATTACAGTAACATCTGTCCACGAGGCTTTTGAAGAAGTTTGTGAAAGGGCGCGTGACCGTAGGATCAGGGTTACTGGTTCGGAATTAGTCGGAATGATTCCTCTGCAGGCAATGCTCGATGCAGGTAAGTATTTTCTCCGGAAGCAACACCGTTCTGTCGGAATTCCCGATCGCGAAATCATAAAAATAGCGGTAAAATCATTAGGTCTTGATGAACTTACTCCATTTGATCCCGAAAAGCGGATTATTGAATATTTTCTTAAAAATTCAGGCAAACAACGTTGCGAAAAAATCCAGTCCATTGTCCGGGGTAAAATCGGGTAAATAAAAAGCCGGGTAAATCCTTGATTAAAAGGTTTACCCGGCCAGATATCTTATTATTCAGGCGATTTTATACGCCAAATGCAGTCTTGATTTTATCGACATAGTCGAGTTTCTCCCAGGTAAACAATTCCACTTCTTTTACACGTTCGCCAAAATAAGGCGAAGAGTACTTTTTGGTGATCGTAACCGGAGTACGTCCCATATGACCATAGGCTGCAGTTTCTTCGTAGATTGGATTACGAAGTTTCAGCCGTGTTTCAATTGCATAAGGACGCAGATCGAATAAAGCCGTGATTTTGTCTGCGATCACGGCATCAATCATATTTATTTTGGCTGTGCCATAGGTGTTCACATAAATATTCACTGGTTGTGCAACCCCTATCGCGTAAGCAAGCTGAACTAAAATTTCATCTGCAATACCTGCGGCAACCAGGTTTTTAGCGATATGCCTGGCAGCATAAGCAGCCGAACGGTCTACTTTGGAAGGATCTTTACCCGAGAATGCTCCACCTCCGTGGGCTCCTTTACCGCCATAAGTATCGACAATAATTTTCCGTCCGGTGAGACCGGTATCGCCGTGAGGCCCACCTAT
>JBBRGI010000362.1:0-2749 GCA_038240855.1 Bacteroidales bacterium | reverse complement strand
GTAAAATGCTTCGTAAGCCAGGGTGTATTTTTGCTGAAGCCGGAGTGCTATTCCAAGATTGTAGAACGGCTCACCATCGATCGGATTCGGATTCCGCGCGGTGAGTGTAGTGATCGCTTTGCGAAACCAGTCCGCGGCTTCTTCAAATTTTCCGCGACGCAACAGCCATAAACCCATCGCATTGTTGCACCGCGAGTCTTTCGGATCGCGCCGAAGTGCCTCAAGATAATAATCACGTGGGTCGTAGGTGGCATGACGATACTGTTCAAGGTGAAGACCTGTCAGGTACAATTGTTCGTTCGATTCTATTTCGCCTGGAAGTCGGGCCGCTTTGGCGGCTTCGGTAATTGCCTTTGGCTGATCTGGTTCAGGTTGCCATGAAACGAGCACCTTTCCCACGGAAGTCAGGATTGCAATTTCGGGTAATGTTGAATCTATTCCTTCCGGGATAATTAAAACTTTTTCATACGAAGTTGCCGGATGAAAATCGAATATCTCTTCAAACAGTATTTTTGAACCCGCCTTCAGAATTACTTTTCCTCCGGGGTAGGCAGCAGTCGTAAAGGCTTTTATCACTACATTTCCATCCACCATCTCAAGGTTGACCATAGCCTCTTTCGTGGCATTTTTTACCAGACCAAGGTCGCGGTAAGGCATAAAATATTGCCGGAAAGTTTTTTCTTCACCGGGCATTATCCACGAAAAGTCGGGCTGATTGTCTGTAAAAACGCCACACATCAGTTCAATATAAGGACCATCCTCATCGGTCAGATTACGGTCCCAGGCCTGGCCAAAATCGCTGTGTCCCCAGGTCCATTGCTTTTTTCCCGGTGAAATATGATGATTGGCCACATGGAGCAATCCGCCCCGGGTGTCGTTCTCATAACCGCCCACAAAATCGTATTTCGAATTCACCGCCATATACGAAGTGGGCACAGGAATATTTTTGTACCGCGAAATATCAGTCCCGGGTGAATAATCGACCTTATAGTAAGTTCCCCTGGCGATCGGAAACTCCGACACATCGCGTTTACCATGATCAAAAACCGCGTTCACATCCGGTGGAAAAACCGACTGGTAATCGTCATTAACCTTGACTGCCGGATTTGCCCACCACAAAAATGTTTGCGGATGATTGGTACGGTTGTATAATTTCACCTTGATTTCGAGGTAAGCTTTGTCAGGATGGAGAGTAAAACCTGCCATTCCACGCGTCCGGAACATGCGCTCAACCTCACTGCACCAAACGGTTACACTGCCGTCGCTGTTCTCTTCGATGCAATGTTCAATCGGCTCGAATGTTGAGGGTCTGTGATGTTGGGGCCAGTTAAATTCAATCCCACCCGAGATCCACGGTCCGGTCAATCCCACCAAAGCAGGTTTAATCACCCGGTTATAATAAACAAAATGCCGTTGCCTGGTTTTATCATACGCCATCTGAATCCGCCCTCCCAATTCGGGCAGGATCATGATTTTCAGATACTGATTTTCGAGAAATATGGCATTCCACTCTTTGTCAACCTTTTCATCTATGATCTTTTCAATTACGGGGTGCGGGTAAACCACACCACTACTTCCCTGGTAAACCCTTTTCTCCAGAAACATGGGGTTTTTCTCCGGCTTCCCGATTCCGTAGGTCGGGATAATCACCTTTTCGTACCAGGCTTTTACATTCATCATATTTATTTCCTTGTTCAATATTTCAAATCAAGTCATATAAAGCGGTTCCTGCCATCATCCCATGTGTGCGGGACAAAGACTCAAAGTAACACCAAGCATAATATATGAAAATTCGTGACTTTGTGAACCTTCGTGACTTTGCGACTTAGTGGCCTTTTTATAAATTCAACTTTTCGGAAAGATCTCAATTTCCAATTCTGCGATTATTTTTTTGTAATTTTCACCATCACTACACCCTGAGCAGGAACTTGCCTGCTAAACTTCTGCTGGAAAACACCCAAATCTTTTTGTCGCCAAATATCTCTGACCGACTGTTTCCCTGAGATTTTTAGTTCCGACCAGTCAACCGTAACATCATCTGTAACTTTTCCACGGTTAAATAAACCAACAGCAATTGAGCCGTCAACAAGATATTTCACCATCAGAAAGCGGTCGTCAGATTTTTTGATCACCAATGCACATTCACCCAGAGGATCCTGGTTGACTTCAATCACTTCAGGGTTGCAGAGAACATTAAGGGTGAATTCATCCAGCTTCGACATATCGCCGCTGTAAATCAACGGGGCTGCCATCAAACTCCACATCGACATGTAGGCATATTGCATGGCTGCGGGCATCAGGGTAAGTTTAGGAACACCTTGTCCTCTGGCTTGGCCAATCCAACCAATCTGAATATAATCGGGATCGTTCCATTCGCCGGGTTTGGAATATTGCCTGTGTTCGCTGTTTTTTAACGCAACATCAAAGATGCGGTCGAGTTCAAAGCCCAGGTCCCCTGAGGTCCTCCAGCAATGCCCTCCAACTTCGCCTCCCCATTTCCAGACATCGCCCATACCGTACTGACACAGATTAAACACGACGTCACGGTCAAGAGATTTCAGAATAGTGCCCATCTGCATGTATGGTTTTTTGTAAGCCTCGAGGCTTTTATCCTGGCCTGCAATCTTGCTGTACGAGCACCAGTCATACTTCAGAAAATCAAATCCCCAGTCCGCAAACTGGCGGGCATCCTGTTCTTCATGCTGCCATGAGCCGGCGAAACCTCCGCAGGTCAGCGTTCCCGGTGAAG
>JBBRGI010000361.1:0-2758 GCA_038240855.1 Bacteroidales bacterium | reverse complement strand
TGTATATCGTCTGCGGGGGATATTTTGGAGACCGGAAAATGGGAAAAGTTATTGTGCCATCTTATTGCTGGAAGGTAGTACAATCGGTATCATCAAAGGAGGTCCTGTTTTGCGGATGGTTCAGCAATACTTCCCCGGCAGCTTTGGAGGAAATTAGTGTTCCTGAATTAGGTAGGAGACTCAAGTCATGTATTATTCTGCTGAAATAAAAATGTTGATCAGAGTTTAACTACTTTGCGCATAACCACCTGTCTATCAAAGGTGAAACGTAGAAAATAGGCACCCGGCATTAAGCCATAGGTCTGGGCATCAAGCTCCCCGGTATGCAGTCCTGCAGACTGTTCCTGGGTCTTAACCAGCCATCCATTGTGTTTCCCTGACATATCATAAAGTTCGATTGAAACAGGCATCTGTTCTGTCAGAAAATATGTAAAAGTGAGATTCCTGTCAAATGGATTTGGGGAGAGGGTGACGGTAACTCCGTTTTTTTCAGGCTGCTTACCTTCACTCTTTTCGGTAATCGAGTTACCAGCCATTAAAATCGCGCTTCGTTCAATGAGCTGGTGAGTATTTACAAAAGCACTTTTTGTAACTTGGGGAACACCTTCGTTATTCCGGGTTTCGACCGTACATACGCTCAACACTGGGTACCTGTAACCGGAGGCATACCATGAATACCTTGTCATATTGATATCCGTGGTGCCACACATATTAATCTGGAGCCCTTTTTTAACCGATTTTATACGCAGGACGTTTTCGATGATCTGGTTCGGGAGAACCAATTTGCCATACGCGTCTGCCGCCAAGGTGCAGTCACCGAAGAAATCAATTGTATTCGTGTCGCTATACGAGGCAACACCGATAAAATGATCAGTTTGCTGGTCTCCGAATGAAAAGGGATATTTCATTTTTATCACCGGATCGGAATATCTAAGGATCAGCTTTTGTTCCTGGTTTATATACCCCCATTCTTCCAGATCACTCGCTGAAGAATTCATAAAAAAGTTGTTCCCATTCTCCGAAATCGATAGCTTATAGTTACCGACCCCTTCGGCAATTTTCATTTGTTTTACAGGTCAAATGATTAATATTTAATAATCTTTGTTCAAAATACAAGGAGTAACCTGCTGCGGGAAGTTTGGAGGCTCGGCAGGAGCACACCTTGCCCTTCTATGGGTGGAAAAATCACGGTGTAATAACCGATAGCCTGACCAACACTGATCATCATCGTCGGATAAAAGCAGTCATTGACATTTATGGCCCCATCGATCTGACAACTGAATTCTGTCAATCATCCGCTGGTTATTTCTTTTCTGGCTCATTCTTTCAAGGAGGCTCCGGAAATTTACAGGGAAGCATCACCTATACAATACCTGGATAAGAACGATCCTCCTACGATGATCATGCACGGAACTTCCGACAGGCTGGTTCCCCTTAGTCAGTCCGACCTTTTAAAGGCACGCATGGATAGTCTTGGTGTTCCCAATGTATATTACCGGTTTCCCTTATGGCCCCACACAATTAACAGTACTGGTATTGCTTTTAAATGAAAAATTTCTTAATTTCAAAACCTTAAATAAGTTACTTTTTTATTCTACCTAAATCATTAACCATGCAAAAAACATGTCTTATCCTGATGATCGTTTCATTTTTATCGTGTAATTCCCGGAAGGAAGAGGCCGGGTTGTCAATACCGGTTGAGAAGTACAAATTGAACAATGGTTTAACTGTTGTTCTTAACGAAGATAAGTCAGATCCAATTGCGGCTCTTGCGGTTTACTATCATGTTGGATCGAGCCGTGAAGTTCCCGGGAAGACCGGTTTTGCCCATCTTTTTGAACACATGATGTTTCAGAAATCAGAACATGTCGGCGAGGATCAGTTGTTTAAAAACATTCAGGGAGCCGGAGGAACATTGAATGGCAGTACGAGTACGGATGTAACCAACTATTATGAGGTTGTTCCGAAAAATGCACTCGAAATGGCCATGTGGATGGAATCCGACAGGATGGGATACCTCACCAATACGGTAACAAAATCAGCATTGACCAATCAGCAGAATGTCGTTCAGAATGAAAAACGTCAGAGTGTGGATAATGCAGCCTATGGGTTTAATTCAGGCCTGATTGCGAAAAATCTGTACCCGGCCGGACACCCCTATAGCTGGACAGTGATCGGGGAAATGGAAGATCTTACAAATGCCACAATTGAAGATGTTAAAGCATTTCATGGTAAATTCTATACTCCAAATAATGCCACTCTGGTAATTTCGGGTGATATTAATAAAGAAGAGATAAGAGCAATGGTTGAGAAATATTTTGGAGAGATTGCCGGGGGTACGCAAGTCGAAAAAAGGGTTGCAATGCCTGTGACACTTCCTTCGATTGTTAAGTTGTATCATGAAGATAATTTTGCAAAAACTCCTCAGTTGACAATGGTTTTCCCTACAGTGGAGCAATTTACAGGAGATTCTTACGCGCTTATTTTCCTGGGTGAATTGCTTTCCAATACGAAAAAGGCCCCCATGTATGAGATACTTGTCAAGGAGAAAAAATTGACTTCGCGTGTAATGGCACGAAATCAATCGCAGGAGCTGGCCGGAAGTTTCAGAATTTCGGTGAGTGCAAATCCCGATGCAAATCTTACCGACGTGGAGATCGCAATTTTTGAAGCACTTGATAAGTTTGAAAAAGAGGGATTTTCAGAAGATGACCTGGTACGCATTAAAGCCAAATATGAAACTCAGTTCTACAACTCT
>JBBRGI010000360.1:0-2772 GCA_038240855.1 Bacteroidales bacterium | reverse complement strand
TCCTCAATTCCTGGCAGATGCCGAATCTGAAAAAGTTGAAAAGGCAACAAAGTCATTTACCTGGGCTTTTGACACAGAGAAGAAACATGCAGCATTCTATCAAACGGCGCTCAATGCATTAAAAACAACCGGTGAAAATACATTACCTTTTGTATTTGCTGTTTGTCCTGTTTGCGGCAACACCTATGACAATTCTGCTGTTGACGCAAAATGTGCCTTCTGTCAAACACCTAAAGAGAAATTTATTATTATTTAAATTGGGAAAAGGGGGCGAAAGCTCCTTTTTTTATTATGAAAATATATCAGCCATTGATGTGATCAAATCATAATGCTGTCAATTTTTACTTTTTAATATCATAAACCATCAGGGCATCATTGTGCCTGATGTATAATTTCTGATCGGCAATCACAGGATGCGCCCAGTGCTGATCTGCTCCAAGCGGCACTTTAAATCTGCTGATTATCCGAAATTGTTCGGGATTACCTTCAGCCAGGGCTATTTCACCATCTTTTTCAGCATAACAATAAAATAATCCGTCAGCATAAATCACCGGACCACCACCTAACTCTTTGGCAATGTATTTCGTAAGGCCGGTCTTTACATCGATGCAGAACCATTTGGGTTGCAAATAGGCGCCCCCGTATATAAATCCGTCTTTCTGAATAAAAGCACCCATCAGGTTGGTAAATTCCCTGTTTCGCCAGGCAATTTCAGCTTTCTTACCGTCTGGCGAAAGTTGCAGTAACACAAGTCCGGAACTGTCTTTTCGTGATGCGCTCAGGATCAGTAATTTGTCATCAAAATAGACCGGTGTGTTGGCATGAATTTTATTGTCCTGGAACTGGTGGATACGCCAGTACATTTCTCCGTTTTCAGCATCCAGTCCAATAATGGAAGTTGCCGTAAGGTGTATAAGCAATCGATGACCATTATGGTTAATCAGAATAGGTGAACTGTAAGTCGCTCTTTCGCCGTATGCCGGCCCAGCCCAGATTATCTTTCCGGTGAACCGGTTCAGCGCCACTACGTTGTTTGCTTTTCCACCTGGAGTACAGATTAATTTGTCTCCGTCAATCAGCAGTGATTCGGAAAAACCAAATTTAACCGAGTCACCTTGTAAATCCTTAAAGAAATCGACACTCCACACCATTTCCCCGTCACTGACTTTGAGGCAATGAACACTGCCATTTCCACTTTCAATATAGATCAGGTCATCAACTACAGTCGGTGTGGAACGGGCTCCCGGGAAAAGAGTCGTCCAGTCGGCACCATAGGATTTCTTCCATAATTGTTTTCCGTTCGTATCGAAAGCAAATAGAAAACCTTCCGATTTCAATGTGTCAGGAATTCCCGTAACAAATACCCGGTCGTTTGACACCGCAACACTGCTTTGTCCTATTCCCAGGCCTTCGAACGACCAAAGCATTTTGGGACCTTCTGCCGGCCACACCTTCAGTAAATTAGTTTCGGGATAGATGCCGTCACGTGCTGGGCCGCGCCACTGCGCCTGGGCCAATACTGGATTTATTTCAGGAAGCAAAGCCATCAGGCAGACGAAAAATATTGATTTCTTCAGGTTCATTCTTTACGATATAAAAATTTTAGTGATGATCATGAATCTGTCGCTATATTAGGCATTTCATTACAGAAAATCAAAAAACACCAAAAATTGATGAAGACACCATTTTTTATCAGCTTTGAACTGCTTATTTTTATTCAAAAGGTGCGCTATTATGAATCCCTGACTTGAAAATTATTATCTGTAGTATCCTGAACCTATCCAGGGATATTGACATAAACAGGCACATTATACCGGGTTTCCAGGATATCTTTCAACGGTACAGTTTTCCAGGAAGGAATATTGACCACGTCATAGACAATCCCTTTTTCAACATCCACAATTGACGGGACTCCAATCCCGATGCTTTTTGTATTTGAATCGAGACAAGGATCAACCGCAGCAAAAAGCTGGTTCAATACTTCGGATTCAGTTCCTGAAGCGAATGTGTCTTCTTTCGCGATTTGAATAATTTTCTGATCAACAATTTTTCCTGCACGAATATTTGTGCCACCGAGATCGACTCCGATCAAATTTATAACTTCTGACATAATCACCTTGAATTGGATTTGGAAACTGTAAAAGTAAAAAAAATTTACAATCCCTTCAGCCACAGATGTGCACTGAAAGGGTTTTTAACAAGATGAAAATTAATGTACGGCTAAAAAAAACATGATATAACATCAAATTTTGTGAAATCAATTAGCAAAATTGATTCAATTATGTATATTTGGAAATTATTACAAAAACAGCTTCGTGGATGTTTGAATGCCTGATACAGCCAACAGTCACTATGTTAATGACTTATAGCCAGGACGTGATGCATTTTGTGCCCGGCTGTAAGGCGAAAGATGATATTTATCAGATAGTTTCAAATTGCACCAATCAAAAAAATGGATAACTGCTGTCGACAAATTTTTAAAAACCGATCTGCGCGGTTCATAACTACTGTTTCGATTTTTACAAAAGAAAATTGTGTGAATACTCATCAAATAAAACACACTGCAAAATAAAACATACTGCAAAATGAGAAGAACTTCTGCAAAAAAAATCGGTTTGTCACCTGAGAATGTATCCGGATATCAATTGCAAGTCTGTGATATTAACGAAAAATTTCTTCAATTGGTCTGGAATACAATTTCAGAACATGGCAACAAAATCACAGCCCTCCTTATTGACAATATTATAGGTACTGCTCAAAAATATAAAAAGG
>JBBRGI010000359.1:0-2805 GCA_038240855.1 Bacteroidales bacterium | reverse complement strand
GTTTCAAAAGCCACTCCCGTTTTCGCATGATATTGTTGTCGACATATCGGATGTGATTGACCAGAAAATTTATGCGATGGCTGCTCATCAATCGCAGTTTTTTGAGTGGTTGCCATGGCTGTCGGGCCAGTTGGCAAATGTGCCCAAAACAGACGCCGATCGTGTAAAATGGCTTTCGTCAAACAGGAAAGGCGGCATTTCGAAAGAGATGAGGGCCGGTTTGTCGAAATGGAATGGCGCCAAAGCAGACCAGACAAAAAACGCAGAATCGTTTGAGATTTGTGATTATGGCCGTTACCCGAACGAAGAAGAGATCAGGCAATTGTTCCCGATGCTGAGGAAATAAGTCAGTGTATATAGAAGCCCTGACAGGGTTTGGAACCCTGTCAGGACTCGCATAGCTTTACCGATTTTTACTCCATGCTTCAAACATGGTTATTGCTTTATACAGAACACCGGCCTCTCCCCTGAAAGTTCCTGATCCGCGGGGTTTGTTATCGACCGAATACCATTCATAGAATCCATTGTTCTCTTTTACACGTTTGACCATGGGCTGAACCTGTTCGTAGGCTTCGTCTGCAAAACCGTTTTTAATCAGCTCCTGGATCATACGACCGCCAAACCAGGTCCAGTCGCCACCATTCTGATAGCTGTAAACCGGATTCATGATTTTATTGGCAAAGAAACCTTCCGGGTACGGAGGAAAAAGTGTTAGTCCGATTGAAGCAGCACCTGCCTCCTTCACCCTTTTAATCATCTCATCCAGTGATATTTTAATTTCTTCTCTGCTCAGCAAACCGGCTTCGATGGCAATGGCCGTTCCCCCGAAATAGTAGATCTTGTTCTCGTCGAAATCGGCCGGAAATGGAGATCCTTTTTCGAGGTAGATGTGGGGAATGAATTTTTGATTCTTTTCATCCCATAGATTTTTTCTGCTGTTATTGGCAATACTTTTCCGGATATTTTCCCATTTATCTTTTGTCCCCGGAAGTATTTCCATCAGATTGTTAAGCGCAACAATAAACCTGGCATTGTCGTAAATATCGATCGCCGGATGGGTATTTGCATCAAGATCCACCCCCCAGCCATGTTCCGGCTGCACATCGCCCCAGTCGGCTGTTGTTGCACCCATGATCAGCCCGTATTGCTGATTAAAGCGGTGATTCATTAAAAATTCCATCGCCCATTCAAGCCGCTCACTGACTGTTTTATCGCCCACTTTCTCGTCCAGGATAGTCCGGTCACCGGTTAGCTGAATATATTTATGAACGGCTTGAACCAGGGAACTTTCCTGGTCGGTCTCCACCGTATTTTTATGACCTGCATACCGTGGTTCAAGATCAGAATAGATAAAATCGTATTTCACTTCCCCAATCTTTTCTGCGGGAGTAAAGCCATCAATAATATTTCCGTCATCACCCTGCATCCGGAAGAAAACCAACATATTTTCCTTCAGTTCCATCGCCTTTTGCTTAACAAAGGAGAAGTTTTCGTCGGCCTTGATTTTGGCAGAGAGTAGAGATTTCGGGAAGATGAGCGAGATCGATCGCGATTTCACGATTTTCGCCGGGAAGCAGTGCCGGGAACAGTTGCAGTTTACCGGTTGTCGGCATAAACATGACTCCCCCAATCTGGAATTCATGAAAATGACTAAATCCCTCGATCGATATGTTCCGGTCATCATAACCGCATGGGCACCAGCTACCAGGATTGCCGTAACCATTCGTCTGAGGTGAGTTTAGCCATCCCGAAAGGAAGTGCGGCAAGGGTTTGGCTTTATCTCGGGTTAATATTATCAGGTATTACCTTTATTTTGCAAGCTCAATAAAAGGTTCCCTCCTTTGGAAAAACCTTGTACAACCAGGATGGCTCGCTAAAACCTGAATTGGTTTCGCGTTTGAATGAAATCATTCAGGACGCAGACGAAGAAGGTGTGGTAATTCTCCTGGTTTTGTTCTCGCGCAATGTCTGTAAAGCGGGCGGTTACGCCATTTATCATCACGACATGTTTCAAACTGGTTATGGCAGTGCTGATGTGCCACCCAATGGAATTCCCCTGCCCGGATTCAGTGACTATCACGATAAAGTTTTTGAATTTCTCAAATATAAGGAACGCTATTTAAAGGTGATTCGTTAAAATAAGGCAATTGTTGAGGTTATTCCCTTCCCGGAAGGACTACTTTTTGCATATTTAAAAACGTCTTGCCTTCAAACGAGATACCTTCAATCCTCAGGCTGATCGCTTTAATCTCATTTGGTACGTTAAACCGAATGGAGGCATTGTTTTCCGTATCCGTAATCAGGTCAGGTTTCCAGAATATGGCAGCATATTTGTCATAATCGGTAGTACCGGGCACGATTACATATTTGGGCTCAAAATACTTAGCCGGTGCAGCATAACCTTCCACCATCAGCCGTTTTATATTTGTTGCTTCCGAATTATTGGTGAACAGCGGAGTTGTCCGAGTTTTGACGGCAATAGTCCCGGCCGAACCATTCATACCTCCGCCCAACCCCGATTTATTGACTGCCACAGCTTCGACTAATTCAATAGGAAAGGTGATTAAATCCTGGGATTCAACCTTCATCCCGTCAATCATCATCAGTGGCTCTGCTCCTTCAGAACTACTCCTTCCCATATCGACATGATAGTCACCATCCTGAGTGCGTTCAATGCGGATATTAAACTGAACCTGCAGAAGCATTTCCAGGCTATGAAACCGGTTATAGTTTTCCTTCGTGATCTCCATGACGCGATCCATCATTCCTACATAAGGGTTATCAGCAAAGGGACTCTTTTTTTTC
>JBBRGI010000358.1:0-2891 GCA_038240855.1 Bacteroidales bacterium | reverse complement strand
TGTAAAACAAAACGGACGCCAGCAGGCGTCCGTTTTAAAAATCAACTATTTTAAGCGTTTAAGCCAAAAGGGCTTTTACCTGATTATAAATATTTTCGGCGGTAAAGCCAAGCTGTTTGTCAAGAACCTCATAGGGTGCCGAGAAACCGAACGAACTCAATCCCCAGATAGCACCCGAATCACCCACAAGACCACGTAAAGTGACAGGCAAACCAGCTGTAAGTCCGAATTTCGGAATGCCATATGGTAAGACGCTCTCCTGGTAAGCTTTATCCTGCTCCCTGAAAAGTCCTTCCGAAGGGGCAGAAACAATACGAACACCCAGGCCATCGCGTTCACGTAATAAGACTGCTCCTTCAACAAGGGAAGCAACTTCGGAACCTGAAGCCACAAGAATTACAGATGGATTTTCACACTCTTCGACCGTGTAGGCACCTTTTGCTGCCTGTTTAGCCTCCTCATAACGGTTGGTTCTGGCGGGCAGGTCCTTGATATTCTGACGCGAAAGAATCAACGCAGTAGGTGTACTTACATTTTCCAAAGCAAGTTGCCATGCCACTGTTGTCTCCTGGGCATCTGCCGGACGTAATACCAGTGTGGAATTTTCACCATGATGATTTTTAAGCTGTTCCATCAGTCTAAGCTGAGCTTCATGTTCAACAGGCTGATGCGTTGGACCATCTTCGCCTACACGGAAAGCATCGTGTGTCCAGATATATTTTACAGGCAATTCCATCAGGGCCGCCATACGCAATGCAGGTTTCATATAATCGGAGAAAACGAAGAATGTTCCGCATGCTGCAACGATTCCTCCATGAAGTGCAATACCATTCATGACCGCAGCCATTGTAAGTTCACTAACACCTGCCTGGAGAAAAGCACCGGAAAAATCGCCATTTTTGAATGCTTTCGAATTGTTCAGGAAACCGTCAGTTTTATCAGAATTTGAAAGGTCGGCCGATGAAACTATCATATTGCCGATTTCTTTGGCAAATGAGGCAAGAACCGTTGCCGATGCATTACGCGTGGCAGCGCCTGCTTTCTGAACTATTTTACTGAAATCGAATTCAGGAGCTTCACCAGTTAAATACTTATCAAGCTTTGCTGCCAGTTCCGGGTTTTCGGCTGCCCACCTGTCCTCTTCATTATTTTTCTCATTGGCCCATGCCTTTAACTCCTCGCGACGCCTGGCATAAAGCTCTGCTGCTTCAGGAAAGATCACAAACGGATTTTTGCAATCGCCACCAAGGTTGGTTATGGTTTTTTTAAATGATGCTCCCGCGTGAGTCAATGGCTGTCCGTGAGTTGAACACTGACGCTCAAAACTGGATCCATCTTCTTTAACAGCACCCTTGCCCATTGTTGTTTTTCCGATGATAAGCGTCGGCTTGTTTTTTTCATTCAGAGCATTTGTAATGGCTCCCCGGATAGCATCGGGATCATTGCCGGCAATGGTTAGAACATTCCAATTCCATGCCTTGTACTTCATTTCAGTATCTTCAACAGTAACGGCGCTGGTTTCGGTAGAGAGCTGAATATCGTTTGAATCGTAAAACATTATCAGGTTATTCAAGCCGAGGTAACCAGCCAGACGACCCGCTCCCTGTGAGATTTCTTCCTGCACCCCACCGTCGGAAATAAAGGTATAGGTTTTATGAGCCATCCATTCACCAAAGCGGGCAACCAAAAATCGCTCAGCGATTGCAGCTCCGACAGCCATGGTATGTCCCTGACCAAGTGGTCCGGAAGTATTTTCAACGCCACGCTCCGGATCAAGTTCGGGATGACCGGGCGTTACAGATCCCCACTGACGGAAATTCTTCAGATCATCGAGGGAATAATTTTCGGCAAGTGCCAGCACCGAATAGAGCATTGGTGACATGTGCCCCGGATCAAGAAAAAACCTGTCACGAAATGGCCATGTCATCTCGCTGGGATCATATTTTAAAAACTCGGTATACAAGATGTTTATGAAATCGGAACCACCCATTGCACCGCCCGGGTGCCCGGAATTCGCTTTCTCAACCATTGCGGCCGAAAGAATGCGGATATTGTCTGCCGCTTTGTTTGTTGATGAAATATTCATTTTAATTATTTTTCGGAATTATTTTAAAAATTTACTTTGAGATATTGTATTATACTGATTCAATATCAGCGCCTTCATATCCTGACTTTCTCACCTTTGAATAACTCTGCTATTTTGCCTGAAGTACTCTGATCATAAATACCCCATCAATTGACTTAATCTGACCAATTATCTCCTCTGAGAGAATTTCGTCGGTGGTGTCAATTATATTATAGGCAATTTCACCTTTATTTTTATTGAGCATATTATCAATGTTTATTCCTGCCTGTGCAAGAATGGTAGTGATCTGGCTTATGATGGCAGGGATATTTTTATTGGTCACTAAAAGACGTGCACCATTGTTTCTTTCCATCTCGGCGGAAGGAAAGTTAACCGAATTTCGGATATTTCCGTTTTCAAAGAAACTTCTCAACTGTTCGGCTGCCATAATAGCGCAGTTTACTTCCGATTCATTGGTCGAAGCGCCAAGATGGGGTATTGCAACAACCTTATTTGTATTAAGAAGTTCAGCATTAGGGAAATCGGTAAAATAGGATGCCACCTTACCGCTTTCCAGGGCCTCTTTAATATCGGTATCAACAACTAGTTCTCCCCGGGCAAAATTAAGGATTTTAACCCCGTTTTTCATTAGCTTAAGTTTTTCTGCATTAATAAAGCCGTTGGTTTCGGCCATCAATGGGATTTGAAGGGTAATAAAATCAGCCTTCGCCAACATCGATTCGATACTACGGGCACGAATTACATCGTGATGCAGATTCCAGGCGTGTTCAACCAGAATATAAGGGTCATAACCAATTACCTTCAT
>JBBRGI010000357.1:0-2899 GCA_038240855.1 Bacteroidales bacterium | reverse complement strand
GTTCCATTTGCCCCTGTTTTCCCTTTCCCCGATAAAAGTTCCCTGTTTTCGTTGATTACCTGGTATTCATACTTTTTGCCTGACAGGGGCTTCCCATTGAAGTCCTTCAGGCGGATCATGGCGGTTTCTTTACGCTCCGGTTCAAAGAATGGTTTTGAATATTCAAGGGATGGGATTATATCAAGACGTTCGGGTTTTGCAATGAAAATTTCTTTTTTGAAAATGGCTTGTATCCCACTTCTCTCCATCTCCTGAGTGTAGGCAATAAGGTAATAAACATCGCTTTGCAGGTCAGCGGGAATTACAAAATTGAAGTCCGCAACCCCGTTTTTAAGGGGATATTTTCCTTCCCTCAAATTCACTCCTTTATTATTGGAGAGCTGAACTGACAATTCGAGGCTTTTCAACGACAGTAAATGCGTTATCGCATCGGAGACAAAACCTTTCATCCAGATCGTTTCACCCGGACGATATAGTGTTTTATCTGTCTGAATAACAATGGTCTGTTCGGTTATTTGTGTCCGGTATAAAAGCAACTGCGTTTTTAAAAGTGAGATAAATTCATTTTCCTGTCCCATAGCAAGCGAGAACGGACAAATCAGAAAAACCAAAATTATTAAGCCCTTGTAATTTTTTCTCATGGCTATAATTATTCGTTTATTGTTTAATTTCATAGCTGTCATCCGGATGCTGCTCCGGTATTTTAACATCCCGGAGTGCCTTGCTTAAATCTTCGTCCGGTTTAATCACATTGTAATTTCCCCAGAATTCAGGATCGTACGGACCAATAATATCGGCAAAAATATCATCTGCTCTGAAGAGTCCGTCGGGGCCAAACCTTGCCCTGCGCGGAAAAGTATATTGCTGGGTTACGAGGATATCAGAAATGCTCCGGTATTCGGTTTTAAAATTTTCTTTATTTTGTTTTACCTTGAATATGACGTCGGTACGCGCGGAATAAAATTGCCAGCGGCCCTCAACCATCCTGTAACTCACGGTGTACTCCGCCCCTTCGGGCCGCGTGGTAAAGCCAAAAGGTTCCTTTTTGATAAAGGTGTCGCCATTCATTTTAAGACTTTTTTTGTCAAGTCCAAACTCAGCATTTACAAGGGCATAACTGTCAGCATCGATTAAAATTCTGCCATAGTAACAGGGATAATCAACATCTTCTTTTCTTGAGAAACTGATCACCCAGGTAACACGGCCATTGTACATTACCGGTTGTTCAAACTTGTAACGGTAGAGGTTTTCAAACTTGGGATCAAGAAACGTCTCCGGATTTCTGACAATATCCAAACGTGTTATGTACCAGGGGCCTCCCTGTATTTTAAGACTGATATCCTTAAATGATTTGTTGAAATTGCTCTTGCGTCCTTTGAGAAATCTGACCCTGTCGATTCCTTCCGATGTATAGGGGCTTTTTAACATCTCCATCACAGCCTCCCAAACGCCAATATACTGATCGTCTCTTTTGATTGTTTCACGGTAGAAAGTAATCATCAATTGGGCAGAAAGTTCGTAGTTCTTTTCAATATCATTGCGGAATTTAGCCAAAACTTCAGCCACATTTACCGGTTTTACCTTTATCTCCCGTAAACGGATGGTTACCGGTTCGATCTGTATAGTTGAATTTTCCTTAAGCTCAGTTTGTGTCAGTTCATGCGTCTGGTAGCCGAGGCAGCGTACAGAAATCAATTTATCGCGGTACCTCCAGGGTATAATAAAGTCGTACTGCCCGTCAATGTTGGTCATCGTTCCGATACTTTCACCCGAGATGCTCAGCGAAGCGTACGGGACAGGCGAATCGTCCCTGCTGTCGGTAATTGTTCCTGAAAACTTGATTGGACTAATCTCCTTTAAGGTGATAATGACCTGGTTATCTATTATTTCGACCCGGTATTCATCCTCATGGAGGACTTTCCGGAGTAAATCGCCAAGTGGCACATTACGTAAATGGATAGTGCTTCTCTCTTTGGGCAGAATGTCGGGGTTATAAGAAAAGAACAGATCGTTTTCGTTGACAATTATTTCAAGTATTTGTTCGGCTGTAGCTGAATCGATCTGGCAGGTTATGCGACGATCGAGCAATGACATACTTTCCTGCGCCTGCATTTTTAAGCATAGCAAAAGTAAAATCGGAAGTACTAAACACGACCTGATAAGCCACATGCTCAGAATAATTTAATTAAATACGAAAATAATACTTCCCGAGGACATTAGCTTATAATAATCAGTTAAGTTTAGTCATACCTCCGGTTCGGTCAGCCGATTTAAACGGCATACAATGGAAAAACAAAAACAACTGTTAAATTTCTACCTTCCCCCGGAGTCTAAATTACGGCCTCATCAGAGATTATTTCCCGTTTCCGGCAAATATTATTTCGTCGCCGTTTCTTTTCACTTTAAGCTGATGGGTTCTCGCTATAACCTCGACAATATAATCCAGTTCGAGATTTGCGAAATTGGCAGTGTAAGGGATGCTTCCGATATTAGCGGTTTCTGTTTTGATTTTTACATGATAGGTATTTTCAAGGACAGAGAATGCCTCTGCAAGGGGAGTCCGCTGGAAAATTATCTTTTTGGTGATCCAGGAGGAATAGTTGGTTGAAAGCTTGTCAGTATGCCCCAACTCGTTATCCGCAATTTTTAACCAGCCACGCTCGCCTGCGGGAAGAAGAAGTGATTTCGGAACCGATTTTTCTTCTGAGAACGGGGTTAGCTTAACTTTTCCGGTTTCGACATTTACCTCCACCATACCCGTGCTGGGATATGCAGAGATATTAAATGAAGTTCCAAGAACCTCAACCGAGGCATAGGCTGTCTCAATAATAAAAGGGCGTGCTGTATCCCGGGTCACATCGAAAAACGCCTCCCCTGAAAGTTTTACTTTACGGATAGT
>JBBRGI010000356.1:0-2923 GCA_038240855.1 Bacteroidales bacterium | reverse complement strand
CTTTAGACTTTATAATATTGTTCCCAACCTTTTCGTGGAGGAAGGCCAACTAAAAGCTGGTTTGCTAATTTATTATTGGTAATCGTTTTGGTATCTCTGTCGAAAAGCAGTTTCGTATTTAGCTTCTGGGCCATTACACCCAGTGAGAATACCTGGCTCAAAGGACCAGCAATTTCGAACGGCGAACGGGTTTTTTCTTCACCCTTACAAGCCTTGAGGAAATTGGCATAGTGATTCGAAGGACTTTTAGGTACTTCGGGAAGTTTTGATGCCATCTCTTTGGCTTTTTCAGCAGGAATAATCGATATAGTGCTTCCATGAGACCCACCTTTAAAAGTAAGTTCCTTGCTGTAGATAATCTTACCAGGATTCAATTTGGCAGGTTGAATTTTACCAACACTTGTAGGCGGAATGTTTGGATCCAATTCCGATACGCCATAACCTTCGGGAACCTGTGGAACGTTATTTACCCCATCATACCAGGTGATGTCGAGCGCCGGCATATTGCCACGTTCAGGGAATTTGAATAAGATTGTCGAAGACATGGGATAGAAGAACGGATTATGACCTTCTGCCTTAAGCATATTTATTTCGTTAGGAAGGCCAAGGTTCAGGAACTGGTGGGCCGTATCGATGATATGCGCACCCCAGTCGCCAAGGGCTCCCAATCCGAAATCGTACCAGCAACGCCATTGTCCGTTAATGAAATCCTTGTGATAGTCGTGATTCTGAACAACGCCGAGCCAGATATCCCAGTCGAGGGTTCCCGGAATAGGTTGTGCTGCGGGGAAACTTTTGATTTTAGGATCCCATCCATGCCAGCGGCGTGCAGAATTCATATGTGCCGTGATGGCTGTTACATCTTTAATAATGCCCGCTTCGGTCCATGCCTTAAACTGGAAATAGTTTCCTTCTGAGTGACCCTGGTTTCCCATCTGGGTAACTACCTTGTCATGTTTTTTCGCGGACTTCATCATCAACTCAATTTCGTTGAAAGTTCGCGCCATCGGTTTTTCAACAAAAACATGAATACCTAAGCCCATAGCCATCATTACGATCGGGAAATGTGAATGATCGGGTACGCCCACGGAGACGGCTTCAATTTGACTTCCCATTTTGTCGAACATAGTTCTGAAATCCTGGAAACGGGGTACATCGGGGAATTTTTCGAGCACTTTCAGCGTATGTGGTGCCCCCATGTCAACGTCACACAAAGCGACGATGTTTGCCAAACCGGTTGAGTACAAGGACATAACATCCAATCCTCCCTGGTTACCGATACCGATACAAGCCAGGTTAACCCGTTCGCCCGGTTTTGCCAAACCTGGTGCCGGTTCGGTTTTACCCGAGGCCTTTGTCCATATCGTGGGAACAGCAGTTGCCGCCGATAGCAAGAGCGCATTTCTTAAAAACGAGCGGCGTGAATTTTCATTAGAATTCATTTGTTAATTTATTTAATTGTAAAATAGAGGTGCTGAAAGTGAATTTGAAAAATATGCGTCAAATTTATCCATTTATACGACAAAAACAATTAAACACCCAAATATATCGGCATCAAATTGAGCGGAAATAATTTCTGCCGGATTATTTCTTTCTCCACACATAGTGTTTTTGTTTTGAAAACAAATGGTATTTTCGCGCGGTTTTAATCCACTAATTAAACCATTTAATACTTCAATTACTAAACAGACTTGCAAATGACACGAAGAACAATCGGTATCCGGGAAAAACTGCCGCTGTGGGAGAGTTTACCCCTCAGTTTCCAACACCTCACAGCCATGTTTGGCGCTACGATCCTTGTCCCAATTTTGCTGGGCATCGATCCGGCCATTGCATTATTAATGAATGGAATTGGCACCTTGATCTATTCATGGGTTACAAAAGGAGGTATTCCTGCCTATCTGGGCTCCAGTTTTGCTTTTATAGCTCCGTCGCTGCTGATCATCAGTGCCTACGGCGGCATCACCCATGCACAGTCGGGATTTATCTTTTTTGGACTGTTTTTTATTGTGATCTCCTTCGTGGTAAAGTTCTGGGGAATAAAATGGATTGATGTAGTAATGCCCCCGGCTGTTATGGGCGCCGTAGTGGCAATTATCGGTCTCGAACTGGCCCCCGTTGCCGCCCAGCAGGCAGGACTTGCGCCGTGGCCCACCGCCGTTGGTCAGGTTGTAGCACCCTTTATTGTTGCGCCCAATGTGGTGTTTGTATCGATGTTCACCTTATGTATTGGTATTATTGGCTCAGTGATGTTCAGAGGATTCATGCAGGTCATCCCGATTCTTGTAGCTGTTGTCGCAGGTTATCTGGCAGCACTCGCCATGGGAATGGTTGACACAACGACAATCGGTCAGGCAGCGTGGTTTGCCTTACCCAAGTTTCAGGCTCCTGTTTTCGATATTAATGCAATTGTCATTATTGCACCTGCCTGTATTGTAGTTCTGGCTGAGCACATCAGCCATTTAATTGTTACAGGAAAAATTACCGGTTCCGATCTGATGAAAAAACCTGGCCTGCACCGCTCGTTACTTGGTGATGGAATCAGCAATGTTTTATCAGGATTCACAGGTTCACCGCCTAATACCACCTACGGCGAAAACATCGGGGTTATGGCCATTACGCGTGTCTATTCTGTCTGGATTATTCGTGGCGCGGCGATCCTGGCGATTGCTTTCTCCGGCATCGGTAAAGTTTCGGCTGCAATCGCTACAATCCCTTCACCTGTTATGGGTGGGATCACCATGTTGTTGTATGGTGTAATTGCGGTTCAGGGCTTCAGAATGTTTGTTGAGCAGAAAGTTGATTTCAGTAAGAACAGTAATATGGTTCTCGGAGCAGTCACCTTCGTGGTTGGAGTAAGCGGTGCCGGTATCGGGATCGGGACAGTTCAATTGAAAGGTATGGCCTTCGCAGCGATCGTCGG
>JBBRGI010000355.1:0-2960 GCA_038240855.1 Bacteroidales bacterium | reverse complement strand
GTAATCTGAAACTTCACCCGGGTGTTGAAACCTGATCCACAGATCGCCAAACGGTTGATACTTGCGCTGTCCAAGTGGCACACTCATAAACTTTTCCATGGCCAGTGCTTCAGCCTCCTTTTGTTTTCCCTGCCAGATCAGTTCCCTTATTTGTCCAAGATATTGTGACGCACCTTCGTGTGAATAATCATGTGGAGCACCCGTCCATAATGACTCTTCGTTAAACTGAATGTGTTCCTCCTCAATTCCTCCGAAAATCATAGCACCCAGGCGGCCGTTACCAATGGGCAGCGCCTCCTCCCACTTTGCCGCAGGTTGACAGTACCAGAGTTTCAACTCCCCTGAAATGGATTTTGGAATGGAATAAACTGAATTGGAAACGGCTAACAATAATGTGCAAATTGCTAAAACATAATTTCTCATAGGATTTGATTTATGGTTAACTACTGTAATTTCAACAAAAATAACAAACTATTCACCTTCTTGTACCTCACATTCCATTCTTTAAAAAATGGGTTCCCCGGCATTAAAGCCGGAGAACCCATCACAAAATAAGAATAACGCGTTTTTTACAAATCGTTTTCACCAGCAACATAACCGAAATTGGCAAGGATTCCGCCATCTACAAAAAGCAAATGGCCATTTACATAGCTACTCGCCGCCGAGGCAAGAAATACGGCCGCACCACCAAGATCCTCAGCTTCTCCCCAACGACCTGCGGGCGTACGCATCATCACAAGGTTATTGAAAGGATGTCCGTTAACCCGGATTGCTTCAGTCTGAGAGGTTGCAATATAACCGGGACCAATAGCGTTTGCCTGAATATTGTATTTTGCCCATTCGCAGCACATGTTGGATGTGAGAAGTTTAAGTCCTCCTTTGGCGGATGCATAGGCGGAAACTGAATTTCTGCCGTAAACGCTCATCATCGAACACATATTGATAATTTTGCCACCACCACGACTGATCATTGAGGGAACTACCCGTTTCGCGACAATAAACGGTGCAACAAGATCAATATCGATTACCTGGCGGAAATCTTCAACAGGCATATCCAAAATCAGCATTCGTTTGATAATTCCTGCATTATTCACCAGAATATCAATCGGACCCACGTTTGATTCAATAATCCCGATACCCTTATCGACATCCTCTTCTTTTGTTACATCAAAAACAACTGTAAATACATCGATTCCATCACGTGCATAAGCCTTTTTACAGGCTGCAAGGCGATCTTCAAAAATATCGTTTACACAAATTTTGGCACCGGCTGAAGCCAAAGCTCTGGCAATAGCCATTCCTATTCCATGGGTACCTCCTGTTACAAGGGCAACCTTTCCGGTCAAGTCAAACATTTTCATTTGTATCTATTTTAATAGTAGGTAATTTCATTTTTTTTGCTTCCTTCAATATTATGTATCTCTTCTCATCTTCTCACTTTAATTCATCCGGAAAACAGTTTACTTTTGTCTTCATAATCCTGATTTTAGTTTACTTTTTCTGTAAACCTATTTCAGGACAAGACACCTCGTCGCCCTCTCGCCTTCTCGCCCTGTCGCTCTCACCTCAGCTGATCGGGTGTTACGACATCCATATCGCCATAATTGAGGTTCTCACCTGCCATTCCCCAAATGAATGTGTAATTGCTGGTTCCGGCAGCCGAATGTATTGACCAGGTGGGTGACAATACCGCCTGTTCGTTTCGCATCCAGATGTGTCGGGTCTCCTTTGGGTCACCCATAAAATGACAGATCCCCTGTCCTTTGGGAACATTAAAATAGAAATAAGCTTCCATACGCCTGCTGTGTGTATGTACAGGCATTGTGTTCCAGACACTTCCAGGCTTAAGCTCAGTCATCCCCATCTGTAACTGGCAGGTCTGCACCACCGAATTAACTAAAAGCTTATTGATTTTCCGGGCGTTTGATTCTTCCATGGTTCCTAATTCAACCACTTCAGCATCCTGAAGTGTCACCTTTTTGGTGGGATATTCTTTATGTGCAGGCGCTGAATTGATATAAAAACGGGCAGGAAAATCCGGGCTATCTGATGAAAAAACAACCGATTTACTTCCCCGTCCGACATACAAGGCATCCTTGAAGTCAAGTTCGTAAATGGTTCCGTCGATAGTAACTTTACCGCTTGCGCCAACATTGATGATTCCCAATTCTCTTCGTTCACAAAAATAACCGGCCTTTAATGGATCGATTGGTTCGAGAGTTAAATTCCCTTTTACAGGAACCGCACCTCCGACAATATAACGGTCGTATTGTGAATATGTAAGGCAAATCTGATCTTCGGCCATTACATTTTCGATCAGAAATTCTTTACGTAACCTTTCTGTATCATATTTCTTTGCATCCCCGGGATGTACGGCATAACGCTCTTCAAAAACAGTGCTCATAATAGTTAATTAAATAGATTGGTAATTTTAAAGAAATTTTTTATTTAAGTGCGGTTGTATTTGCAACCTAAAAAATCAAATCAGAAACAAATATAGAGAAAAAAACCCGCCTTGCTTTGAATTACGGAGTCTACTAAAGCGAGATAGCAAAATAAATGAATTAAAATGAAACTGCAATCGATTGCACACGATAAATATATTCTCTCTGAAGTCATAAATTTTTCACACATTTGCAAGCTAAAAATCCATTCTCTAATGATCCTGGACTCCGCGTAACCGGACATAACTTTCATGAACCTTACTTCTCCAATATGCCACAGCATTTATGGAGGGTTTGTAAGATTAATAATAAACAGAAAAAAAATCATCAAATGCGTAATCATCCGGAAATTACAATCCATCATCTGGCGAACGTGCTGAAAATATCGGCATCAACCGTTTCACGTGCGTTGAGTGGCAATAAGAGGATAAGCGATAAGACACGGGAGCTGGTTCAGCTAAAAGCGACAGAGATGGGCTATCGTCCTAATGTACTTGCCGCCAACCTGAGAAGTAA
>JBBRGI010000354.1:0-2973 GCA_038240855.1 Bacteroidales bacterium | reverse complement strand
GAACCGGATTTGCAGCAAGAAAGCATAAAACGAGCGCGAACAAAAACAGTCCATTTTTCATTTTTATCATCGCTATATGTTTAAAAATTAACAATAATGACGAACCATTATGGTCGCTTAATTACAAAATTACACAGGACTTTAAAAGCCACTCATAATTTGGATTTTAATTTTGAGCGATAAAATTAATTACATATTCACTACAATTTATGTCTGAAAAAGTTTAAATTTAATCGGGCATCGAACCAACAACCGGAAAAATTCTTTTAGGAGGCTTGGCTCTGGGGTTTCCGGCTCTTCTTGCCCGGAAATTTATTATCCGGAAAGCACGACGAACTTATTCTTTTCCTCTTTCACCGATAAACTGATCTTCTTTATCTGCTTAACGCCAAAATCAACAAATCCAATTTCATAAGCATCTGAACGTACCTGAACGATTACGCCTTTTCCCATCTGCGGGTGTTTTACGCGCGAGCCAACTCCTAAAATCCTGTCTGACATATGAGTGATGTTTAAATGACTTATTGTTACAAATGTATAATTTCTTATTCTAATCCGAATATAGTTAACTTCATAAACTCAAGTGTTAAAAAACATGTTAAAAAACATGTCATAAAACAGAAAATAGACAACTGATTTTCGTATCTTCAAAGTTTCGAAAAATAATTTGCCAGCATGATTTAAGCTTTCGTGACTTTTTAATCATTCGTGATTACAAAGTTTGGGGTTAAAGCAAGCTAAACAGCAAGAAAAACCAATGATTCAGCACATCTTAAAGACGAATAAAGTTTAAAGAAGTGCACTCCATTAATTAACGGAGCCATAATAAAACTAATTATCCAGGGATGAAAAAACAAGATAAACCTTCGATCAAGACTGCTTTTCGGGAGAAAATAGATGAAATACTAAACTCTAAATCATCAAAAGATGGCAGGCTTCTGTCTGAGCAGGAAACAATGAAACTATTCAATGAACTTGAACAGCGGCAGGAAGAACTTGAAATGCAAAATAATGAACTCAGCCAGGCAAGATTAAATGCACAAAATGTGGCCAGGAAATATGCTGAGTTATACGATTTTGCCCCGTCAGGCTATTTTACCCTTTCGAAGGATGGTAAAATTCTTGAGTTGAATCTTCGCGGAGCTGAAATGCTCGGCAAAGACCGGGTAAATTTAGTCAACAGCCAATTGAGCTATTTTATTTCCGATGATACCAAACCATTGTTTAATCTCTTCCTGTTACAGGTATTTACCAGCAACACCAGGCAAACCTGCGAAATTTCGCTTAAGAACAGCAGCTCTCTGACAGGGACAGATCTTCTTTTTACCGGCATAGCTACTGAAGGCGCAGAACAATGTCTTGTGTCCGGAACTGACATCACCGAACACAGAAGGGTTGAACACTTACTGCGGGAGAACGAAAAATTTTTAAAGGAAACACAGGTTATCGCCCACGTGGGTACTTATACGATGGACATTAATTCCGGCTCCTGGGTAAGTTCTGAAGTGCTTGATCAGATTTTTGGAGTAAGCGCCAATTTTCAAAAAACTTTTGACGGATGGGTCTCCACTATCCATCCTGAATGGAAAAAAACTATGGAAGATTATTTTTTCCAGGAAGTTATCGGCAACAAGACAAACTTTGACAAGGAGTATAAAATTATCCGGCAAGATGACCGATCGGAGCGTTGGGTTCATGGATTGGGGAGGCTAAAATTCGACACTAAAAACCAGCCTGTTACTATGGTTGGAACAATTCGTGACATTACCGAATACAAACACGCAGTCGAGGCAATAAAAAGATCTCAGTTATTTCTGATGTCAAGCCTTGAGAGTCTGAGAAACACACTGTTGCTTTTCGGTGATCAGAATTACCGGTATATTTATTTTAATAATGCCTATTCAGAAGTCATGAAACATACCTATAACAAGGAAATAAAAACAGGGATGAATATTCTGGATTGTATTACCTCGGAGAGTGACAGAAAATCATTCCGGGATCATTACGAAAGAGCTTTAAAAGGAGAATCAGTGAACAATACGAGAATATCGGGTGATCTGGAACTGGGGTATTACGAAAACTTTTATAACCCGATTATGAATGATAAAAACGAGGTCAGTGGCGTAACTGTTTTATCTATAAATATCACAGATCGTAAACGGGCAGAAGCAGAACTGGAGAAATGGGCGAATATCTTTAAACCTAAAACAAACTAGAATTACAATCATTGATTACGGAATTTTCACGACCTGAATCCCTGAAATCAAAAAAAAGAGGTCGAAATATGGTAATCGATACCCAAATCGATTGCAATAATCCATTAGATTTTGTGAAATAGGGCATCAAAGTATGCGTCATTTATTGTGCATATATAGTCGTGGTATTTTTTCGTGATCGCAATCGGTGACTTATCCTCAAGCCGGGTATTATTAATCAACGGAAAGAGTTACTGGCAGTCGGCAAATGCATATTTCAGCAACCTTATTATGCATCAACTATAACCTTCTAAATTTTGCTAAGGTAGTTATTTGACCGGCAAATAATAGAATTTGCGCCCAAATAGTTAACAATTTTTACTTATTTCGCTTCCTGATAAAATTAAATGTTTATGTCAAAGTATTCACTCGTGTTCTTTATTCTGACAATTGCCTTCCAGGCTATGGGCCAAAAGGATACTGCATCGGCAATTTCACTCCGTGAAGTGGTCATAACCACACAACGAAAACCCCAGGAGGCAACCTATGTTCCCTACAGTGTAAACTCACTGACGAGAAAAACGCTTGACGATCTGAATCCACGAACGACACCCGAAGCATTGATGAATATGAACGGGGTATTTGTACAAAAAACCAATCATGGCGGCGGATCTCCTTTTATCAGGGGATTGACCGGAAATCAGACCTTACTTCTGATCGACGGCATCAGGTTGAATAATTCAATTTACAGGTACGGACCCAATCAGTACCTGAACAC
>JBBRGI010000353.1:0-2998 GCA_038240855.1 Bacteroidales bacterium | reverse complement strand
TCCAGGCATGCCTGGGCCATCGTAATGCTGGCTGGAATATGAAATTCATTCATCTCCTGTATTGCCAGTTGGGCGTAAACGTCGATATATTCCTGACGGGTATTTTTACGAGGCGATACCCCGAATGACAGGCTACTCAGGCAGACAAACAGGCTGATTAAATAAAATATCCGGGAGGTCGGTATGTGCATATGCAGTTTATCAGTTTATGTTTTTATTTCAGCCCCAAAATTAAAAAAAACAGGAAGAATGTCATTATAAATAGCGGAAAGAAACGAGCATCTCCGGTCAGAACTAATATGACCTAAATATATTGTATCTTTGAGCCTGATAAATAACAGGTTCATGAGAGAGATCACCCTCAAGATAAAATTTACGGAATACGATGCGTTGTCCTATTTGCCTGAGCAGGATACTGAACTGATATACAAAGCCCGTGAAGCCGCTAAGAATGCATATGCCCCCTATTCCGGATTTCGTGTCGGTGCTGCTGTTAAACTTGGAAATGGTCTTGTTATAACCGGAAGTAATCAGGAAAATGCAGCCTATCCGTCAGGATTGTGTGCCGAACGTACGGCGCTGTTTTATGCATCAGCTCAATATCCTAAAGTTCCAATTGTTGCAATTGCGGTTAGTACTATTAATGGAACCGCTACCCCATCAGAAATTGCCAAACCATGCGGAGCCTGCAGACAAGTGATGGCTGAATATGAGGATATAGCAGGCAGTCCTATGAAAATTTTACTTGACAGTCAGGATAAGATATTAGTTGTTAATGGAATTGACAACCTCCTGCCGTTTCGGTTCAAAAAGGAAGATGTGAAATAAGCACCTTGTTTTTGGCCTTTTGTCCGGTAACTGTAAATTGTCTGATTCCCAAATTTTCTCATTTTCAAATTGACAAATTTTCTAACCACATGCTTACTCAACATTTATTTCTGTCTGTGATCCGATCCACTGCCCCTGATCGGTGAATCCTGCGATTTCAAGTACAAAGGTGGATTTTATACTCCCGGTTTTAAATGGAATGACTGCCTCCCCATTCTCATCCGTAAAAAGAACCGGAATCCATTGTAAAGTAGTTTTCAGATCATTCTTATCGTTTCCTATTGCATTGGGTTTGAAAATTGCAGGTGTATTCTCCGCTGGTTTTTCTGCATCTTCATTGGTTTCACGTTTGCCAACCCCTTGTTTTGTCATTATTTCAATTACTCCTACCGAATTCAACGCCGTATAACGTGACATTTCAACGGGATCAAGTAAAATCCGGATATCTTCCACATCATGAGGATTGACCATCGAGAGCATTGAAGCATCCGTTCCGATTTTTTGACCATCAATTACGATCATAGCTCCGTCCTGGGCAATAAAGGAATTCGAACCCCGGAAGATAATTTTTCCGTTCATTAGTTCATAGGGTCGTATCGTCTTGATAATCTCAAGCATACCGGAAGTACTGGCAAGGTATTTTTTCCAGTATGCTTCCTTTGTTCTTTTTTCTTCATTCCTGACTTTTGATACAGGTGTTGCTTTAAAAAAATCGGGATTTTCCTTAAAATATTTTGACTGGTAGAGATGTTTAAGCAAAGACCAATCATTAACCGAGGTATTATCCAGACTGTTAACAAGTTCCTCCTTAAAGCTCTTATTCAGTATCACCCGGTAATTTCCTTTTCCTGATGCATCAGTAGCCGAAGCCGAAAGGTTCTTCTTCTCAACAGAAACCGGCAGATTAATAATAAACCCGCCATGCTGGTCACTGCGTGCATTAAATTGCTGAAGCGACGAACTGGTCAGGCTGACAAGTGCGTTGGGTACTACCAGGTCCTTCGAATCCAGCACAGTGCCCGAAATACGCATTAACCCTGTATTTATGATTAGTGTTTTTGCAGGATCAACAGCAAGCATTTGGCTCCAGTCAAACCCTTTCAGGCTATTGGTAATAAGATGGTTATCCAATTCAATCCAGTTAATATTGTCGATTGGTACCTTAAATGGGATTGGCTTTTCGAGACCATATTTAAGAAAATCAATAGTTGATACCGAAGCCGGGAACGTATATTTATCAGCAAGACTTACTGACAGTTCTGCTTTCACAGGTCTTCCGTCAGCATCGGTAATTTTTACCTTAATTTTCCCTTCTTCTGCTTTTTTATAGCCACTTTTATTCGGTGTAGACACAATATTCACTGCCTGATTCCTGCCTGAACAGATCAATCGTTGGGCAACTAAATTGCGTGATTCATTAAGAACTGCAATGGCAGCAAATTCCGAACTGAAATTATCAAGCGGAATATTAACCATACCGCCTGCCTGTTCAAGTTCGAAATCACTTGCCCAAATCAACTCCCCGTTGCTTACCGCGATGATCATAAACCGGGCGGGTTTCGAATCCGGCGACCGTCCTAACAGAAGTGAAAGGTTTTTTCCGTCGTTCTTCTTCACCGTGAGACTCATACTTCCGGGCGAGAGTGCTGGAAGCGGTGTAACCTGGTTTTTACCGATATCACTAACAATTTTCAGGGACATGTTTTTATCTGCAGCATTGAATAGCTGTAAAACGCCCAGGCCCGGCTGAATCGTTTCTGTTGATGTTACAACATTGTTCTGCTCATCGATAATTTCTGCCTTGATATTCAGCGGATTTCCAAGCTGGTCCGTTGCTTCATAAATGATTTTTTGGGGAATTCCCGGAACCATTCGTCCCCCTTCAGGAAAAAACGAAATATCGATCTTCCCGGAAGCCAATGGAATTTTGCTGATCAGATTTAAGCGGTCATTCCCGGAAATGATATCCAGGGAAACTGTCATTGGATTCCCGTTTTGCTGCGGAGGGGTTAAAAAAACAATTTCTCCGGTTCCATTTGCCCCTGTTTTCCCTTTCCCCGATAAAAGTTCCCTGTTTTCGTTGATTACCTGGTATTCATACTTTTTGCCTGACAGGGGCTTCCCATTGAAGTCCTTCAGGCGGATCATGGCGGTTTCTTTACGCTCCGGT
>JBBRGI010000352.1:0-3028 GCA_038240855.1 Bacteroidales bacterium | reverse complement strand
CGCAAATAAAAGGAGAAACCACGGAGCAACGGTGTACTTTTTATACGGCATTGTACCGGACGATGTTGTTCCCTCATATTTTTCATGAGATTAACCAAAATGGAGATACTGTGCATTATAGTCCCTTCAGTGGCCAGGCAGTAAAAGGAGTGCTTTATACAGGCAACGGTTTCTGGGATACTTTCCGGGCAGTACATCCTTTCTTTACACAGCTTACAGAAACAGACCATTTTCGATGACAAAAGTGGCTAAAGAGTGAGTATTATACATCTTTGACTGAGAAATTCAAATAAAAAATTCAAATAAAACCATTTTTATGTTTAAAACCAATCTGCTTTCAACACTTGGTCTTTGCTCGGCGGCGTTCCTGCCTGCAGGCGAAGTTCAAGCTGTAAAACAAGCTCGTCCCAACATTGTTTTCATCATGAGCGACGACCATGCCTATCAGGCAATTAGTGCCTACGGTAGTGGATTAAATGAAACACCTAACATTGACCGACTGGCCAAAGAAGGCGCCATTTTTACACGGGCCACCGTTACCAATTCTATTTGTGCCCCGAGCCGGGCGGCTATGCTCACAGGTAAGCATAGTTTCGTAAACGGGAAGATAGACAATGTACATAAGTTTAATTGGGATCAGGAAAATTTTCCAAAATTGCTTCAGCAATCTGGATACCAGACGGCTTTGGTGGGGAAAATTCATCTGGATGGTATTCCTCAGGGATTCGATTATTCAGCTGTCCTTCCTGGACAGGGAGATTATTATAATCCGGATTTCATTGTGAACGGAAAGAAGGAGCAAATTCACGGTTATGTGACAAAGATTACCACCCAATTGGCACTCGAATGGCTGAAAAACCGCGATTCGAATAAACCGTTTTGTCTTCTTTATCATCAAAAAGCACCTCATCGGGAATGGCTGCCAGAACTTAAATATTATAAAGAATTTGTTCACAAGGAATTTAAAGAACCAGGGACGTTATTCGATGATTACAGTGGGCGTGGCGAAGCAGCTCGTGCAGCAGAAATGCGCATCTTGCGCGATCAGCACTGGTCGGGCGATTCTAAATTATCTCCGGAAGTAATGGATAGACTGGGACTTACAGAGCCGACAAACTGGGGACTTAAAGCCTACCATGACAATATGAACCGAATGGATGAACAGCAACGCGCTTCGTGGGATTCCGTTTATCGCCCAATAAATAAAAAATTTGAAAAAGAATATTCTTCAATGAGCAAACAAGATTTGACGCGCTGGCGCTTTCAACGATATATGCAAGACTATCTGGCATGTATTGCCTCCGTCGACGATGGAGTGGGCGAGATGTTGGATTACCTTGATAAAGCAGGCTTAGCTGATAATACCATTGTAATTTATACTTCCGACCAGGGTTTCTATCTCGGCGAACATGGCTGGTTTGATAAACGCTTTATGTATGAAGAATCATTCCGCACACCGCTCTTGATTCGCTATCCGAAAGAGATCAAACCCGGGACTAAAATCAGCAAACTGGTGCAAAATATCGATTTTGCACCGACATTTCTCGATTATGCCGGAGTTAGCATTCCTTCCGACATTCAAGGAGAGTCGTTCCGCAAATTGGTTTCAGGCAAAACAGATGAATGGCGTGATGCCGTTTATTACACTTTCTACGAATATCCTGCGGTGCACATGGTAAAACGTCATTATGGAGTAGCGACCGAACGTTACAAGTTGATTCATTTTTACTACGATGTGGATGAATGGGAAATGTACGACCTCGAAAAAGACCCGCACGAAATGAAGAGTGTGTACAATGATCCTGCTTATGCAGGTGTGCAGAAAATGATGCACAAACGCTTAACTGAATTGCGTGAAAAATACGGCGATTCGGATGCTAACGATCATAAATTTATTGATCAGCACCTTAAGGCAACTCAGAAAAAGGGGAATAGTAAATAAGCTCCGTCCTGATTCCTGAAACGGCAAAATCGGCTTCTGTAATCGTTCCAATGCAGAAGGATAATTTTCCCAATTTGACCCTCATTAGAAAGGCGGAACAAATCAGGTATTATCCGGTAACATCAAAAAAAAAGAATTGCGTCTTGAAATTAAAAAAGTATATCTGGAAGCTGAATTATAGATTTTTTCAAGAAAAAAACCATCAAAGATCACTCGTGTTGCTGATTGGATCTTTAGTTGGAATACAATTTTTGCAAGAGTTAATCAACCAGGGAATATTCCCATTAAATTTTAAAATCCATGAACCTATCGAGAATTCTACATATAGTTGCAGCTTTACCAGTTCTTTACCAACCTGTAAATGCAGCACCTAAGCGAGCTCCCAACGTAATAATAATCCTTACCGATGATCAGGGAAGTATTGACGTGAATTGTTTTGGGGCAAAAGATCTCAAGACTCCCAATATGGATAAACTGGCTGCTGAAGGAGTCCGGTTTACTCAGTTTTACGTTGGCTCAGCCATATGTTCACCCTCCAGGGCCTGCATTTTGACCGGAAAAACACCTCAAAAAGCAGGACTTCCGGGAATGGCATCTTCAATGAAGGGCGAAGCCGGAATGCCCACAGAACAGGTAACAATAGCGGAAGTTCTTAAGGGCGCGGGATATAAGACAGGGCACGTAGGTAAATGGCATGTCGGGTATTCTCCGGAGACCATGCCGTTAGGCCAGGGTTTTGATTACTCTTTTGGACACATGGGAGGGTGTATCGATAATTATTCCCACTTTTTTTACTGGAGTGGGCCAAATAGGCATGATTTATGGGAAAATAGCGTTGAAATATTCAAAGATGGGACATATTTTCCTGACTTAATGGTTGAAAAAGCGACTTCCTTTATCAAGGACAATGCAGTTAAACCATTCTTCCTTTATTTGGCATTTAACTCGCCGCATTATCCGGTACAACCGCCTGAAAAATGGAGGAATTTTTACAAAGACCTGTCGTCACCCCGCAGGGAATATGCTGCAATTGTATCTTCAACTGACGAGCATATTGGTAAAATCATTGACTTCCTTGAGAAAAAA
>JBBRGI010000351.1:0-3060 GCA_038240855.1 Bacteroidales bacterium | reverse complement strand
TTGAGCTTTTGAATTTCGAGAAAGATCTCATTGACACTTTCGACGGTTTTATCTGTTTTTACCTCGGCAAAAATCAGGAATACTCCGTTATGCACAAAGGAGATCGGCGAAGCCTGGATAGAATAGGTGTATCCCTTAAGTTCCCGGATATTTGCCATCAGCCGCGATCCGAAATATCCACCCAGAATCGTACAAAGAAGTTTTAGACCGGGAATATCGGGGTGATTCTGGGTGGGAAAAAGTTTCCCGATTGCTAATGCGTTTTGGCTGGCGCCCTCCCTTTCGACAAAAAGTGTTTTTTCAGCGACGGGTAACTGATGATCAGCCGTTTCCGGAATCAGGTCCCAACCTCCCCATGTTGAGCTGAAATTATCCTTTATGAGTTGAATTACTTCATAATCAACAAATCCTGAAGCAGTGATTGTCATCCGGTCGGTACGATAATACTTACTGTAATGTGATTTTGCCCCTTCCAGGGTAATGTTATCGTACGAAGTGGGCGAGGAAACCGGGGCATACGGATGACCATCACCAAACAGATTACGTAAAAAACTCCTTTGTGCGAGAAAACCTACCCTTCCGGCGTCAACAATTAACCGTTGCTTTTTTTTCTGTCTTAATATTTCAAACTCCTCCCCGGGGAATGAAGCTTCGCGAAGGATTTCGGAAACCAACGGGAGCAGGTGGGGGAGATATTTCTTTAATGAAAGAAGACTTACGTAGTTGTTGTCGAATGATGTGACGGACGAGAATTGCGCGCCGTAGAAATCAAATGTGTTGGCTATATCGGTTGCCTTGTGCCTGGCAGTTCCCTCCTGAAGCATTGAGGCTGCCATGGTGCTGTCTAATCGTGAGATGCCATACCAGCTGCCGGCCCTGAACGAGAAATCCAGTTTAACTACTTCCTGATCACCGCTTGTCAGGGTAAATAATTCGACACCATTATCCAGAATATGCCGGCCAGGTTCAATATATTCCACACGTTCCACACCCCATACTTTGGGTGGAATATTTCTTTTCAAGGTCATGAGTTCTTTTTTAATGATAAATAGTTCAGGATATTACAGTTTCCAGGCCGCATAATTTCGGACGCAACCCTACGGATATCTTCTGAAGTTACATTGTGATAATGATCAGCCTGCTCGTTAATAAGTGCTGCATCGCCGAGAATTTCATAAGAGGCCAGCTGCATCGCCTTTTCAAGGTAGCCGATTTCGTTGAAAACCTGTTCCGCCTCCACTTTGTTTTTAACTTTTTCAAGTTCCTGTGATGTGATCAATGTATCAGCCGTTTTCCTTACCTCGTCGATCATCGCTTTGCGGGCATATTCAAAATCCACCCCTTCATTTATTTTCCCGGTGGCGACAAACAAACCGGGTTCATTTTCCCCGCTTAAAAAGACATCAGCCTCCGAAAAGAGTTTTTGTCCCTTGATCAGCCTTTCATCAACCCGCGAAGAATTTCCTCCCGATAAAATATCTGAGAGAAGATCGGTGGCATAAAAATCCTTATCTGACCTTGAGCCCATATGCCATGTGATATAAAATGTATCGATTGGCACATCACGCTTTACGGTCAGTTCGCGATCGGAAGTTTGTAATGGTTCACAAATAATTCCATTCTTTATGATCTCCCTTGCCGGGATATCGCTAAACCATTTTTCGGCTAAACCGAAAGCAGTATCGGCTGCAATATTTCCCGTTATTACGAGAATAGCATTATTCGGTCCATAGTGATGAAAGAAAAAATCCTTCACCTCTTCCATCGTAGCCTGTTCGATATGTTCAGGAATCAACCCTATGGTAGGCCAGCGGTACGGGTGGACTTTATAGGAAAGATCACGCACCAGGTGCCAGATGTCGCCGTATGGCTTATTCAGATTGCGTTGCCTGAACTCCTCGATCACCACATTTCGTTGCACTTCAAGACCTTTTTTGGTGAATTTGGGTCCAAGCATTCGGTCCGATTCAAGCCATAATGCAGTTTCGATATTATTTGCAGGAATGGTAATGTAATAGTTAGTAATATCATTGGTGGTGAAAGCATTGTTTGTACCTCCGGCATTTTGAATGGGTGTATCAAAATCAGGAACATGCTGTGAACCACCAAAGGTCAGATGTTCGAAAAGATGGGCAAATCCTGTTCTGTTGGGGTCTTCGTGTTTTGCCCCGACATTGTAACAAACATTTACTGCCACAAATGGTGTGGAATTGTCGGTGTGAACAATGACACGCAACCCGTTTGCCAGTGTAATTTTTTCAAATTGAATCATTCGATGTCGAATTGGTATTTGGATTGATTTTGTAATTCTGCAAGTGCCTCATTGTATTGGTTAAGGAAATTTTGCATAATTTCCGAAACAGGAAGAATGTTGTTGATAAGTGAGGCTACCTGGCCAATTTCCAGTTCTCCCTCATCAAGGTCACCTTCGAAGATTCCCTTTTTTGCACGGCCCTTACCCAGAATTTTTTGAAGTTCTTCCTTTGTCACACAGTTTAGTTCAGCCTCATGTATCTGTGCGAAAAATTTATTTTTAAGTAATCGAACCGGGGTTAAGCTTTTTATTGACAGGAGGGTATCACCTTCGCGGGAATTAACGACGCAGTTTTTGAAATTCCCGTGTGCTGATGATTCGTTCGAAACGGCAAACCTTGAACCGACCTGTACTCCTTCTGCTCCTAAAACCATCGTGGCAAGCATCGCCCTTCCTGTTGCTATTCCTCCGGCTCCGATCAATGGGAGGGAGGTTGCCTTTCTGACCGATGGAATCAAGGCCAGCGTAGTTGTTTCATCACGCCCGTTATGGCCCCCGGCTTCGAACCCTTCTGCCACAATGGCATCAACACCCGCTTCTTCACTTTTTGCTGCAAAATGAGCGGATGAAACAACATGGGTAACCAGAATTCCATGATCATGAAATAGTGAAGTCCATTTCTTTGGTGACCCTGCAGAGGTGAATACTATTTTGATTTCCTCCCTGATGATAATATCGATGAGTTGTTCTATTTCAGGATAAAGCAGCGGAAGATTTACCCCAAAAGGTTTGTTTGTGGCAAGTTT
>JBBRGI010000350.1:0-3160 GCA_038240855.1 Bacteroidales bacterium | reverse complement strand
ATTGAAGTATTAATTTTATCATTTTTGAACAAGTAATGAGATATATCACGAAATTTTTGTTGTGGATGATGGGCTGGAAGGTTGTGGGAGGTAAAGTTCCCGTGCCCAAATGTATTGTTCTGGGTGTCCCGCACACCTCCTTATGGGACTTTGTTGTTTCATGGGTCTATTATACATCAGTCGGAGGTAAGCCCAATATTCTGGTGAAGAAGAAATTTTTCTTTTGGCCAGCCTCTTATTTGCTCAATTATATGGGGGCTATTCCTGTGGAAAATTCCAAAGGTGCAAGTTTGGTAAAGCAGATTATTGCTGAATTCAACAAGCGCGAAACATTACATCTGGCTATGGCTCCTGAGGGTACCCGCAAACCAACAACTAAATGGAAAGCCGGGTTTCATACTATTGCAAGAAGTGCAAATATTCCGGTCTATTATGGTTTGTTTGACTGGGGAAAGAAGGAAGTCGGTTTTGCAGACCGGGTTGAGATTACCGATGATGTGAATGCCGATATGCTTCGTATTAAACAGTGGTACAAAGCCAGGGGAATTAAGGGGAAACATCCTGAACGATTCATTCTTGGCGATGGGCTTGATTAATCAATAGATATGGTCACGAAAGATAATCTGCATATTACACTCGCTCAGGTTGATCTTGCCTGGGAAGACCCGGAGAAAAACCGCCGGTATCTCGATGACCAGATCAGGCAGCTCAAAGGGAAAAGTGATCTTGTGATACTTCCTGAAACCTTTACCACTGGGTTTTCGATGCGTTCAAACGAACTTGCAGAGCAGATGAACGGACCAACTGTAAATTGGTTGTCAGGACTATCGAAAGATAGTGGATTGGCCATTGGAGGTAGTTTGCTGATTAAAGAGTACGGATTGAATTACAATCGTTTTGTATTTGTTACTCCCCGCGGGGACATTTCTTTTTATAACAAACGTCACCTTTTTTCAATCGGGGGTGAATCGGAATCATTTACAGCCGGTGATCAACGCACGATTGTTCACTATTCAGGTTGGAATATAGCCCTTTATATCTGTTATGACCTTCGTTTTCCAGTGTGGTGCAGAAATTTGAATGACACAGATTTAATGATTTTTCCAGCTAACTGGCCTTCACATCGCCAGGAGGTGTGGGAAACATTACTGAAAGCGAGGGCAATCGAAAATCAGGTCTATGTTGCCGGGGTGAACAGGATAGGCACAGATGGGGAGGGAATTTCATATGTGGGTGGGAGTCATTTAATCAACCCGCGTGGTGAGGTGCTCACCGAAAGTCACTCAACAGACAATGGAATGCTTACTTTCGAAATCTCGAAAAATATGCTGAATGATTTCAGGGAGAAATTTCCGGTAGCCAAAGATGCCGATCGTTTTTTAATTTCCGGTTAACAGTTTATTAGTGATTTTAAAATGTATTCCAATGTACAATTTGATCGATTGATTTACGTTTTTTTGCTGATCTGGTTTCGTTAACCGGATAGCCAATCGGAATCAGCGCAATTATTTCCAGATTATCAGGGGCATTAATAATCTCTGAGCATCTTTTGGCATCAAAATTACAAACCCAGCAGGTTCCAAGCCCTTGTTCTGCTGCCGCGAGGGTGAGATGATCAACTGCAATTGCAACATCAATTTCCGTAAAATCCTTGCCGTCCGATGCACGATGCCATCCTTTATCATGATCTCCCAATGCAACAATAACTAAAGGTGCGGTTAAAAACCAGGACCTGTGATAGGTAGTTTGAACTGATTTAAGAAGTTCGGGATCCGTTATAACAAGGAAATGCCACGGCTGGAAATTTGCAGCGGATGGAGCAATTCTTGCAGCTTCAAGAACATACTGCAACTTCTCTTTTTCGACCGGTTGAGGTTCGAAATTACGGACAGAATACCTTTGATTGGCGAGTTCGATAAATTTCATCCGAAAATAATGTTGTTAATTAAATGATGCTTTGAGCATTCAGATGGAACTCCAATACAGAAAAATACATCCTTTATCCGTCAGCCGACGTATTCATAATTTTTGTGCCGCCACCTAAAATAATTCCCGGAGGCATGGTCGTTTCGCAGGAGTCAATCTATTCCTCAAAAATACAATTTTTTTAAATAGGTATTGTCAGATCAGTTTTTATCCTTTAGAATTGTCTAACTTTGTCCACCTATAGCAGATTTTTATATTAAAGAAAATTCAAGAAGTTAATGATTACAGTTTCCAATTTAGCAATACAGTTTGGCAAAAAGCCTTTATTTCAGGATGTTAATTTAAAATTTACAGCAGGTAACTGCTACGGTGTTATCGGGGCTAACGGTGCAGGTAAATCAACAATGCTCCGTCTTATTTCAGGTGATCTTTCCCCAACAAAAGGTTCAGTTACCCTGGGACCTGGAGAAAGGTTATCCGTTTTGAAACAAAATCACTATGATTATGAGGAATTTACGGTTTTAAATACCGTTTTAATGGGGCATAATGAATTGTGGAAGATCATGCAGGAGAAGGATACCTTGTATGCTAAAGCGGATTTTTCTGACGCTGATGGTATGCGTGCGGCGGAACTTGAAGAACGGTTTGCTGAAATGGACGGGTGGAATGCCGAAAGTGATGCTGCAATGTTATTGAGTGGACTGGGCATAAAGGAGATGTATCATTACAAATTAGTGAAAGAGCTGGGTGGAAAAGAGAAAGTCCGTGTTTTACTCGCCCAGGCCCTGTTCGGAAAGCCGGATAATTTATTGCTCGATGAACCGACCAATGATCTTGATCTTGAAACTGTTATGTGGCTCGAAAATTATCTTGGCAATTATGAAAATACTGTTTTGGTGGTATCGCACGACCGTCACTTTCTGGATGCAGTGAGTACCCACACTGTTGACATCGATTTTGGTAAGGTACAGTTATTTGCCGGAAACTACAGTTTCTGGTACCATTCCAGCCAGCTTGCATTAAGGCAACAACAGTCGCAGAATAAAAAGGCGGAAGAAAAAAAGAAAGAATTGCTGGAATTTATTGCCCGTTTTAGTGCAAATGTGGCTAAATCGAAACAGACTACCAGTCGTAAAAAGATGATTGAGAAATTGAATATTGAAGATATTCAACCTTCCACCCGAAAATATCCCGGCATTATTTTTACTCCGGACCGCGATCCGGGGAACAGGAT
>JBBRGI010000349.1:0-3172 GCA_038240855.1 Bacteroidales bacterium | reverse complement strand
GGAGTTCCGGGTGCTCTTTGCTGCGTTATTGGGTATCGCGCTGGGTGTGATCCTCTCAATAGGTGTTTTAATGTCTAAAAAAGGTTAATATTTATTTTTCAACATATGATCTGGAACGAAAAAATAGAATGTGCAAGCCGTGAGGAGATGCGGGTGATCCAATCCGAAAGGTTGAGTGATACGGTGCGACGCATTTATCACAATGTCCCTTACTACCGCAAGAAAATGCAGGAGGTGGGGCTTACTGCCAGTGACATTCAGAGCATCGACGATCTGACGAAACTTCCGTTCACGATAAAATACGATCTGCGTGATAATTACCCGTTCGGACTGTTTACGGTGCCTATGTCTGAGATCGTAAGGTTACATGCCTCATCGGGAACCACAGGTAAACCAACAGTGGTTGGTTATACCCGAAAGGATATCCAGATGTGGGCAGAGGTCGTTAGTCGTTCATTGTGCATGGCTGGAGTCCATCGTAATGATATTGTACAAATTGCATATGGATACGGCCTGTTCACCGGAGGGTTGGGCTTACATTACGGGTCGGAAAATCTGGGTGCTTCCGTTATTCCCATATCCGGAGGAAATACGCATAAACAAGTTCAGTTAATGGAGGATTTTGGCAGTTCGGTTCTTTGCTGCACGCCTTCATACGCGCTCAACATCGCCGAAGTGATTAAGGAAATGAAGGTTGATGTCAAAAACCTGAAGTTAAGAGTCGGGATATTCGGGGCAGAACCGTGGTCTGAAGCAATGCGCAAGGAGATCGAAACCAAGCTGGGTATCAAAGCGATTGATATTTACGGTCTAAGCGAAATTGTCGGACCTGGTGTTTCATGCGAGTGTGAACATCAATGTGGTATGCACATCAATGAGGATCATTTTCTGCCAGAGATCATCGATCCCGAAACATTACAACCTATGGCCCCGGGTGAAGTCGGTGAGCTTGTTTTCACAACAATTACAAAGGAGGGGATTCCGCTGATCAGATACCGTACGCGTGATCTTACCCGGCTTATTTACGATAAGTGTGCCTGCGGGCGGACCTTGGTGCGAATGGAAAAATGCAAGGGAAGAAGCGATGATATGCTGATAATCAGGGGTGTGAATGTTTTCCCATCGCAGGTTGAAACCGTCCTGCTGAATATGAGTGAAGTTGAACCGCATTACCTGATTCAGGTCGATCGCGAGGGAACCCTCGATAGGATGTCGGTGATGGTCGAAGTCCAGGAGCAGTTTTTCTCAGATGAGATCAAAAAACTTCAGGAACTGCGCATAAAGATCGGGCGTAACCTTGAGAGTGTACTGGGCATTTCGGTGAATGTAAAACTGGTTGAACCCAAAACAATTGAACGGACTGCCGGTAAAGCTGTAAGAGTAATCGACAACCGGAAAATATAGGGTTACATTGATTTCTATCCGGATATTACGAACGGAAATAATGAGAAATGTCTTCTTTTTTTGGATAGTAAAGCATTATCTTTGAGTTCAATTCCGGAAAGTAAACCAGGTTTAATTCTGTGGTATTCACGAATTTTATTCTAACTAATAATTTAAATATATGTTGATTAAGCAGTTGTCAATATTTCTCGAAAATAAATCGGGACGTTTGAACGAAGTTTCGCAAATACTTGGAAACGCCGGAATCAATATGTCTGCTTTCTCGGTAGCCGATACTTCCGAATTTGGAATTTTGCGGCTCATCGTTTCTGATCCTGAGCAGGCCTGTAAGGTATTGCGTGAGAAACAGTTTTCAGTGAACCTGACCGATGTTGTTTGCCTTAATTGTCCAAACGAACCGGGTGCCCTGGCTAAAGCGCTGCAGATTTTATCCGATAACAAAATTTCGATTGAATACCTTTATGCCTATTCGATGGGAGATTCAGCCAATGTGGTGCTGAAACCTGATCAGATGGAACAGTGCATCAACGTATTGCAGGAACACAAAATGGAGCTTGTGAAAGCAAGTGAGTTATACAAAATATGATGGTCTGTTTCATATCTTAATAAATCTGACTGACCAAAGGTTGTCAGAAAACAATTCCCGTCCTGTTAAGTGGTAATTGAAATTAGTGATAGTCTGGCTTGTTCCAGACATGGATAAGCCAGGCTATCACTGTATAAAACCAGCCTATCGCTTTAAAAAACAAATACCCGGTTTTTCCGGGATTTTTTTTACCTTGCGTCGAAAATAAATCAGGTCAGTTTAAACAAGTTAATAAGTGAAAAAAGTATCAATCCAAGGTATAAAAGGTTCGTTTCATGAAGATGCGGCCCGTCAGTATTTCACTGACGAGATAGACATAGTTGAGTGCAAGTCGTTTCGGAGTGTTTGCGAACTCATTGATGCAGACAAGGTTGACTTTGCAGTGATGGCGATCGAAAATTCAATTGCCGGAAGTATTCTCCAGAATTACTCGCTGATCCGTGATTACCATTTGAGGATCATCGGCGAAATCTACATCCATATTCAGATGAACCTGATGGCACTGCCCGGTGTGCATAAGAAAGATATCCGGGAGATTTATTCGCACCCGGTCTCTTTCCTTCAGTGTGCCGAATACCTTGAAAAGTATTTTCCCAATGTCGAAACCAAAGAGCTTGGGGATAATGCGGCTGTAGCCAAACTGATTGCCAAAGAGAAAATAACCTATGCAGGCGCCATCAGTAATCTGCGATCGGCGGAGCTTTATGGACTCGAGATCCTCGAAAGGGGGGTAGAATCGAATAAAAAAAATTACACCCGATTTCTGATCCTGGCCAAGCATTCTAACACATCCGAAAATTCCAACAAAGCCTCCATCTGTTTTGAAGTAGGCCATTTTCATGGTGCATTGGCTAAAGTGCTCAATACCTTTGCCGAACATGAAATTAACCTTACTAAAATTCAGTCGCTGCCCATTATCGGGAAACCCAACGAATACTCTTTTCATGTCGACATCGAATGGGATTCGATCGAAAATTACGAAAAAGCCATACACATGGTTTTGAAAAATGTCTCCAGTCTTGCAATACTGGGAGAATATATCAGGGGTGAAGTTTCAATACATAACCAATAAATAGTCAGCTATGAGTAAGACAGGTATTTTTTTCGGACCGGAAAACGGTGCAGTACACCGTGTTGCCAAATTACTGGCAGCTAAAATGGAAAATCAACAACCAGCTATGA
>JBBRGI010000348.1:0-3200 GCA_038240855.1 Bacteroidales bacterium | reverse complement strand
CGGAATGACAAGTATTAATAGTATCCTGATCAGTTTAAGAAGTATCTGATATTGTTTGGGTGTGTGGCGCCAGTTGAAGGAAAGGAATTCAAAAGTCGACTGAAGCCATTTGGGTGTATGTCCGATGCGCCCCTTACTGATGGCCAGATCGGGAATAAGCGGAAGAAAATAAAGCAACGTACTAATAACCAAATAAGTTATCACTACAGTTACATCCCAAAGGATGGGTGACTGGATTCGACCATACATAAATACATAAGGTAATCTCTCGGGACGTCCCATATCTGATACAATCACGAGGCCTGCAATAGCAGCAAATGCTACGGCAATAATCTCGGCTATCCTGGCAATGGGCTTGACCCACGTATATCCTATTAATCCGAGAACCGAACTGATCAGCATCCCTATCAGACTTGTGGCTACAAAGAATACAAAATTGGCAATATACATCCCCCAGCTTACATAATCACGCAGGCCGGTAACAATTAAACCTTTCTGGAACTGGATATAATAGGCATAAAAACATGCAAGGAGTGCAAGGATTAAAAAACCCATCCAGGCAAGAAAACCCTTTGAGATTCCTACAGGCCTTAAAATATCAGTTGCGATCGAATCGAGTCTGTTATCGTTTAAAAAACCGGTGTTAACTTCTTTTGCCATCGTTTTTTGTTGTTATCCAGATATTCAACAATGCGTTATTCTATGCTTTGCAATTTTTTAGGGAATATGAATTATTACCAGTTCAGGCAATAATTCAGGTAGCATTTTCCGGATAAATGGGATCAACCCTCCCCGTCTCCTTATCTCTTGAATCCTTAAATTCAAACAGCCTGTTTTTGGGAGGCAGATAATAGACACGTGGTTTTGTTCCCAGGGCAGGCAATAAACGATATCCGCCATTCACACGAAGCAATTCACTTAACCGGACAGTTTCTTTTGTAGTCCCGTTTGTTACGGCATCCTGGTTTTCGTCGCCAAAGTAGTAAACACTGTTGGGGCAAGCTGAAACACAATAAGGCAGTTGTCCTAGACGAAGCCGGTCTGAGCTCATAAGACATTTGGTGATCGTCCCCTTTCTCTGTGGAATATTAAGTTCCACATCATAAGGTTTTCCCATATCACTCTCCGACATCAACGGCTCCTCCCAGTGAAATATCCGGGCAGAATACGGACATGCAGCAATACAAAACCGACATCCGATGCAACGCACATTGTCAATTAAGACCGGCCCATCAGATCTTTTAAATGTTGCATTCACGGGACAAACCGAAACACAGGGGGGATTATCGCAATGCTGACATGGCTTAGGCATGTAATAAGGTGAAGTTTGCGATGTTTCCTGCATGATCAACGTATTGATATGATATTCGTAAGGACGAAGATGATGCGCAGACTGGCATGCCGTAACGCATTTTCGTGCATTGGCGCATTTGGCAAGATCGATCACCCAAACCCACCGGTGACCCGCCAATCCTTCGCGTCCCCGTTTTTGCAACTTCATCTGATCGAGCATAACATTTTTGATCTGGTCACGCGGAACCTCAACAAGCTTGTTGTCGGCCGTAAGTACCTTAACCATATCATGATTAGGTTTCGATATCTCATATTTATACCCTGAATAAATTGCAGCCGCACCGGCTACAGCCGCACTGCCAATTACGCCAAATTTTTTAAAGAAAGCCCGACGTGAAGTTTTGTTATCCACGGGTCCGCCGGAAGTGTTAATATTTGTATTTTCGTTGCCGTCACTCATAGTAATAGGATTAAGCCAGTAATAATGGTTTCATTCCGACTGTTTAAAGTTTTGAACCAAGACTATCCAATGGAATTAGTTTTATCGCTGTAACATGATATCCTGAGGCTGTAACTTTCTCACGGAACATTGAAGTGTCAGCAATTCCAGGGAGAAATTCCACATAAGCCTTTCCATTTTTAAAATCAGCCTTAACCTGCTTAACTCCATTAACGCTCTTTATACCCGACTGAATGGTCTGTTCACATCCTGTACAGGTCATTCCATGGATGGTTAATTCTGCGGCAACGGTTGTCACATTAGCTTCGGCAGTCGATTTTAGCTCAGCCGTACTTTTTTTTGTACTGGGGTTATTACATGCGAAGGTTAAAAACAAGCAAATGATCATCAGATATCTCATAGTGTAAAATATTAGTTAATTAAACTTAGTATCTAACTGATTCACTTCAAAATGCAACAAAGGAATCAGTGACAATTTTTGATAATCGATTACGGCTTGAACGATTACCCTAAAAATACTATTAAATTTTAAATTTCCCACCAAAATTTTTTATCTTTATAAAAGTCTGTTACAGCGAATAATTAAAACATGTTATTGAACAAATCGCAATTCAAAATGTTCATCTTAAAAAGGAAGCCTATTCTCCGAAAAGGGTTTAATTTTACTGACTTTTATCTGCATATAATTAGGAGAACGCTGGCTTACAATTTGTTTAAAGCATTATTATGAGAAGAAATATGCACTAAATTTTTTAAATTACAGAACTGTAGATTTATGAATCAATCCAATCTTAAATCAAGATCATCAAAACACTTAGTGCTTAGGATTTCTGCAATCGGATCCGGCGAACCGGAATTGCCTGATTATTAAGTATCAATACGCTGTCAATGAAAAAGATAATACGTTTTTATATTGATGGATTCCGAAGTATGACTTTAGGTCGTACACTGTGGGCCATCATCCTGATCAAACTGTTCATCCTCTTTTTTGTACTTAAGCTTTTCTTTTTCCCAAATTACCTGAAAAAAAACTTTAGTACAGATAAAGAACGTGGCGAACATGTGATCGAAAATCTCACTAAAACAAAATAATTCTCCTATGAACGAAATTGTTGATCCTTCTCTTGTTGACTGGTCCAGAGCCCAGTTTGCCCTAACAGCCATGTACCATTGGCTGTTTGTTCCCCTTACGCTTGGAATCACTTTTATCCTTGCCTTTATGGAGACCATTTATTACAGGACCGGGAACCCTGAATGGAAAAAAATTACCCAATTCTGGATGAAAGTCTTTGGAATTAACTTTGCCATTGGTGTCGCCACCGGTATAATCCTGGAATTTGAATTCGGAACGAACTGGTCATACTACTCATGGTTTGTAGGTGATATTTTTGGCGCCCCCCTTGCCATCGAAGGGATCATGGCATTTTTTCTTGAGTCGACTTTTATT
>JBBRGI010000347.1:0-3218 GCA_038240855.1 Bacteroidales bacterium | reverse complement strand
AACGGCGATCTCTTTTATTTTAAGTCCTGCATCTTCCGGGGTAAAACATTGTCCGAGTAAATCACTTATTTGTTGAACGTTAGCTGTAGTAGTCGTAATCAGCAGGTGATTTGCTTTCGCATCAAACTCCATCAGATCATTAAGCTTCGAAATCGAAAGAAACAGATTATAAGGGGCAGTCTGTGAATTCTTAAGATTAAAAAATCCCATAGTATGCTGGTCGGCAATCTCCCTGACGACTGCACTAAACGAAACACTTGTCTCCTCATCCGATACAAAAGGGGCATTCAAGGGGATCAGACTTGCTTTTTTAATCCTTGCCTGAAAGGAATCCCCCTTTTTTAGTTGAAGTTTTTCCGCGAGATTTGTGCTGACGACAACCTCATTTCCGGACAACTTAAGAAACAGTGGAGATTGTGCAATTTTTTCAAATTGATCATCAATACCCGTAATCTGCACTTTATTGATTCGCTCCTCTCCTCCTTCAGCCACGGCCATACCTTCGAGAATTAAGGCAGGCGCCACGTCAAATCCACCTTTTTTAGCCAGGTCCCCGGACAGTTCAGTACGAAAATAGCGATCGACTGTCGATACAACATGCGTGGTGCGCCCCAGCCTGTAAAAAGCAGATTGTTCGAGACTGAATGTGACAGAGTCACCGATAATCAACGCTCCGGTCAGTACCGCGGTACTGATGGCCACTCCGGTAACTATGAGAAGGTTAGCTTTGATGTAATGAATAAAACTGTTGAAAACCAGGGTAAAACGTGTCATTATAACTTTCCGTTTTTAAGATGATACACCTGATCCATTTGTAAAGCGAGCTCAGTCGAATGGGTAACTACAATCAGCGAAACTCCCTCTTCGCCACTCAGGTGATTTAATAACTCAGCAAGGTGACCGGCATTCTGCTCATCAAGAGCACCAGTAGGTTCATCGGCAAGAATGAGCTGCGGTTTATTGATCAATGCCCTTACAACGGCAGTCCGCTGACACTCGCCCCCCGAAAGTTCAGATGGTTTCTGATCGCGTCGTTCCCATATACCTACCTTTCGGAGCAGGTATTCAGCCCAATCTTTTTCAGCCTTTCCCACTAGCTTCTTAACTGGCAACACAGGTAAAAGAACATTTTCCCATAATGTGCATTGCGGAAGCAGGTGGTGCATCTGGAACACAAATCCGAGTTCACGGTTACGGAAATGAGCCAGTTCTACCTGTGAATAGCCCGTAATTTTTTTTCCTTTGAAAAATATCTCACCTTCATCCGGCTGGTCGAGTGTCCCGATTAAATTGAGCAAGGTTGTTTTCCCCGATCCGCTGGGTCCCGCAATGGCAATTTTCTGATTGGAAGCAACATCCAGGTTAAGTCCATATAATACTTTTCTGAAATTGCTTTTCAGCGGATCGCCAAAACCTTTTGAAATATTTTTTAACTGAAGAATCATTACAAATATGAATTAAAAGTTTAAGTCCGAATTTTTAATATAACCGCAAAGCCCGCTAAGATGAACCGCAAAGCTCACAAAGCAATAAATATATTGTCCTTATAATTATTTTACAAATTATTGACAATTCTTTTTATGCCGTTTTTTAATAATGCAACATTGAAATTTATCAATAGTCCAAGCTTGTAGTTTCCTAATCGCATGTAGGTCAGAGTTTGTGCTAAATGTATATCATTTAATGACTCAACACTTTTTATTTCAATAACAACTTTTCTCTCCACTAGAATATCAATTCTATAGCCGCAGTCGAGTTTGACTTCTTCAAAAATCAAGGGCATTGGCTTCTCCTTCTCAACCAAAAGACCATTTTAGTGAAGTTTATAATACAGACATTCCTTGTAAGCACATTCCAATAAACCTGGACCAAGCGACCGGTGGACTTCAATTGCCAATCCTATTATTTTGTTTGATATTTCATTTTCAATCAGCATATTATAAAACATTAATTTATAAATCCTAAACGGTGTTCTTTGCGATTCTCAGCGTACTACTTTGTGAACTTTGCGGTAAACTTTTTAAGCCAACAATTTTGCGTAAACCCCGATCATCTCTTTTGCATGATCGTGGATATTGAAACTGATTTCTACTCCCTTTCGGGCATTAAGACTTAAGATATCCAGCTTTTCACGATTAGATAACAATCCTGCCAGTGCATCGCAAAGTGCTTCCGGGGTGTTAGGCTGGTAAATAATGCCTCCGCAGGATAGGTTGACAATTTCAGGAAATGCACCGAGGGCTGGCTGTACTACAGGAATTCCCGATGCCATCGATTCGAGCAGGTACATGCCAAAAGCTTCTCCATTGCGCACAGGTACTGTCACTGCTGAAACCTTCTTAAAAAATTCTTTCCGGCCGCTTTCCTCAAAATCTTCGATAAATTCAATCTGGTCATTGAGCTTTTCCGTTGAAAGCTTCTTCCTGATTTCTTTTATATAGCTGGTGTCCGATCCGGTTGAACCACCTGTCATGATGAGTTTTACATCATCGAAACCAGCTCTTTTTTTCAACCGGATGAATGCATCAACAACGATATCAAACCCGTTTTCGTGGCACATACGCGAGATATAACCGACATTTCGTCCCTTATGGTGGGTCGGAATATATTCATAATCAGCAGGATCGACACCGAGGTACAAACTTTGTACTTTATCCGCAGACAAGTTTATCCGGGTTTGCATCACTTCGGAGAAATAATGGCTAACCGCGATAAAATGATCCACATCTTTTGCCTTTTCGCTCATAAGTTTCCATACCCGGTCACGGTAAACCGGTTTCATGGCGTCTACCCATACATCTTCATCCTGCAACGAGCACACGACAGGGACATTCAGACTTTCTTTAATCCGGTGTGCTAATCCAAGCAATAATGCATTTGAAATATGCACAATATCAGGCTTACAATGTTCGGCCATCCAGTCAACCAGGAGTTCCAGTTCTTCCTTTTGTTTACCATCCTCTCCCATCAACATCGAAACGGTCATCTCCTCAAGTCCTTTTGCATTGGTTGATCCGGCCATCGAAGCGGCGAATTTCATCAGCAATTTTGAATTGAGTAAATTATCAACCCATCGGGGAGCTTTCCGGAAAATCGGGTATAGTTGTTTAAGATAGATGCTTATTGCGCCGTAAAAAACAGGTATCTCCTTAATATCATGCTCATCTGCAAAAATGGGAAGGTACATCGGGATTTTAATCACCTCATGACCCTGTTCG
>JBBRGI010000346.1:0-3237 GCA_038240855.1 Bacteroidales bacterium | reverse complement strand
TTTATCTATGTGCAGCACCTAAGTCCTGACCACAAAAGCATGCTGACATCCCTTTTGTCAAAGGTAACCGCCATGAAAGTGCAGGATATTGAAGATATGGAGAAAATGGAACCCGATAATGTTTACGTGATTCCCTACAACTACTTTGCGCCAAAATTCTTAAGGTTTTGAATAAAACACCAGGGCTTATTTCAAGGATTCAATTGAATCCTTTTTAGCTTCCTTTGCCTTCTTTTTGAAAAATCCTCTGAGCAAAAAATTGTGTTGCGCTGCCTCGAGGCTCTCATCCAGTTTAACTGAACTGCTTTCAAGATTTTGTAACATAGATTTTAAATTGGCACCCGCTCCTTCGTCGTGGAGCAATACCCCGATTGTGGTATTCGGATTTGTACCTGCTTGTTTGAAATTGGTGATAAATGCCGAGGCCGTATCTGCAATTTGTTGCAATTGCTTCACTGAAGCTGTAACGGACTTAAATACGACAGTGTCGGTGGTAAGTTCGTTGGCAAGTGTACCTTTTTTATTAAGGTTTGAGCTGAAAACCGCCAACGAATTGACCAGTTGTCCTGCTCTGGCGGAGGCGCTCTGTAAAGAGGCAGTTGCGGCTTCAATATTTGTATATACAGAACTATCATTCAGTAATTTACCGATAGTTCCTTCGCCGGCTGCCAGTTTTTTGCTGATACCTTTAAAATCATTGGTGATCACCAGGAGGTTTTTATTATTTTCCTGGATAGTATTGATCATATCCTCCGATGAGAAAGATTTTTCAACTCCTAAGGTATCACCTTGCTGTACTTCAGGGAAGGCATCAGTTCCTCCGTAAATGATAAGGATCTTATTTCCGATAAGCCCGTCACTTCCAATTTTGACTTTGGCATCCTTGCGAATATATTTCTGTGAATTTTTTGAGATATTCATTGTTACCTCAACCTGTGATTTCCCGAAGAAATTAAGATTGCTCACCGTGCCTATTTTTACTCCGGAGAACCAGATATTGTTGCCCGGCTGTAAACCGCTTACATCATCAAAACGGGTAACCACCTGCATTTTCTTGTTGAAAGTCTCACGCAGGTTTCCAACGATAAGAATACCTGCCAAAAGAAAGGCTATTCCAATAAAAATAAAGATGCCTACAATAACTGCACGTTTATTAGGAGTTTCATTCATGACTTATTGTATAAAATTGTAATTAAAAAATCCTTTTACCTGCTCATCGTCAGTATCAAACACTTCATCAAATTTTCCGATGCGTAAAAATTGACCGTCCAGCATCATCGCGATACGGTTACCAGTATTTTTGGCACAGGTAAGATCGTGTGTTATAATAACAGAGCTGGTGTTGTATTGCTCCTGCACATCATTGATCAATTCGATAATTTCGGCACTGGTTAAAGGATCGAGACCCGAGGTGGGTTCATCGTATAACATTATTTCGGGTTTGAGAATCAGGGTTCGTGCTATGCCAATTCTTTTACGTTGCCCTCCGGATAGTTCGGAAGGCATTTGTTTTATTTTATCCAGTAATCCTACTGCCTCGAGCACCTCTTCGACAGCAACTTTTACTTCGCTTTTACTCAAATTTTTGAAATTCATGGTCAATGGGAAGGCGAGATTCTGATAGACATTCATGCTATCGTACAAGGCGCTGTTTTGGAACGAAAAGCCGATACGAAGTCTTAACAGATCCAAATCTTTACGGGATAAGTCATTAACATGATCTCCAAGCACAATAACCTCACCTTTGTCGGGCTTAAGTAAGCCCACCATAATTTTGATCAAAACCGATTTTCCGGTACCCGATTTTCCCAGCACTGCCACATTTTCACCCTTAAAAAGAGTAAAGTCTATCCCCTTTAGAACCTCTAGGTCACCAAATGACTTGTACAATCCTGTGATTGAGATCACCGATTCGTTATAATTAATAGTATGTCGTTTTGTTTTTTCCATAACTTTCAAAAATACCTGAACCAGTTTGACACCTGGACGATGATAACCTCCTCAATAAAAATCAGAAACATTGCCAGAACGACTGCCTGATTTGCTGCTTTACCAACACCACGGGTTCCCTGGGTGGCATTGAATCCCTTGTAGCTGCCCACAATACCAATTGTGAACCCATAAATTATAGTTTTGACTACAGCGGTAAATATATCGAGAAAGTTGATGGTTTTAAATGCATTCTGATAAAAACTGATCAGGCTGCTGGTTTCTTCGGCATGAACATTCAGATACGATCCATACAATGCGACAAAACTACAGTACAAGGCCAGGACAGGAATAGTAATGGTTGTAGCCACCACACGTGTTACCACTAAAAATTTAAACGGATTAATGGCCGAAACTTCCATGGCCTCTATTTGCTCGGTCACTTTCATTGAGCCAAGTTCCGCACCGATCGATGAACCTACCTTTCCTGCACAAATGAGTGCAGTTACCAACGGACCAAGTGCTTTTATGATCGCGATGCCGATTAAGGAAGGAAGCCATGATGTAGCCCCAAAATCTTCGAGTGAAGGTCGCGACTGTTTGGTAAAAACGATACCTACAATGAAACCGGTAAGGGAAATAAGGGGAAGCGATTTTAACCCTACTTCAAAACATTGATCAATAACCTCACGTATGTGAAAAGGACGACTGAATAACTCCTTAAAAAAGAGAGCAACAAATTGATTGGCTTTATGGATGCCTGTAAAAAAATCATCGAGTCCTTTGGAGAGAATATATTTCTGAGTCTTGTAATTATACATTGCGTGTAATTATATGGCAATCGATTCGATGTGCTTTTGGATTGCTGACCGTATTTTTGATTTTATTTAATCTTCTCATGTTCACATTATAGGGGGCAAAGGTGCAAAGAAAACGGGAAAATAATGTTATATTACTCTCAAAATTTGTTACATGATTCAATCAAATAACCAAAACTTAAGATTGGGATATTTATCTGTTTAAAAAGATAAAAGACCGCCTTTTTGAGGCGGTCTTTTATTCAGAAAATTATTTATTAGAATCTGTATCCCAAAGAAAGTCCGAAACCAGTATTTTTGCTTGTAGATTTATCATCACCGGTTCCTCTGTCCGGATTAATGTTCAGCATACCGAATTGGGTATCCAACTGTACAAACAGGCCGCTTGCCATTTCATACCCGGCAAAAATATTAGCGCCTGCATCAAATCGTTTATAGACCGGTGACTCAGTTAACCCTGCTTCATTTTTGAATTCAATGTCCTTTTCAG
>JBBRGI010000345.1:0-3272 GCA_038240855.1 Bacteroidales bacterium | reverse complement strand
TGGGTGTGGGTGTTGGGGGATATTCAGGATATTACGGATACGACGGACGTTCTTTGCCGGTATTCAGTATCAATTACGAATTTGATGTGGCCAATAATTTCACTTTAGCCCCTTTTGTCACCTTAGTTTCATACCGTAATGAGTCACATAATTACAAAGAAACAGTTATTCCACTTGGTGTTAAAGGTTCATACTATCTGGATGATGCATTTAATGCCGGTTCGGACTGGGATTTTTACCTTGCAGGATCATTGGGATTCTCAGTAGTTAATACAAGATGGGATAATTACGATCGTGATTATTATGACGGATATCACAAAGTAAGGCCTTTATTTCTTGATTTACATTTTGGAGCAGAATACCACTTGAGTAATAAGGTTGGATTATTCCTTGACCTTTCCACCGGTGTTTCAACAATTGGACTTGCCTTTCATTAATGATAATTACAACCAGATAGGTGCAACATCCGATTAGTCCATGTTATTTTGAAAGTTGGACAAATACATCAAACGATGCGCAGCAATTTTTTGTTGTGCATCGTTTTGTTTTCTATCAACATCTGAATGATTTGTTCACAAACTCCAATTTGTTCAGATTTTTTCGGGAAATGAACAGGCTGACCAGACAGGATTAAACATTACCGAATATCGTTTGTTTTAATCATAAAACAAATAGTCAGATGTACATCCTAACCTGGTTCGATAAAAGCACGGTGAAGCACCTTCGGTTACCGTTTTCATTTTTTTTAATGCCCGTATTTTTATTTGCCTTAAGCCAGGCCAAAAATATTAACTGGCAATCAGCCATTCTTGCATTTATATTATTACATCTATTAATTTTTCCGTCAAGTAACGGATATAACAGTTTCCAGGACCGTGACGAATCGAGCATCGGGGGGCTTAAATATCCACCGAAAGTTTCCATTAAATTATTTTATGCCACATTATTTCTCGATATCCTTGGAATAATTTGCAGTCTCTTTATTTCGGTATACTTTTCAATGTTTGTGCTAATCTTTGTACTGGTCTCCAGGGCTTATAGCTACCGGAAGATTCGGTTAAAGAAATATGCTGTCACCGGGTTTCTCACAGTATTTATTTTCCAGGGTGCATTTATATACCTTACTGCTTTCTCCGCTTTTACGACTTTCAGTTTCAGGGATTTTTTTACACTCAATAATCTCATTTGCATGAGTATCGCGAGCTTTTTTATAGGCAGCATTTACCCTCTTACGCAAATTTACCAGCATGACTCCGATAGGAAGGATGGTGTAATCAGCATCAGTTATAAACTTGGCTATACGGGCACCTTTGTCTTTTCCTCCCTGTTATTTTCGATCGCGACGATGTTTTTAGTTTATTATTTCAATTTTAAAAATCAGCCTATAGCCTTGTTATTGTTTTTATTGATCATGTTGCCCGTGGTTGCCAAATTGGGGATCTGGTTTTTCAAAGTCAGGAAAAATAGCCTGAATGCCAATTTTGAAAATACAATGGCAATGAATATTCTGACTTCCACCTGCATGAATTTCTATTTTATTCTACTGATCCTAAATAATATTTATACCTGGTTTTAACGATGAGCACAATCATTTCGATCGGGACGGCAAATCCCATGTACGAAAATTGCCAAAACAACATACTTGAGTTTATGTGTGACGCTTATAATGATGTTACAGCCGCACGAAAACTGAGGATTTTGTTCCATCACAGCGGTATTAACACGCGTTATTCGGTGGTTTCCGATTTCAATAATGGGAATGCCGAAGACTCATTTTTTTCCGTTAATCAAGACGCCCCTTCCATTGAAAGAAGGTTAAGTAAATTCAAATCACAGGCAGTTTCTCTGGCTGAGGAAGCTATTCATGATTCAATCAAAAAGCTGAACCAAACAATTACTGATTTTGAAATCACCCATTTAATTACCGTTACCTGCACAGGAATTTATGCTCCGGGTCTCGATTCAGTCCTGATTGATCAATTGAATTTACCGAATGACACGTTTCATACTTCGGTTAACTTCATGGGATGCAACGCGGCATTTCAGGCTTTAAAACTGGCCGACCTGATTGCCAAAACGGATGTAAATGCGAAGGTGATGATTGTTTGTGTGGAGCTTTGCACCTTACATTTTCAGCCAAAGAACGACCACGATAACCTGCTGTCAAACACCATATTTGGAGATGGAGCAGCTGCAGTGGTAATTGTATCCGATACACAGGCAAAATTGAATCACCAGCGCGGTATTACAATCAACGGGTTCTATTCTTTGCTTCTGAGCAGAGGAAAGAATCTGATGAGCTGGGACATCACTCCGATAAATTTTACTATGGTTTTAGATGCTAAAGTTCCGGAATTTATAGGGGAGGAAGTAGAAGAGCTTATCAGGAAAGCTGGTCAAAAATTGGGGATTACTCCCCACGGAATTAGTAAATGGGCCATACATCCCGGCGGCAAGAAAATCCTGGACATCATAAAAAAACAATTAAACCTCTCGGATAACGATTTACAGTATTCGTACAAAGTTCTGGCGGAATATGGGAATATGTCGTCACCAACCATCCTGTTCGTTCTGAATGAAATCATGCAGGCCAGTCATGAGCCTGATGAAACGATTTTTTCCATTGGCTTTGGCCCGGGAATAACTATTGATACAGCCCTTTTTACCTATGTTGAATAAATTGAAAAAACGGTCTTCGGAGCCCGAATTGCTCGACCGACCCGACATTCCGAAAGAATTGTTGCTCCGAAATTTGCATGAACTCGATTTCATTAACCGGGTATCTGGTGGTTATCGAATTTCGTTGAACGGAATAAAGAAACTGGTTACAGACAGAAATAAAATCTATCACATTGTCGATCTGGGCTGTGGAAGTGGTGCTTTGATGAAACTTATTGCCGGATGGGCAAACCGCGAGGGTTACAAGGTGAAGTTGACGGGTGTGGACAGAAATGCAGATGTGATTAATCATTTGAAGGAGTATTGCCGTGAATACCCCGGCATACAGGGGGTGGCCTGTGATTACCGTGATTTCTTAATTCCCGGCAATCCAATCGATATCATTCATTGCTCCTTGTTTTGCCATCATTTGAAGGATGATGAACTGGCTGATTTGTTCCATTATTGCAGACTAAACGCTAAATCCGGTTTTGTAATCAACGATTTACATCGGCACTGGCTGGCTTATGCAGGCGTTATCATGATCACCCGTTTGTTCAACGGATCTGTATTATCAAAAAACGATGGTCCTGTCTCGGTGATGCGTGCATTTA
>JBBRGI010000344.1:0-3278 GCA_038240855.1 Bacteroidales bacterium | reverse complement strand
TAATACGCCTCATTTTCGTTCAGCGTATTATCGTCATTGATATCTTCCACATCGGGTATTGATGTTGCTGCAGTTGGGTAACTCTCGGGAGATTGTTCAGACGTGGGGGAATTATTTTCTGTCCGCGAATAAAACTTATACCTTTCGAGCAGATCACTCTTTTTGTCATCGTAATCAGTGCCTCTAAAATAATGATAATCGTCGCTTGAAGGGTCTTTTGTGGCCTTTTCCATAGCTGAATCCCCGACTATAGGCCGCAGATTTTCAAGATAGCTGTTAAAGAATGTTTGTTCTTCTTCCGATTTCAAACCATCAAGTCCAACATCCTGATTTTCGCGTGCCTGTGGTGAATTATCGAATGCCTTAACCAGCGACTGTTGTTTGGAAATACGCCCCCAGTTGGTTTCATCAGTATCGGCTGTGGTGCCGTCGCCGGGCAAACCATGCTCGAAGGACTTTCGACCATCACGCAAAATATCTTCAGAGACATTTCCCAGGTTGAAATAAAGGTCTCCACCGGGGTTCGAGTCACCTTCCTTGTCCATTGCAAACGGATCCATCAACCAGAATTCGATATACTCCACATTGGCCGCTTCAAAATCGCTGGTTTCAATCCTTCGCATAATTCCTCCCCACCGTGTTTCGGGCGATTTCAATAAACCCCCGCGATCCACTCCCGAGGAATATCCGGTTGGTGCAGCATCGTAATTATTTGATCCCCTTTCCTCCGGGAAATAGGAGAGGTCGAGAGTCGGAATATTGGTAGGCTGGCCAGCCGGTGTTTCACGGAACGGAAATATCTCAAACTGGAACACTTCACGTACGCGATGGTCATCAAGCAAACGTTCCTGGAGGTACGAAGGAGCTGTGCGCCGCTGAATATACGGGTCGATAATGTACCACGAAAGCAGCGCCCTGTTATACCCCGTGGCAAGATCATTGATTAAATTGCCTTCCGGAAATAATTCGTTCGACTGCGGAGTACTGGCCATCGACCAGCCTACGAACGATTTAAGGTTAATCGGTGTTTTTGCCCCTTCAAAATCATCAAGGTAGGCAGCACCTTCCTTTGAAATCACCTTCGAATGCCCCGGGAACAATTGTGCCCACTCGGCCTCGACGGCAATTTTTGATTCGGCATTTGTTTTGAGGAAAGGGAGCGCGTTCACAGCCCGCGTAATCAGGTTGGAGGTAGTGTTATACGAGGCATTAAAACCGAGCATCAGGTTTGAAATCGGATCTTCACCATAGTTCACCTTTTGATAGAGGGGCTTTTCATGGAGATACATTACGGTGGATCCGATATTGAAATTCTTTCCGAATTCGTAGTTCAGATGAGTTCCCATCATGGTTTTTCGTTGCATACTGAAAAGGTCTTCGCTTTCGGTAGAGATCGAAATAGGGGTTCCGGATTCAAGCAAACCCTGGTTTATGATCTTTACTTTCCCCTGGGTATAATCAACAATGAAATCAACATCTTCCTGTAGTTGCCTCCCGCCTGCCATCACTTTCACCGACCCACGGGTAATATTTATAGCATCGAGAGAAATCTCCGTATTTGAAGTCCCTTTATAGCTGCCAATCAACCGGTATTTATTTTTTTCTGCATCCTGTTCTGCTGCAGTTTTTGTTTTATCGTACAAGCTTCGGAACACATATTTACTGATCGCCCCGGCATCGCCATTTAACTGTTTTTCAAGATTCGATCCGAACGGCTCAATAACCGGGAAAATGATCCTACCCCGTTGGGAATTTATAGTCATATCTTCCAGAAAATCGAAAATTCCATCCGGGTAAGGATCAAGTTGTTTGTTGACACGATCGAGATTCATCACCCCGAGTAAGATTTTCTCTTTTAGCGGTCCGTCAGGAAGGTAGTTAATATTGGAACCCGCTGCGTCGTTTTTGAAAAGCACATCCAGCTTAAAATCTTCGGCTGAAACCCGCTGACCCCTGATGTTATAGATATTTTTCATCATCAGCCGCCAGTTTTTGAACAGGGGATTCAGATTTGTACCTTTAAGCAATTTAAGAATTAACGTCTCGGGGGCTGCAATCCCATCGGTCGAAAACTCACCCACCTGTATAGTTTCTCCATTCACGGTATACTGGTAAGCCACTGCCAATACCTCATCATTATTAATCGACTGGTTGAGTGACAAATAGCCAAGTTGACGATTAAGGGTGTATTCTGTTGAATCGAGTAACCGGGCATTTTCAATTTTTTCGTAATCACGTCCCCCAACAAAATCCTGCGAAACTAAGGGTCCGAGCGCCTCGGTAAGCTGGGCGATATCACGCACACGTGAATAGTTCGTTGTAATTTCCTGATAAAGGTTATTGATTCCGTTACCCGGATAGGTATTAAACGGGAAGGAGAGCCCGGCTGCATCACCAAAAGCAGGAATACTCTGGTTCTGCCTGTTATTCCCTTTTTCACCCAAATCGATAAGTGCCAGAATATTGCGCGATTCCTGGAAACGGCTCGACTTATTGGTTACCCACACTTCAATCTTATTAATTGTTACCGCAGATTTAATAATGGGCAATTCCGAAAGAGCCTGGTCGTATGTTTCGTAAAAATAATGACCCAGCAAAAAGTGCCGGTTGGCATCATAGTCGGTGGCACTAATTTCAAATTTCGATTTCTCAGCGCCACCCTCTGTACTGATTACTTTCGTTTCGCCTTTTTGCTGAGATAAGACAGTCGAAACCGACAATTTACCAAATTGCAAATCGGTTTTTACCCCGAAAAGATTGGTCCCTCCCCTTATAAGAGTCCCGGTCAATGGCATAGAAACATTTCCGGCCTCTACATTCTTCACGATATCATCATCTTCACCCGAGTAATCGAGTTTTATTTTATTTTCAAAATCAAAGGTGGCGTCCGTGTTGTAATTAAACCTCATTTTGAGCCGGTCGCCTATCTGACCATCGAGATTGACATTGATTTTCTGATCAAAATCGAAGGTGGTATTCCGTTGCATCCGAACCGGGATAGAAGGATTCTCAATCCGGTTGCTCCTGACGCCAAGGCTCATCTCAACATATCCCTGAGGCTTGATATTCACCACATTTGAACCGAACACCTTATTGAAACTCTGCGAGTTAAAGCGCAGAGAAGGTATAAGTTGCGATTTTTCATCAAGTGTATTTTGCGCCATTCTCTCCCTCCAGTAACGGTCAACGGATTCACGCAGATCGTTTTTCAGGAATTCCTGCCGGCTCATGGATGAGGGTAAACGATAATCAATTGTACCGATTTTTTCAGAGATCAG
>JBBRGI010000343.1:0-3340 GCA_038240855.1 Bacteroidales bacterium | reverse complement strand
ATTGCTGAACCATCCGCAAAACAGGACCTCCTTTGATGATACCGATTGTACTACCTTCCAGCAATAAGATGGCACAATAACTTTTCCCATTTTCCGGTCTCCAAAATATCCCCCGCAGACGATATACAACCGATCATTTTGCGACCATTGCCTGATCTGACTTTCCTTTGTTTTCCAAATACCCCTGTTGAGATTTGGTGTTTGTGGCAGACAGTTATAATATCTGAAGGTAAGTTCATCTTTTTCACAGTCAAACGCGAAATCTTCTGCATTAGCCAGATGGCCCCGGTCGTAACCTGAACCTCTGTAATCCTCCTCAGTCGCACATTCAAGTCGTGGATCATCATTCTTAAAACTGAACTTTTCACGGTTGCAGTCGCCTCCTCCTTTATGTAATATATAGCTGATGTACCGGGGTCCATGAAAGGTATTGCTGAAGTTCGCTTTATAGATTCCCTTGTCCACGATAATCTGACAAAAAACTAAGTTCCAGACAATAAGAATGTTGAAGATAAATAAAATTGTTTTTTTCATTGATCTGTTTTATTTAAATAGCATAGGGATAGTATTAAACATATTGATGGTGATTTTCATCCTATTGCCGTATTCCGGGGTCATACTTAGAGCCGGGCTCGGAATTACCTCCGATTATGGACGGACAAAAAGTAAGGACGATCCGCTAATTGACTTTAGCCTAATACTAATTATCCCAGCTTACTTATCTTTTCAAGCTTTTCAAGATTAATCACTTTTATTTTCCGGCCATCCATCGCAATTACTTTTTCACCGGCAAAGATCGAGAGTGTTCGTATCGCATTCGAAGAGGTCATGTTCGAGAGATTGGCCAAATCTTCACGGGGAAGGTAAACCCTCAGTGTCTTATTATCGTGTTCAAAACCATATTTCTCAATCAAAAGAAGGATGGACTCGGCTAAACGTCCACGGATATGTTTTTGAGTAAGGCTTACAGTGCGATGGTGAGAGAAACCTAGTTCCATCGCAAGATCCTTCAGTAAAGCGAGAGAAAAATCATAATTCCTCAACAAAACATTATAAAGAATATCGGGAGGTATTGTAATTATTTCAGAATCTTCGATGGCAATTGTTGTGCCATTATGGGGTTCACCTGCAATTAAGGAGCGGTAACCAATAAGACCATGCCGGGTAATCATCCTGATAATCTGCTCCCTGCCGCCAATTCCTTCCTTGATCAACTTCACCATCCCCTCCTTGAGATACTGCATGCCAACAGGCATTTCGCCTTCACGGTAGACGAAATCATTCTTTTTATACCGGGTAACATCATGGTTTTTTTCAAGAATAGCCTTTTCCTCGGGTTTTAACAGATAAAATATACAATTCTCATCCTTGAACTGACTCTCAAAAAATTGACCTGAATCCAACATAAATTGCCCGATTAGATGTTATAAAACATCAAAATTAGAAAATCTGACCGAAAATCAAAGTATTTATGCACGGAATCGTTTAAGGAGGACAAATTGTCGATCACGCAGGGTTAAACCTACAGCGCATATTTTGCCACGAGTGGCATTTTGCGTCCGAATCCAAATGCCTTGGACGAAATTCTGAGGATTGGTGGTGTCTGGAACCTTTTGTATTCATTGCGGTTCACCATCAGAATTGTATGATGTACAATCGCCTCGTCATAGCCCATTGCAATAATCTCGGCCGGACTTTTCGCGAGTTCTATATAATCAAATAATATCCTGTCGAGTACCTCGTATTCCGGAAGGGAATCGGAATCCTTCTGGTCGGGACGCAATTCGGCTGAGGGCGGTTTGAGAATAGTATTTTCCGGTATGATCTCTTTGTCCCGATTGATGTACCTTGCCATTACGAAAACGTCTGTCTTATAAACATCTCCCAAAACTGACAATCCGCCGTTCATATCGCCATATAATGTTCCATACCCGACGGCTGCTTCACTTTTATTCGAGGTATTTAATAATATATGGCCAAATTTATTCGATAAGCCCATCAGCAAAGTTCCGCGCACTCTCGCCTGGATATTTTCTTCCGTAAGATCAGGCACCGATCCCTTGAAAACTATCCCCAGTGTTGAATCGAATGCCTCAACAATATCGTGAATTTTTACAATGTCGTATTTAATACCAAGGTTATCAGCAAGTTTAACAGCATCATCGATTGAATGATCAGAGGAGAACTTCGAAGGCATCAGCAATACGTGAATATTTTCGCTTCCAAGTGCTTCTGCTGCAAGAACAAGGGTAACCGCTGAGTCAATCCCGCCTGAAAGTCCGAGCGTAGCGGTTTTAAAGCCTGTCTTCCGGAAATAATCACCAATCCCCAGAACCAGACCATCATGTATCTTGGCAATTGTTTCAGACGCTGGCTGAACAATAGGCTCAATTTCCGTATTCGCGGTGTCAATTATGACGAAATCAGGCGAAAAATAGGCCATCTCACGGATAATTTTGCCGGTGTGATCCACAAATAATGAGCCGCCGTCGAAAATCAGTTCAGTTTGTGCGCCAACCTGGTTGACATATATAATCGGCAATTCATATTGCTTTGCGTTATCAAGCAGAATATCTTTTCGAAGTTGAGCCTGGTTGTACGAAAACGGCGATGCCGACAAATTGATAATAAGATCAGGTTGCAGTCTGCTAAACTCGGCCACCGGGCATACCGGATAAAGATTTTCCCTGCCGAAAGCACTAAAGACAGGCTGATTAAACCAAAGATCCTCGCAAACTGTCACGGCCAATTTTAATCCTTTGTATTCGATGAGACTGAATTCACGGTTGGGTTCAAAATGGCGGTATTCGTCAAAAACATCGTAGGTTGGCAAGAGCGTCTTACTGTGTATACTTTCGATCTTCCCATCCACTAAAAAGTAGGCCGAATTGTGCAACATTTTTCCGTTTGGAGAACTGTTAATGCTTGGGGCACCAACAAGTGCGGCAATTCCGTGACAATGAAGGGCAATCAGGTTTACCGAATCAATACATTGCTCAATAAATTCACGTCGCTCAAGCAGATCGTTCGGATAATATCCGCATACGGCAAGCTCTGAGAAGACTACAAGTTCCGCACCCTGCTCACGGGCTTTTTCAATATGGGCGATTATCTGATTTCTGTTTGCCTCAAAATTCCCTATATGGTAATTGAGCTGAGCGAGCGCTATCTTCATAAATGGTTTCTATTGTTTCAATGGTTGACTCGTCCTGATTTTTGTTTACAGATTTGTTGTTCATACTGCAATTACTTTTTTCAACATTTGTTATGCGGCGCATACGGCAGCACAATTTCAATTTAACTTTCCAGATGCGCCTTTGTCTGTTTTCCTTTTCTTACC
>JBBRGI010000342.1:0-3455 GCA_038240855.1 Bacteroidales bacterium | reverse complement strand
ATTGAGAATGACCGTTCAGAAACAATCAATCTTGCTTTAAAATATCCCGGAAAAGTAAAGGAATTATCCCTGCTATGGGAGAAAGAAGCACTACGAACCCAGGCAAAACCGTGGCCGTGGTAAATAATTTAAAGAAGGGGTAAATTAAAAAACAAATTATTTCAGGAAAATTCATATTTACTTCTTCGTTTAGCGAGGTCATCTTTGGAGGTATTCTGGCCGACAGATGGATTTAGCGGAATCTGCGTGGCCGAATTTATACCGGTGCAATTGATTTGTCCTTAACCATTCCTGCCTTGATTTTTTTAGGTTTTGGTCAAACTTTGTTCTCTTTGGTCGGTGGAGCCGTTTCTTTTTGGAATTACCCAAATTAAATTACGATTTTTTTTCAGATCTAAATTAAGGTCTGTTAAACATTTTTGAAGGTAACTTGTTTGATTAATACAAATTAATACTCCGCTGAATTGCGGTGATTTTTAACTGGTTATTTTAGTAATTTAATTATTTTAAAGATGAAGAAACTCATATTACCGATCTTGGCTGTAGCTCTGTTTGCTTCCTTTTCCTTTGCCGTGAAACCTTTAACTCCGGCCAAAGCCGATCTGGATAAGGCATTCTCAAAACTGGCGGAGTTTAAACTTACGGCACAGTCGAAACAATTACCATTGCCTTACGCTTACAATAATCTAGAGCCTGTTATTGATGCAAGGACAATGGAGATTCATTATTCGAAACATCATGCAGCCTACACCAAAAACATGAATGACCTTGCTTCAAGTGGTGATTTTGCTACGAAGCCTCTTTTCCAGATTTTCAACGAGATGGATAAATATCCGGTCGGCCTTAGGAACAATGCAGGTGGATACTACAATCATTTGTTATTCTGGGCATTAATGGATAAACCTTCAGGTCAGGAGCCCAAAGGCGATTTATTAAAAGCGATCAATGAGGCTTTCGGAAGTTTCGATAAGTTCAGGGAAGAATTCAGTAATGCAGGTAAAAAACAGTTTGGCAGTGGCTGGGCATGGCTCTCGGTTAAACCGGATGGCAAATTGGTTGTGAGTTCAACAGTAAATCAGGAAAACCCGTTGATGAGTACGTCCGATGTTCGCGGAATCCCGGTTCTGACACTTGATGTATGGGAACATGCTTATTATCTCGAATACCAGAACCGTCGTCCCGATTACGTGGATGCATTCTGGAAAGTTATTAACTGGAAAGAAGTAACCAGGCGGTATGAGGAAGCTTTGAAAGCTGTAAAATAGGTTATTCTCTGATTCAATTACATACTCTCGAAGCAATCCCCAAAAGTGAAGAGTAATATCCTGTACTTTTGGGGATTTTTATGCAATGATCATATATAGTAGTTCATTTCAGAATAATGCGCACTTTTCAGAAAGTACTGGCGATTATATTCTTCACATAATCAGACTTTTATAGTCTCTATCGCCCTCTTAATTCTCGAAACAGTTTCTGTCTGACCGATCAGGTCACAGATTTCGAAGATATCAGGTCCAAAACTGCCACCAACAAGACAAAGGCGCAGCGAATTCATTACCGTGCCGAAGTTCCAGCCTTTAGTGGTTACGAATTCCGAGAAAGGCTCCTTAATGGCAGGAGCATTCCAGGTATTCAGATTTTCAAGGAATACGGCAATCTCAGCCATAATTTCCGGAACATTGTCTTTCCACCGTTTGCTGACCATTTTTTCATCGTAGCTAGCGGGAGTCTGGAACAGGAAATAACTCTGATCCCAGATTTCAGATACAAAGCTGCACCGTTCTTTCACCATTGCACAGACTTTGGATGTCATCGACAAATCGGCATTGATGCCTTTTACTTTGAGATAAGGCAACAATAAAAGTCCCAATTCCTCGTCTGATTTTTTGATAAAATACTGGTGATTAAACCATTTTGTTTTCTCCGGATCGAAGCGTGCTCCTGACTTTCCAACTCTTTCGAGCGAAAATGCCTGGCAAAGCTCATCCATCGTGAAGATTTCCTGCTCCGTACCCGGGTTCCATCCCAGCAACGCAAGCATGTTAATAAAAGCGTCCGGGAAATAGCCATCTTCGCGGTAACCACGAGAAGTTTCACCTGTTTCAGTATCTTTCCACGCCAGTGGAAAAACAGGAAAACCCAGTTTATCTCCGTCGCGTTTGCTAAGCTTACCTTTTCCTACAGGTTTTAAGATCAAAGGAAGGTGCGTAAAACGTGGCATTGTATCTTCCCAGCCAAATGCGCGGTACAGGAGTACATGCAAAGGCATTGAAGGGAGCCATTCTTCTCCCCTGATCACATGCGAGATTTCCATCAGGTGATCGTCTACGACATTGGCAAGGTGGTAAGTCGGCATGCCATCACTTTTAAACAAAACTTTATCGTCAAGGGAGGATGTGTTGAAAGTTACGCTGCCCCGAATCAGGTCGACTTCAGTAACATCCAGATTATCAGGCATTTTAAAACGGATCACATAATGAGAGGACGCAGATGCCAATGTTTGCCATTCCAGGGTGGGAAGCGAAAGGGAATTTTTCATCCGGTTACGCGATAAGGCATTATACGTAAAGATGTCCCCTTTTTCTTCGGCGCGGCTTCTTTCCAGATCGAGTTCTTCAGGGGTGTCGAAGGCGTAATAAGCATGACCGCTGAGTAGCAGCTGTTCAGCATATTGGTGGTAAAGTTCCTTTCTTTCACTCTGTCTGTATGGGCCAAACGGACCACCTTGTGCAGGACCTTCGTCTATTTTTATTCCGCACCATTCCAATGCTTCCTGAATATAAGTTTCCGCTCCGGGAACATACCGGGCCTGATCAGTATCTTCGATCCGAAGCAGGAAATCGCCGCCATTTTTTTTGGCAAACAAGTAATTAAATAATGCGGTTCTAACACCTCCGATATGAAGTGCCCCTGTTGGACTTGGGGCAAAACGAACTCTTACTTTTTTTTCGCTCATGACTCTGTATTTTCCTGATTATTAAATTTTTTCGTGACATATATTAGAATGAACCATGAGACCAGACCCCCGGCAACTGAGGCAATAATATCACCCACATCAAGCGTTCCTGACCGGTAATATTGTTTGAATTCAAAAATTACAGATCCAAGACTTACGACCATGATTACAATTGCGGGATACCGGAAAGAGCTGATCATCAGTAATTGAGAAAACCCGATTACATATAAAAAACCGGGCAATACATCCGCGAGACCGAAGTCATCAATGCCCTGTGAAATGATGTAATCGCGATAAAACGATTTGGCCAGGAGACCTAAAATAACGAAGATCAACCCGATTAAAAAAGAGGCTTTTTGTTTTACTTCCATTGTTAATGTTATTTATGCACCTGGTTATCTGATCTTATCACAATTGAAATCATTTTCTGTAAAACTACCGAATTGGGAATTGTAATTTTCTCTCCATTATCTTTTCGGATATGAAGAAAAAAATAGGT
>JBBRGI010000341.1:0-3492 GCA_038240855.1 Bacteroidales bacterium | reverse complement strand
TGATATTTGATGGGATTCATCGTCCATTCCGACATTACGCGTTGCATTACTTTAACTGTAAAGTCGGGCGAAGGCTTTTCTGCAGGTAACTCTTTGAGCCATTCTTTCACATTAGTCACTTCTTACCTGTGGCAGCGCAAGGTTGATCTGTCAGAAACACTGAAAGTCTGAGCTTGAGAATTAATTTCGTAGAAACGCCCGGGAATGCCTGGCTTTTTATTTGGTATTCTTAATGATTACCTCTCTTGTTGCCTGTTGGCAAACGGGGCAAAACGCTCTTGTTTCATTCGATTTCATGCGGCAGTCTTCCATCGGGCTATAAATCCCTTTGGCACTGTAACCACCCCCTTCGAAGGCCCCCACTTTGGAAACATATTTTTCTTCCCGGGGAGTAGGAACAGGGGTTGATTTGTCGACCATATGCTTCCATTTCGAAGAGAAATTCACGAGAGTTGTAAGATTTGGTTCCCATGGCTCAACCTTAAGATTGTAATAATCATCATACGCCACTTCCGAAGTATAGTATTCGTCACCCAATCCTGCAAAGCCATGTCCGAACTCGTGTACAAATACGTTTGGTGAAAGGGGGTGATCGGAAGTACAGACATTTACAAAGTTGTAAAATCCCCCTCCTCCATAACGTGAAGAATTTACGAGGATGTAAATCTGATCGTAGGGGACCACAGCAGCCATATCATGGATCGTTTTCATTTCTGAAGTCGTAAGATACCTTGAAACGTCAAACGTGTAAAAAGTGCTGTTGAATAATGTGTTCCGGTAAATGTGCTCCCCGGGGATATCGGTCCCTGACTCAAAAGAAGGTGTTTTCAATGCGTAAACATTAAAATACGTCTTCATCTGCGAGTATGGTGGAACCGCAAACAGAGAATCTGTGAGTCTTTCGGCATCCTTCACAAATTTAGACATCTCGGTAGCAGTGTACCCTTCAGCAAGGATAGCTATATCAATTTTATGGGAGGGTTCACCGGAATCATGAATTTTTACGACTGGAATATTCGGCGAATTTTCGTTAATTATGAAGTAATTATCCGGTTTTATAATTGTGGAATATATTTCTGAAAATTGCCCGTAATAATCTCTCTTCTCAATTTTTAAACGGATACTGTTTTTGGGGAATGGAAACCTTATCACCTGATAAAATGCTTTTTCTATTTCTTTAGCCTCAGGGGTTGCCTGCCATTCCTGGAAAAGCGGTGAAAACCCTTTAAGGAAGATCAGTTCTCCGCTCTTTTCATCATACACCTGAAACCGGAACGTACCTAAGTCAGATTCGTCTATCGTGCTGTTGGGTGAGCCGCTCCAAAATTTCTCCTTCTTTATTTCGACCGCTATCATCTTGTTTGTGGAATCGTTCCCCGAGAGGATGTAATCGAAACGTAAAACCTGACTGGTAAAAAAATTGTCAAACAGGGGTGTACCCCATGCTGACATCGGCCCAAAAAGAATGATAAACCTGATTAAAAGATTCTTCATCATAAGCATCTTTCGTTACTTTTGCAACGCGGTTTCAAAACTAGCGTTTTAATTTGTTTGAAAAGTTAGAAATGTGAAAATATTTGATCATTTTTGTAACAAATTGAAAGTATCGTGAAGAAAAACAATATTGAGTTAGAAGAAGATTTTAAAGAACAAAGCGTTCATATTGATGATCTTGACCGGAAAATTCTTAAACTGATAACCGCAAATGCCAGGATCCCTTTTCTGGAAGTTGCCCGGGAGTGCGGAGTTTCGGGTGCCGCGATCCATCAACGTGTCCAGCGACTGGTGTCAATGGGGGTGATTATTGGATCTGAATTCCTGGTAAGTCCGCAGAAACTCGGTTACAATACGACCGCTTATATGGGGATTTATCTTGAGAAAGCCAGTTACGACAAAAAAGTATTGAAACAGTTGCGCGAAATTCTGGAAATCGTTGAATGTCATCATACTACAGGGCAGTATGCAATTTTCATCAAGATCCAGACAAAAACCAACAAACATCTCATGAAAATTATAGACACCGATCTTCAGGCAATTGATGGTATTGCAAGAACTGAAACGTTTATCTCACTTGAGGAAGACTTTAAACGCCAGATTCCGATCAGGTAAGCGGTAAAGAAAAAACTAAATTAACTGGCAAAGCCTCCTGTTTCGGGAGGCTTTGTTATTGGTTCTGATTTACGGCTCTTTTCCGTTTCGCCTTTTTTAATGACGGATCAGAAATTTCCGGTCCTTTGGATCAAAACGGAAGATCGTCCTTGTCTCCCGAATTCCCGGAAGGGGGGATATCGGATGATGAAAAGGAGGGAGGATTATTTCCTGAACCACCACCCTGATGAACTGGTTCGACGCGAAATGCGTTAATGTTGCTAAACCATTTATCGTTGTATTCACGTGATTCGATACTAAAGGTAACCTCGACCTCCACGCCCGGTTTGATCTTATCAAAGGTTCCATTTTTGTCGTTAAAAAGTGTGAAGCAGATTTTTTTAGGAAATTGCTCTTCGGCTGTTTCGATGATAAAATCCTGTTTTTTCCAGTCACCGCGAGCACTTGTCCCTTTTATTTCGGGAAGAATCTGTAATACTTTTCCTGTTGTTTTAAAGCTCATTATCTTTTGTATTTGAGTTACTTATAAAAAAAAATCCGGAATTTGAAATCCCGGATCCTGCAAACGGGGTTTATCCCCCAAAAGTAATTTAAAAAATCAATTTATTTTTTGATTTCGAGCAATTCGACCTCGAAAATAAGCACTGAATTTGGTTTAATATCTGCACCGGCTCCCTGCTCGCCATAGGCAAGTTCAGAAGGAATAACAAGCTTCCATTTTGATCCGACCGGCATCAGCTGAAGAGCTTCTGTCCATCCCGGAATAACTTGGTTTACAGGAAATTTAGCAGGTTCTTTGCGATCAACAGAACTGTCAAATACTTTACCTTCAACAGTCGTACCATGGTAATGAACAACTACAGTATCGGTTGCAAGGGGTTTTGGGCCTGTTCCTTCTGTGATGATTTCATACTGAAGTCCGCTTGCAGTAGTTTTCACTTCGGCACGCTTACCGTTATCGGCAAGGAATGTTTTACCTGCCTCAGTCGCTTTTGTGGCATCAGCCTGCTGAGCTTGCATAAAGTAACTTTGCGTCACACCCTGAATAGTGGCAGATGGAATTAGTGACGAATCTCCCTTAAGTGCGCTGGTGAATGCGGCAAGGATAATTTGTTGATCAAGTTCTTTTCCTCCCGGCGCAGTAGGAAGATTTTTCTTAATGTTATTTCCTATATCAATTCCAATTGCATAGGCTGCTGAGTCTGCAAGAGTTTTCAGCTCAACTTTTGAACTTTTAAATGTGTTGCATGATCCTAGTATAAATGTACCAGCAACTAATGTAACAACCAGAGATTTAATTTGCATAATTGTTTTTTATGAATTTTTAAATATTTGTTCTAAAAGGTGCGAAGATAGAAATTTAATCCTGAAATCTGTAGCTCA
>JBBRGI010000340.1:0-3494 GCA_038240855.1 Bacteroidales bacterium | reverse complement strand
AAAATGGGTTTGTTCTGTTTCACAAAAGGACCCTCCGGTTGGTCGGCAATGGCGGTAAGGTGCACGACCGGACCGCCGAATGGTTGTGGTTTTTTCCTGGCTACAGCCTTGTAAACCATCAGGTAGCGACCATCTGGCATTTGAGTGACAGAAGGATTGGCCATCATCTGGGCATCGTGTGCTGTAGTATCAGGTGAAATATCAATAATCGGCTTGTCAAAACGTTTCCATGGTCCGTTGGGATTATCAGCAACAGCCACACCGATGCGCTGATTATTACGGTGACTCCAGTTTAGCTGGTTTTTCATGGCAATTCCATTCCCTGTATTGCCCGTGTAATAGAGGTAGTATTTTCCATTAAAGGAATGAACAGTTGGATTGTGCGTAACCATTCCATCCCAGTATTCCTTGCCGCGAACAGGAAGGGCAATGTCTTTAAATTCAAAAGGACCAAAAGGTGAATCAGAAATTGCGTGAGCGACTTCGGAGTGCGTCACCCAGGCATTCATCCCCAGATTTCGGGGCCACCTTGAATAATAGATGTGGTATTTCTGATCGGTATGTGATTTTACAAGTGTCCCGCACCAGATAAAAGAGGTATCGTTAATAAATCGGGCTTTCAACGGGACAGGACGGATCATGGATTGAATATCCAGATCGCCCGGAGAACTTTGGGTTTTTTTCTGTTGTGATGAACAACACAGGTAAAGAAATCCCAGTAGTGCTAAAGATACTGTTCGTTTCATAGTTTAAACTATTACGTAAAATTCTGATTAATCGTTATGTGGCCGTACTAAATGCCTGAATTCCAAAAACCGACACGGGCACATTTTCATACCTGCGAACTAACTGTACGGTTAATGCCAATGTTTGCACCGGTTTTTCAAACTTAATTTCATTGCGCGAGTGATGATTTTCGGAGGTTTCATAAACTGTTCGTCCCGTTTCATCAATAATTTTGTATTTCTCAACGCAAAAAGGCATCGTATTTTCAGGGTGCCCCATCAGGCAGGATTCCATTGCGTGATCAAAATCTGTATCAAACCATAAAATGACCGACCTGATCAATTGCGGTTTATCCCATTCGATTTTAAGTGAAGGGTTTTTATCAGATAAAGCTGCGACCCAGGAATTGGATTTGATGCCGTTGGGTCTGAAAACAAATGTTCTTAATTGCTCTGTATCAAATGCCTTTAATCCCGGACTCGTTTTCAGCGCAAAATTCTTTCCCCCGGGACGGCGTTCGGGGAGATAAAATTTAATCTCGTCAATGCCAAGCGAATCGTTCTGCTTTTGAATACTACGGTTAAATACTGATAAAATTCCTGTTGCCCTTACGTCGGATTGCGCAACTGCTACTTTGTTGTTTCGCCCGATTAGTATAAAACCATAACTGGCTTCTTTTAAAGACAAGTCAAAGTCAATTGTTACTTCTGAATCGCCATAAGGCAATTCAAATTTTTTCTGAGCCAGGCATGAATCAGGGGTATAGTTCCCTTGTTTCTGGCTGACACAATACCGGACATCAATTGTTGTTGATTCATCAGCCTTAAACCGGAAGACAAGTGGGGGGATTTTGCCTCCGGTAAATGGAAGCAGGATTCCGCATTCATACTCCAGCTTTCGCCATGTACCATCGTGAGGAAGCTCCGACAGTTCAAAAGCGGATGAAGGTGTTATCCGCGCATTATTCACCAGATCATCTGCCTGTGTTGTCTTTACATGAGGGATATATTGTCCGGTTTGGATCAGATCTTTTTGCAATTCCTCAATGTAGCCTTTGTAATAAACTTCGGCAGGGGAAAGATTATTGTTGATACAAATGCGTGCGGCCAGAGCTGCTGCCTGCCCGCATAAAGTACCGGTCGAAATAACCCTTGTGGACCCAAAAGCGACATGTGAAACACTGATAAGTCTTCCTGCAAAAAAGAGATTAGAAATCTGCTGACTGTAAATGCATCTGTATGGAATTGTATAGGTGCCTTTCGTGTGATACTGGATACAACCCGGATACTTGCTGAATACTCCGTTGGATGGATGAAGATCAATAGACCAGCCGCCATAGGCGATGGCATCCTCAAAATGAGTCTGATTGATAATGTCCTGCTGGATTAAGGTGTAATCGCCCATAAACCGGCGACTTTCGCGTTTACCGGGAATTGTACTTGCCCATTCCAGGGTAAGGTTTTCGACATTCTCAAAAGCGCCTGAATTTTTAATATAATCCCATACACCGTAAATCACTTTCCAGAGTTGATCTTTTATTTTCTCCGAATCAAAAACCCGGTCAAGTTCACCACCCCATTCAAGCCACCAAAGTCGACAGCCGCTCGAATCGCGATGAATCTCCTTGTAACGGGGAATTTTTTTGGGAATATCCTTTAATGCAAACGCAGGAGGTATATATTTTACGGGAGTACCGGTATCCTTACTGTAAAAATACATGGAGTGCCCTAGCAGTTCACCGAAATCATCCGGCATCATAAATTTTTCGCCAAAATCAGCAGTAGTTTCAGCACCAAGACGGAAACCTGCACCCGCAAGAAAACCCAGAATGCCGTCACCTGATGCATCGCAAAAATAGGGGGCACTAATCTGGTAATGTGTTGAATTTTGGCTGCAAAATGCCAGTACCTTTCCGATCTGGTTCTGGCTGTTCATTTCAACCTGCGATACGGCCGTATTTAAAAGCAGGGTAATATTGGGTTCTGCCCAAACTTTGTCGATCAGCAGTGCATCAAAAAAAACCGGGTTCCCCTCTTTGTTACGGTACATATTTTCGACCAGAATTTCTTCATGCACCCCGCCTTCTCTTGCCCAGCGGTTATTGTTACCCATATGACTGGTGGCTCCAAGTATCCAAAGACGAACTTCGCTTGATGCATTGCCTCCTAACACCGGCCGGTCCTGAATAAGTATAACCTTAAGACCGGCGCGTGCGGCCGTAATTGCAGAGCAAACCCCGGCAATACCTCCACCCACAACCACATAATCGGCGTTGTAATTCTTGTTGGGCAAATCCTGAGTTAATTTACCTCTTGTACGCTTTTTACCGGGCTCTGCATTGCCCCTTAGGGGAATTCCTAATCCGGCTCCGGTTATTACAGCTCCGGATGTTTTGAAAAACTTGCGACGACCCAAAGAATTTTTATCAGGTGTTTTCATTTAATTGTGAGATTTGCCTTTTGTTCAAAACCAAGGTAACCATATGAGATTTCAGTTTTACCTTCATTTTCACTTTTCGGGATGGTGTATTTTGCAGTAAATATACCTGTATTCGGTCCGGTTTCCATTACATCCATCTTTGAAGCTATGTTCTTCCCGGTTTTAATTTCCAGCCATCCCTTCTCTGGTTTATTCCAATCTATATTCAGGGCAGCTTTCAACTCAACTGTGACTGTCTGTCCCGGCTTTGCAGAAGTGATTTCTTTCCGGTATGCTTCATCAAAAATTTTGACATGATGAGTTCCCAATGTGGAGAAGGTTACTGTTGC
>JBBRGI010000339.1:0-3509 GCA_038240855.1 Bacteroidales bacterium | reverse complement strand
CGGATTATTAAAAAAAAATCTGCTCTATTTGAAAACAGTCCGTAAAATGGAAAATAAAATGTGGATATTTCTTTCCCTAAGTGATTCAACATCTGCTCTGATTGATTTTATTGCCCGGTATATGGCAGTGCGGCAAGACTCGACCGAAATATTTAAAATTTTGGAAATATCTTCGTACGACAGATCCATATCATATTTTAAGTAAAGCGCCTCCTGTTGATGTGAAGTAAGTTTCTGCAGACTGACCTTAAGAAAATTTTTTATGCGAGTCTGGCCTTCGTGCGCCACAATTTTTTCCTCGACCGAATACTCAGGTGTAAAAATGATATCGCTGAAATTTTCAGTACTTACAGTGGTCCTGCTTTTACTAATTAGTTCAAATAGTTCATTCCGTTGTGCAATCATTAAATATTGCTTTACATTACTGATCTCCGTCAACTTCCCCCGACTTCGGATCAGATTGGTAAAAATATTCTGAATAGCATCTTCTATGACTGAATCCTCACGGCAAAATTTATGTCCATAATTAAGCAACAAATCAAAATTAGCCTCATAAATAACAGAAAGAGCATTCATATTACCATCAATCCGGAATGCATTCCATTCCAACTGATAAGTTTTTTGAAAATGTGTCTTTTTAGGCGTCATGATTACTGTTTGGTCAATTCGATACCAAAACTATACAATTTTTATGACTTAAGTAATAGTTAAAATACAATGTCGTATTTGTTGGCAAAATTATTCATAATTTTGGAACTGATCAGTTCACTTCGTGCGTTCCGTCGGGACGGAACTTTACGATCGGCTGCACTCTGGTCCGGTTAAAAAGATCATAACTTTTCCTGAGAGTCAGAAATGTTTTTTGCCCATAGTTCAATTTTTTTTTCGGTTTTGAAAGCCCGAAGGTAGATCCTCAGGCTACAGTACTGAAAGCAGATCTTTAAAAGACAAAAAGCGCCCCAATTCCAAACTGAACGAACTGGTATGTCAACTTAGAATCTGTATCCTTTCCCTTATCTTCTGTATTTTCATACCCAAGCGTAAAGTCAAGGCCAATACCGGGGGTAAAGAAATAAGTTGCCCCGGCACCAAGATGCCATCCAAACACATTCGTTTTTCTCTCCGTTGAAGATCCAAATTCATAACGGGTACTTCCAATGCCCATACGGCCTTCGGCAAATGGGATGAATTTCTTTTGGCTAAAAAAATAATACCGGATAGCCGGACCGACAATGAAACCCGAAGTCGAGTTTCTTTCCCCGTTTTTCTCACTTTCGAGGATCAGGTTCAGCAAAATGCCCCCCGACAACTGATCGGATATCCCATAATTCAATGAAGCAGCATTGGTCATGCTGGGAAGACTGGAAAATGGACCAATCGCAAATGAGGTAAAATTCGATTTTGAATCAAATTCATTATTGCTTTCATCAGTCGATTTAAGCGATCCGGCCTGGAACGATAAAATGTTCAGTCCATTTACAAACCAGTTGCCTTTTTCGATCTGGGCAGTTAACGTTGATCCTACCGTCAACAGTATTACTATCAGAAACGTGATTGTCCTTGCCATAGCTTTAATTTATTGGTATTGGCTAATATACTAAATTAATGGAAAAATAACAGCGATTAAGGGAAATTGTTTGCCTTAAGAATTGCAAAAAAACCTAACCTGAAAATTGGATGATTCTCTCTTTGGCTTATCTTTAGCGCAAAATACTAAAACAAGGATTTATGGAGGAGTTCGAAGAGGCAGAGTATTTTGATGAAGATGAAAAACCAATCTAAGAAATTTCTATCCACCTTAACATTTTTGACAATCCTCATACATCTTGCATCCTGCAAGGGAAAGGAAACTGAAAACCGGTCCATAGATAAGACCCCTGAATTGGTTAAAGTCCCTTTTGGCGACCCTTGGAAGCCTGGTAGGGGTCGGGCATAGCGCCATGTTTACCGGCAAGGACGGAAAGTTGCGGAAAGTATTTCATGCCCATAACAACACAACACAAATTCAGAAATCAGAAAAATGATAAAATTACAAATCATCTTATTTTTCCTTTTCACAATCCTTTCGCTGGGACGCTGCAGCAATAAGAATCGCGCCGATGAACCAGTGGTAAAACTCACGTTTACGAACCCTGTATGGGATGGCGCCGATCCGTGGATGGTGAAACACAACAATGATTACATTTATTGCTTTTCAGCAAACAATTCAATTATTGTTTCCCGGTCAAATAAAATGACCAAACGGGGTGAGCTGCGAAATATCTGGCAGGCACCTGCAACTGGCTGGAACCGGTCAAACGTGTGGGCTCCGGAAATTCACTTTATTCAGGGCCGATGGTATGTCTATTATGCGGCCGGCGTATCGGGGCCACCTTTTATTCATCAGCGCGCCGGAGTTCTGCGTTCAAAAACTGACGATGTTTTTAGTGAATATGAAGATATGGGCGTTATGTATACCGGCGATCATCCGGGCGATCCCTCAACTAACATCTGGGCCATAGATATGACTGTTCTGGAACATAACGGAAAATTGTACGCAATCTGGTCGGGCTGGATCAACCAGGAAACTACTGATGCTACACCACAGCATTTGTACATTTCGGAGATGGAAAATCCTTATACCCTTAAAGGCATCCGTGTAAAACTTTCATCTCCGGTTGAAAGCTGGGAAACCGGCGGGCCACTGAATCTGAATGAAGGTCCCGAGATCCTGAAGAAAGGTGATAATGTGTTTGTTATTTATTCGTGCCGTGAATCATGGCTCGTTGAATACCGACAGGGAATGCTTCAACTGATTAATCCGGATGGCAACCTGAAGGATCCGGCCAACTGGAAAAAATCGGGACCTGTATTCCAGGGAAATCCGGAAGTTTACGGGGTGGGCCATTGTTCATTTGTAAAGTCACCCGATAATACTGAAGACTGGGTGATCTACCATTCGAAAAAAAGCACTTCACCGGGTTGGGAGCGGGATATCCGCATGCAACCTTTCACATGGAAGGCTGACGGAACACCCGATTTTGGAAGCCCTGTTCCGGCTGGGAGGAAACTGAATCTGCCTTCGGGTGAAACAGACTAAAAATGATTGAGTATATTCGTGAACTTACTTTATAAATCATTCATAATAAAACCCAATAATAATTTAAAAATGAAAAAGCACCTGTTTATCCTGGCCATTGCCGGAACCCTGGCGTTTACAGCTTGCAACCAAAAGCCATCCCCGGTTAAGACTGCCGATCGCTGGACTATCGAAAAAGCACAGAAATGGAGTGCTGAATACGGATGGTTACGCGGCAGCAACTTCAATCCAAGTACCGCAATCAACCAGCTCGAAACCTGGCAGGCCGAATCGTTTGATACAGCAACCTTCAATCGGGAGCTGGGCTGGGCCGAAGGTATCGGTATGAATGTGATGCGTGTTTATCTTCACCATCTTGCCTGGAAGATTGATCCCGAAGGATTCAAACAAAGAATGGATACTTACATGGACATTGCCGGCAATCATGGCA
>JBBRGI010000338.1:0-3511 GCA_038240855.1 Bacteroidales bacterium | reverse complement strand
CGGTAGCTGTGCGGTTCGGCAACAAAAAGAAGCGCCACCCCGGAAATGTCATCGGCTGTAATGCTTTCTTTCACAATTTGCCGGATCGGATCAACAATCACAAATTTATGCGCATCGCCACAACCGACAATCCAGTTTCCGTTCTTCATCAGTTTTACTGAAAACGGATTTCCACCCACTTCAATTCTTCGGATCACCTCACCTGATTGAGTAAGCTCAATGACCTCTCCCTTGCCCATCAAAGGAATGATGCAGGTATTTTCTTTTGTCGGCAGAATCTGGCGGAACTGACCGTGCACATTGGCAACGCCGGAATCAAAATTTTGCTCTTTTATTTTCACTCCTTTGGAATTCAGGGTAATAATGCGTGAAGGTATAGCGCAGACGGCAAGAAGGTATTCTCCCGATGGGAGTTCGGTCGCCGTGTAAAGTTCCTGTCCTTTCTCAACCTGAAAGTCCCACAGAATCGTCTGTGCCCGGTTAACGAGGCGTGCGCCCCCTTTATACGCGTACAGAATATTGCCTGCCCTGGTTATCTCCACATCATTGCAATCGTCCCCTTTCTGAAGCTGATGCGTCCATTCAACAGCGTTTGATTGTTTGTCGACAATTACCACTTTATCCCAGTTGCAGCCACTAATGAGCAGCTTTTCACGAACTTTACCGATACTGCAAAAGGGGATCAGCAGCAAAAGTAATGTGAATTTTAAATTTGGTTTTTTAATCATAATATAAAGTTTAGCTTTTAGTTGTCGCAACTACTTGTATTTAAATTAGTCATCCGATGAATTCATAATTAAGAATATTCATCGGATGACTTTTGGGATGGAACTTAATCTTCAATTATAATCCTGAATCCCAAATTATTAGCCGGTTGCCATGCATAATAACTGTTCCGGATATAAGAGGTTGAATTTTTGGGACGTTCAATCCAGGAACCACCACGGATAACTTTTTGTTGTGATTCGGATAGCGCACCTTCATTGTATGGATAGGGTGCAAAGTCGCTGCGGGTCCATTCCGACACATTGCCATGCACATCGTAAAGTCCCCAGGCGTTGGGTGAGTACTTCGCAACATCGGATACGATCATATTTCCGTCATCAACTGATAGTTCGCGTGGTATGTAAGTATAGAATTTATAGACGGAACTATTCTCTTTAACGGGTTGCGGGTCGACGCCTGAAACTGCCATCTTCGAGAGTTGTTTGTCGGCCATATTATCAAAAGTCGCAAAATCTGTGTTCAGGTTTCCAAACCAGAAATCGGACTCACTTCCTGAACGCGCGGCCCATTCCCATTGGGCTTCGGTTGGAAGATTAATTTTAATGCTCAATTTACTGCTCAATTTGCTGCAGTAATCCATTGCTTCATTCCACGAAACACGGATAACCGGTTGAGCCGGACGATTGGCATCGTAGCCAGGTTTAACATGATCTTTCCAGAACTGAGCAACATAGCGGCTATTATGATCAGGAGCTATCACCCTGTACTGTTCATTGGTCAGCTCCGTTGTTGCCATCCAGAAAGCTTTGGAAATTTTCACTTTCGAAGCCGGGGTGTTAAGTTTGCCACGTGTATTATTACCCATCACGAAAGTTCCGGCCGGAATTCGTACAAAATCAACTTTTATCCCGGGAGCAATCTCCACACTTTTCTGATCAACAGGTGATGCTTTGAAAGGGAATCCTTTTGCCTTCACTTCCGTGAGTTTAACTTTGGACTCAGGCTCAGGTTTTACCGGAACTGGTTTTCCTTTCTTTTCAAGGTAAGAAGCAAAATCAGTTATTTCCTTCTGCCAGTCCACACCTGCATTATTCGCATACTTATTTGTCAGTTCTATACGACGGGCTATGGGATCGGGACAGGCATAAAATTCATTTGGGTTTACTGCGAAAGCACCATGATAGGGAGCGTTGAAATCAATCCAGTTGTAGAGAGTACGCCATTCGGGGTCGGTCAGCCTGGCGTTGTGATGTCCTCTTTTGAGTATTTTCACAACCTCGCTGGTTGAGGCATGATATTCATAAGGTTTCATGACTGCAATATCAGCTTCAGGACCCTGCCGGTTAACAAAGGGATGTAATGCGATGTAGCTGGTTGACAATTTCAGATGTCCTTTATTGGCAGGAGCGTCAGCCACTTTGATGCCACCACGGAAATCAAGTTTTGATTTGCCGTCATGACAAGCTATGCAATTACGATCCAGGATGGGTTGAATTTCAAGGTCGAATGTAAAGGAGCGAACGCCGCCTTCCGGCTGTGTAATGGCTACGGGAGACTTCATCGAGGCCAGAACACGCTTAGGCATAGGCATCGAATTCTGGTCTTCGTGACAACCCACGCATGAAACAATCTCTCCCGGCATTGCCGTGAACCAACTGCGCATCCACTGTACCGCGCGTCCTTCAGAATCAAGGGGTTGCAATGAGATGGGCGTATTGGCCGGAACGGTGAAGATCGCAGAACCGTCTGATTCAACGTTCACTGTTCCTAAAAGACGTTTAATGTCCCAGCCGCTTTGGATACCTTGAGCGGTATGATCGGAAGGTGATTTTATATAGGCATATTCATAGGCCAGCACACGAAGTTGTTTGACAGTTCCGCGGGGTACTCCCGGTAATCCTTCACCTTCGTAAATATCCTGGATAAAGACCGTCGCATTTTTATCGGCAGGCTTTATTTTATCAGGTATAGCCGGGGGTACCGGACGTTTTTTTACCAGAACAGGCTGAATCAATCCCTCGCCTTCATATTCAGCAATCAGGGTCATATTGTCAAAAGTATCAAGCAGGTAAATACCCCACAACGATCCCGGATTGGGCTTGGAAGCTACCAGGTAATACTTGTCATTCAGGGGATAAGGCTTAATAAACTGTGGCCAGACACCATCGACAAGCTGATCTTTCACAAGCGGGATTATGGGACGTTTGCTGAATGGAAATTCGTTGATCATTCCCTTTTCCTCTTTGCGGCTTTTAGCGGGGTCAAAAAGGATCATCCGTCCTGCACGTGCAACACCGTGATGTCCTGAAATAATGCCCACGAACGAAGTGCTTCCTCCCGGGATGGGTTTCACATCGAAGGTGCTGTTTGGGAACCATGAGCTACTGCCATAGAGTGCCCTGGTATCGGTTCCGTCAGGATTAGCCTGCATAACCATACGTGAGCAATAATGGGTAAGGTCGGTATATTCCCAGCGGACATACATCAGCCGGCCATTGTTCATCACCGTGGGATGCCAGTTGGCATCCTGATCGAAAGTCATCCGGCGTAAAGCGTTGGTTTTTGGATCAAAACTTACAAGGTTTCCGACAGCATCACTCCCGCTAACACAAGGAACGCCCTGGTAACCAATATTCGATACAGCTACAAAACGGCCATCGGGCAGATAGGTGGCATCGAAAAACTCAAGGTCAGGTTCGTCAGAATTGATCACCTTATGGAATCCTGTTCCATCGGTCTTTACTTCGAAGACATTCCATCTTTTCTTTTCGTCGGTAGCACTGAA
>JBBRGI010000337.1:0-3531 GCA_038240855.1 Bacteroidales bacterium | reverse complement strand
CATTTGACGGCACAATAACTTTTTTCAATGACCAGTTTTTAACACGGTAACCATGATACGCATAGAAAACCAGGTACACGTAACAAGGGAAGAGAACCCCGTAAGCAAGGTGCGTATTGAAGTGATCCGCGAAATAGCCATAAAACAGGGGTACAACAGCGCTTCCGCATAAGCCCATTATCAGAATTGAGCCACCCATTTTGGTAAATTTACCCAGTCCGTTCAGTGCCAGCGGCCATATTGCTGACCACATCAGTGAATTTGAGAGCCCCAATAGCACAAGGAACCAAATCGAAAGATTGGCGGTATGTCCAAGAAAGGTCACCTTACCCTGGACGAGGAAAAACAACAGGGTCAGTAGAATTGCTGAAGTGGTGCAGATGCGCAAAATATTGAGATGGTTAACGAATTTTGGAATAAGGACAATACCTGCCAAAAAGCCAGACATCGTGATGGCCAGGATATACGACGGGAATACTTTTGCTTCCAGCAAAGGCAGGCCCAACGATTGAGCATACCCAATCACTGTATTAATTCCGGTAACCTGTGATCCCACATGCAGAAATATCGCGACGGCACCCAGAATAAGATGCGGGAATTGGATGATACTTGTTTTACGCGAATTTGCATGCGCTACAGCAGATGTTTCCTTATCAGTATCTATCTCAGGCAAAATGGAATACCTGATGAGCACTCCAAGCCCGAAAAGAACTGCAGCCATAAAGGCGTAAGGGACAATTACCCGTTGAATCAATTCATCCAGGGCCGCGTTTCGGGTAACCTCGTCCATTAAGGGGATCTGCTTAAACAATTCATTATCGGTTGGCCGGAATATTGCTGCAGCCAGTAATAACGGCGCAATGATCCCGGCTGTTTTGTTGCACACACCCATAATACTCATTCGTTGTGCAGCTCTTTCTTTCGATCCGATCATTGTGATGTAAACATTGGCCGCAGGCTGCAAAATTGCAAGACCAGTACCGATTGAGAAAAGTCCCAGCAGGAATATTCCGTATGTCCTTGTCAGGGCGGCAGGCACAAAGATAAGTGCGCCCAATGCCATAATCCAGAAACCGATCATCATCCCTTTTTTAAATCCGACTCGGACCAGAAGATGTGCCGCCGGAATTGCCATTACAAAGTAGGCGATATAAAAGGCAAATGCGACAAGTAAAGACTGAACATAGTTTAATTCGCATGCAATTTTAAAATAGGGGATCAGGATGGCATTGATCCAGGTCGTAAATCCGAAGATAAAAAACAGCAGTCCAATGATGCCTACTGAGATTATTGTTGACCAATCTACGGATTTTGAAGTGTTATTTTGATCAGAAATTTTTTTCATCGATATTTTATTTTCAATGCCTGATTTGCAATCCAGGCAGTTTTACATTTTTTGATGTGATATAAAGATTTACACGGGGCTTACCTCTTCCCATTGCTGGTTTAAGGCCGATTTCTCCAGCGCTTCGAGTACAGCAACTTCAGTCAGGATACTTCGATGGCTGCGTGGTTCTTTGCGGGTTCTGAACATCTCAACAATATCAGCATACATTTTACCAGGCTCGCTTTCCGGGATACGGGATTTTAATTCTATGAGGCCTTTTTTTGTTTCCACGAAAGTTTCCCATCCGTAGGACAGATTTTTAAAGATCAGGGTGGCGTACAGGCCACTTTTAAATACGAGGCTGGCACTCCCTTTTTTCCCGTCGCGATTAATTTTTACCCGCTGAATATCTTCACCGAACATCACCATAAGTGGCTGCAGAATATGAACGCCATAGAAAAATATGCCGCCATACTCTGAATCCATATCCACCGGACCGTAGCGGACAACATGGTTTACCTCACCCAAGGACTCAAGTTGTTGTTTGATGTCATAGGTGCCTGTACTTTGAGCAATTGAGCTGAATGAAGTAATCGGGGTCCCTGCCTTACGTGCCATTTCAAGAAATGCTTTTCCCTCTTCCAGACGATAACAGAATGGTTTATCGATAAAAGTTGGAATTCCGGCATTAACAAAGGGAGTGGCGGCTTCAAGATGGAACTTTGCATGACGGTGATCCACGATCAAAGCATCAATTTTCCCGAGCATTTCTTTCTGATCTTTAACGATGTTTGGTATTTTCCCGGCTGTTGCAGCTTTGCGGGCAAATTCTTCCGTTTCTCCCCAAAGGTGTGTGACCTCAACTCCCGGAAATTTTTTATCGACGTTAAACATTTTTCCGAAAGCAGCGGTGTGTGAGTTTTCAGCTCCAATAATACCGATCCGGATTGATTTTAATTCATTTGCAGATTCAGTTGCCATAACGGATGAAAAACCAGGTAACGAAATGGAAACGGCTGATATCGCCGCGCCTGTGCCTGCAGTTTTTAAAAAGGTTCTTCTGTTACTCATCTTTTGTAATTTTTGTTTGGTGATTCGTGGTAGTATTTATGATTTTTTATTTTTGTTCAATTCGGGTGAGCCTTATATCTTCAATGGACTTGCAATGCTGATTAAATCAAGGCGAGAACTACCGAACCAGTTGAAGCGTATGAATTGTAACTGGTCCCAATAATCCTGATTCAATTAAAGGCACTTTTGCCCAGGGTACTCGGGTTTGATCCGAACCCCAGATATTTGTGCCTGGTATGATTGTACTCAAAATATTTGTACTGGTATATTTTTCACCCGTTAGTGCATCTCCTGTTAAACGATTCGACCAGGTATTGGCAACTTCAACAGTCATACTATTCGTGCCCTGCTGAATAAATCGGGTAATGTCAAACTTATGCGGTTTAGCCCATGAAATTCCTAAAGAACTGCCATTCAGCCATACTTCAGCAACCTTCGACACAGTACCCAAATCCAGATAGATTCTTTCATTTTTTGAGGATTCGGTGTTTTTTACAAACTGGAAATTTTTTTGATAAGTTCCTATGCCTGAATAGTATTTGATCCCTTTAATTTTACTGCTATTCCAGGAGGTCAATTCAGAAAATACAGCCGAATCGGGAGCACCCCAATCTTTTGTAAAGGAAACCTTCCACGGACCATCAATATTCTGAATTTTAGGTGTGCTCTTAACCAGCTTTGATTCTTTCCTGCCTTCAAGTTTAAAGGTGCCTTCTTCTAAAAAGAGCATTCCATCCTGTGTAAACTCCATGAGTGGCGGATTTGGGCCCTTTGCAGTAACGTTTGTATACAAAGCAGAAGGATTTCCCTTTTTAAATACCATGAAATATGATCCGTAAGGAGTCAGAATGACCGGGATTTTAATGTATTTACCCTGTTGATTATATACTGTTACAGGCAAAATATTTCCGGTTACAGGATCCCAGATTTCCGGCACTTTTGATTGTTGCCTGAAACCACATTCCCTGGAAATCCATTGATCGGAGGTATTTCGGATGAAATAAAAATCGAGATCTGCTTTTTTATAATGAATATAATCCAACAGAAACGTACTTTTATCTGAATAATCGAAGTCTGGCGGCACATCAAGCGCTTTCAGCATCTCAGCCGGGTTAGTTCCTGCAACTATTCTA
>JBBRGI010000336.1:0-3541 GCA_038240855.1 Bacteroidales bacterium | reverse complement strand
GAGGAATGTCAATCCTATTTTTCGATTAAGACCCTTTTCAAATATTCTAATCAAAGTCGATAGTTGAATATTTCCTTTTGCATTTTCGATTCTCGAAATATAGCTTTTTTTAGTTCCGGCTTTTTCAGCTAATTGTTCTTGCGTCAGATTTGATTCTTTTCGCGCTTCTTTCAGCATTTCACTCACAATAAACATCTGAGATTTTTCTTCATATTCATTTCGAGGCTCAGTTCCTAATTTACCATATTCTCTTTCTATCAAATCGTCGAAAGTATTAACTCCTTTATAATCTGTCATTTTTTTGTCTTTAAGTTTGAAGTACTCATTTAATCTTCAGGTCAGCTTTCATTTGTTTTACTCTTGCAAGACCGGTTCTGCTAAGATTACATTCTTTCCTTACAATTCTCAAGGTTGCTTTTTCTTTATGGTATTGTCTAAACTTTGCCGCAAGCTCCTGATCTTTAAACACTAAATGATTAGACTCATTCGAGCAGTATTCGATTGAATTAATATCAAACTGATTCATTTCCAAAAATCTATCGACAATAATTGAAAAAGTATTTAAAGAGTCAATCATCCATTTTCAGTATCTTTTGTGGATCTTGCCGGCAATTTAATTCTTCGAGCGTCAATGAACCTAATTCCATTGCCAGCCTCTTCTTTCTTTCAACATTAAGTAATTTTTCAAGTTTGATGACAAGTTCCTCGTCAGCAATTCGGAGAAATTCCTGAACAAAGTGTACTTTTCGGGTTTGTATATCCATTTTTTTAATTCAAAGATAAAGATTTTTTCAATCCGGATTTTAATTTCATCAAATTCCATGGAAATATCCCATGGCTTTGTTAATCAATATAAGTCTCTTTCAGTATTGCTTTTACCTCCTTTATTTCAGGGTTCGACAACTTTCCCAGTTCTTTAAGTATCCTCTGTTTGTCAATCGTCCGGATCTGATCAAGAATCACCCATCCCCTTTTATTATTGTGTCTGACCATAATCCTGGTTGGGTAATTCTTTGAAGAAGTGGTCATAGGTGCGATCACTATCGTTTGCAGGTTTCGGTTCATTTCATTGGGCGAGATCACCACGCATGGTCTTGTTTTTTTGATCTCACTGCAAATTGTCGGATCGAGATTAACCAGAATAATTTGATATTGAATTATTTCCATTCTTCCGGATCTTCCTCTTCAAAAACATCATCAATAAGCAACTTATCATCCCCGTCGGCATTCATTGCACTAAATGCTTCGTCCCATCCTTGCCTTGGCTTTGTTAATGGTCTTATCACAATTTGATCTTCTTCGAGAATCATCTCTACCGATTCGTGGATATTATACTTCTCCAACACCGTTTTACTAAGCCGCAACCCTTTCGAATTTCCTATCTGTACGATTGATACTTCCATAATCAGAATAGTTTAATGATGTAATTACGAAGTTGCTACAATTATTTCGGAAATCCGAACAATTCTTATTTGCTCTTTCGCTTTATTAATAACACAGATATCTAAATTTCATCAAAAAAATGTTCAAAAACTTTATTCGCAAATAGTTGTTTGTTTTTGCAGGTAACAATACTTTTTAGATTCACGTTCGTTTTATGGAGACGTGCGTCTCTATGACAACATCAACATCAATTACCTGCTATGGAAAACAACAATAATGAGAAGATTTATTACCCCTCCCAGGCGGTAATCGAACAGGCAAATGTTCAGGAATACGAAAAATTGTACGCATGGTCCATCGAAAACCCGGAGCAATTCTGGCAAGAACAGGCTGAGAAACTGTCGTGGTACAAAAAATGGGATAAAGTATTGGACAGGAGTAATCCTCCGTTTTATAAATGGTTTGAAGGGGGTAAAACAAATATTATACTCAATGCGATTGACCGTCATCTGGAGAATGCGAACCGGAACAAGCTCGCGCTGATATGGGAAGGGGAGCCAGGTGACGTAAAAACTTTCTCGTATCATGCCCTTAACCGCGAAGTATGCCAGTTTGCCAATATTCTGAAAAGTATGGGGGCAAAAAAGGGTGATGTGATTACCATCTATATGCCCCAGATTCCCGAACAGATTATTTCGATGCTTGCCTGTTCCAAAATAGGCGCAGTCCATAGTGTTGTTTATGGAGGCTTTAGTCATGAAGCTCTTGCCGACCGGATAAATGATGCCAACAGCCGGATTGTTATTACTGCTGACGGGGGATACCGGCGCGGTAAAGTTGTCGAAATGAAAAGCATTGTGAATAAAGCCATGGAGTTATCTCCTACAATGGAGATTTGCATCACTGTGAAACGAACAGGGGTGGATGTTTATATGGAAAATGGGCGCGATTATTGGCTGCACGACCTGAAAGCTCTTCCGATCGCGGCCAATAAGTGTGAAACCGAACAGATGGATTCTTCCGATATGCTGTTCCTTCTTTATACATCGGGATCAACCGGAAAACCTAAAGCATTGGTTCATACCCATGGCGGGTTCAGTGTTTACACTTCAACCACTCATCGGATGGTTTTCGATATTAAACCCGAAGACCGTTATTGGTGTGCTGCTGATCCGGGGTGGATTACGGGGCACAGCTATATCGTTTATGGTCCCCTGATGAACGGAGCTACCATTATGCTTTACGAAGGTGCACCCACTTTCCCGTATCCTGACCGTTGGTGGAAAATGGTGGAAAAATACGGGATTAATATTTTGTATACCTCCCCCACAGCTATCCGAAGTTTGATGCGTTTTGGAGATTCGTGGCCAAATCGTAATGATATCAGTTCTTTACGTTTGCTCGGATCCGTAGGTGAACCCATCAGTCCTGAGGCCTGGCGGTGGTTTTATAAAGCAGTGGGAGGCGAAAAATGTCCAATCATCGATACCTGGTGGCAAACCGAAACAGGTGGCTTTATGATTTGTCCGCTTCCGATTACACCCCTTAAGCCAGGATCCGCCACAATGCCATTTTTCGGAAATGTGATTGCCGTGGTCGATGATAACGGTAATGATGTAAAAACCGGAGAGGAGGGCACACTGGTTATTAAGACGCCCTGGCCGGGAATGACTGCTGGTATTTTCCGTGACCCGGATCGGTTTATAGAGACGTATTGGAAAAAATATGAGAAACAAGGATGGTATCTTACAGGCGATTCTGCAAAAATTGACAAGGATGGCTACTTCCGGATTATAGGTCGCACTGATGATGTGATTAAAGTGAGTGGCTATCGTTTGGGAACCGCAGAAATTGAGAGTGTTATGGCCGGTCATCCCGCAATTGCCGAGTCTGCTGCAATCGCACTTCCACATGACCTCAAAGGAAACAGCATTCATATTGTGGCCGTCTTGCGTATGGGATACACCGCCAGTAAAGAACTTGAGCATGAAATGATACAGCATATGATTGATCACCTGGGTCCTATTGCCCGTCCTGAAGAGATCATTTTTACAGATCAGCTTCCCAAAACCCGCAGCGGAAAAATTATGCGACGCGTACTAAAAGCAAGGGCATTGGGCTTACCTGAAGGGGATTTGAGTACTATGGAAGAGTAATA
>JBBRGI010000335.1:0-3626 GCA_038240855.1 Bacteroidales bacterium | reverse complement strand
TTCAAGGAATTCTTCGATGCGTTGTTCACGTGTCTCTCCACCATGGCCTGCGGGATTGGCATCCAGGTAATGGGGATTGATCTGGAACGGAATAAGACCCATACAACCGAATCCTTTTGGATCAATAATGGGCATATCATTCGTGGTCTGTAAAGTAGGACAAGCCACGTTCGCTCCGGCGCTCCAGCCAATATAGGGAGTTCCGCTGACAACCTTTTGGCGGATTGCTTCCATCACGCCATTGTCATGCATCATCCTCGCCAACTGCCATGTATTGCCTCCGCCAACCACGATCACTTCTGCCTGTTGAATGGCATCCACTGGATCGTTGAGATGATGTATCGAAGTGATATTATGCCCGATTTCAGTAAACCTCTCCTGAACTTTTGATTCATAAAGGTCGAAAGAAAATGTGACGGCCGCATAAGGAATAAACAGCGCCTTGACAGGTGATAGTCCTAAAAATTTCTGAATCTCATGCTTCGGATAGTCGAGATAAGCCTCGCCAGGCATGGTCGAATTGCTGATCAACAAAAGTCTCATAATAAGATTAAATTTACCGTTGCAAGTTAAGTAAAAAACTGCCGGAAGATAAAACTAAGAATGACCGAAAACAAATTGTACAGCCAACTTGTTAGAAAAAGTTGATTTCTCCGTTTAAATTAGTTTATTTGAAAAATTTGAGTCAATTAGATCTTCTTATGGAACACAAACCAATAAAGAAAGTGCTGGTCGCCAACCGTGGAGAAATTGCTATCCGGATCATGCGGTCCTGTCGGGAAATGGGGATTGAGACGGTAGCAGTTTTCAGTGATGCTGACCGTACTGCTATGCATGTGAGATACGCCAACGAAGCCTATAATATAGGTCCGGCACCTTCAACGGAGAGTTACCTGAACATGGATAGAATAATAGCAACTGCCATAAAATCCGGTGCCGATGCGATACATCCAGGTTACGGATTTCTTTCGGAGAATGCTGCCTTTGCCCGCAGATGCCGCGAGGAAGGATTAAGATTTATAGGACCATCGCCCGAATCGATCGAAATGATGGGGGATAAAATCAGTGCCAGGAAGAAAATGATTGCAGCAGGTGTTCCCGTTGTTCCCGGTACAACCGAAAAAGTGACGAGCGAAGCTTCCGCGATTAAATATATCAGGGAGATTGGACTCCCGGTAATGATTAAGGCATCGGCAGGTGGCGGAGGCAAAGGAATGCGCCTGGTAAAACATGAATCGCAGATCGCCGGTTCATTGCGTGCTGCGCGATCTGAAGCCAAAACAGCTTTTGGCGACGATGCCTTGTATATCGAAAAATATGTCGACTCGCCACATCATATCGAATTTCAGATACTGTCAGACAAATACGGAAATACAGTCCATCTTTTTGAGCGGGAATGTTCTGTTCAGCGCCGGCATCAAAAAGTGGTCGAAGAGACACCTTCCCCTATCCTTACGCCTGAAATAAGAGAGCGGATGGGCGCCTATGCGGTTGCGGCAGCCAATGCAGCTCAATACGAAGGTGCCGGAACCATCGAATTTATCATGGATAACCAGTTGAATTTTTATTTCCTCGAGATGAATACGCGGTTACAGGTTGAACATCCCATTACTGAACGAGTTGTCGGGGTCGATCTTGTAAAAGAACAGATCAGAATTACGGAAGGGAATAAACTTCCCTTTACTCAGGAGGAATTGCATCAGAATGGTCACGCGATCGAATGCCGTATTTACGCTGAGGATACTGATAACAATTTTATGCCCAATGCCGGAACCATTACTCATATCACCGAACCATACGGTTTTGGAATCAGGTGCGATGGCTATGTTTATGAAGGATATACCATTCCGATTTTTTACGATTCGCTGATCAGCAAACTGATTGTGTGGGGTCGGACACGCGATGAGGCGATTGAAAGAATGCGGCGTGCACTTTACGAATACAAAATCACAGGGGTAAAAACAACCATCAGGTTTCTCGAGCGTATTATGGAAACTCCGGATTTCAGAAAAGGAGAATACAATACCCATTTTATTGAAAAAAACGCAGAGTTTCTGGTTTCGAATGGTTCCATTGACCGGAAAAATGAGGACATGGCAATCATCGCCACATTTGCTCAATATCTCTCCAACCTCGATAACAGTAAGAAAGTAAATGCAGTCACGCCAGTAAAAAAGGAGACCAACTGGAAAGGACAATTCCGTAAATTCACTTCCAGATTTTAGAGCGATAGGCAGAAACGTGAAAGTCATAGGTCAAAACAATTGATCCTAAAGACTAAGTATTATATTTATTAAATAAACAGCAAGCCATTTTCAGATAAATTTTATTTCATGGAACTCGAACTTAAAGTTAATGACCGTAATGCTATTGTTAAAGTAATTAAACGCGATGGCAATCTCTTTACCCTTGCTGTTGACGACGAACTCTATGAGGTTGACATTGTCAAAGTAAGCAGCCAGGAGTTTTCGATCCTTTACCAGGGGAGATCCTTTAATATTGAGGTTATTGAAAGCAAGGAGCCTAAGCATTTCAATGTTAATACGTTATATTCCAAATTCGATGTCGGGGTGATCGATAATGAGTCACGCTACCGCCAGAGCAGGATGCAATCCAAACAAATTCACAACGATAACACCATAAGAAGTCCGATGCCCGGAAAGGTCATCAAGGTCTATGTAAAACCCGGCGACAGTGTTGAAGCGGGACAACCATTGATCGTATTATCTGCGATGAAGATGGAAAGCGAATTTAAGGCCGGTAAACGTGGCATAGTCAGTGAAGTGTCGGTAAAAGAAGGTGATACAGTCGACAATGATCAGCTTTTAGTGGTTATAAACGACAGTGAACCAGGGCTAAAGTAATTAATTTATACATTATCATTCATTTAATTGAAATTACATGTCATCACAACAAAATAAGTTCGGGAGATTAGAGGAGCGAATTATTGAAGCCGAAGAGGGTGGGGGTAAGGACCGTATTGACCGCCAGCATGCTGCCGGAAGAAAAACTGCACGTGAAAGAATTGATATACTGATCGATCCGGGTACTTTTGTCGAAATGGATAAATTTGTGATTCATCGTTCACATGATTTTGGGATGGAAAAAAACAGGTTTTCAGGTGACGGTGTGATCACTGGTTATGGCAAAATTGATGGCCGCCTGGTTTACACATTCGCACAGGATTTCACGGTTTTTGGTGGGACTATGAGCAGGGCAAATGCCGATAAGATTGTGAAAATCATGGATCTTGCCATGAAGATGGGTGCACCCCTGATCGGTCTTAATGATTCGGGAGGAGCGCGAATCCAGGAGGGGATTGAAAGCCTGGCCGGTTACGCCGATATTTTCTACCGTAATGTCATGAGCTCAGGAGTAATCCCGCAGATTTCAGCCATTCTCGGACCTTGTGCCGGAGGTGCTGTGTATTCACCAGCAATTACCGATTTTATTGTGATGGTCAAGGATACAAGTTATATGTTTGTGACAGGACCTGATGTGGTTAAGGCGGTAACCCATGAGGAGGTGACCATGGAAGAATTGGGGGGCGCTTCGACACACCACGTGAAAAGCGGAGTAGCTCATCTGACAGCCGATAATGAAGATCACGCTTTACTTATGATCCG
>JBBRGI010000334.1:0-3660 GCA_038240855.1 Bacteroidales bacterium | reverse complement strand
CGATTGGTTGGGCAGATCGAGATAAGGATAGGTAACCTTCGAAAGATACAGACCTTGCGCATAGGCAGGGATTATCGTTTTGGGGGTCACCTTTGTTTGAAGATATTGTTCGAAGTCGGCAACCGTTAGCACACCGTTGCCGATTTCGAGCAGTTTTCCGACGATAATCCGTATCATTCCGGCAAGAAACCGGTTTGAAGAGATATGAAACCTCAACCTTGTGTGTTGAATATCCGAATACAATTGCGCCTCCGAGACATTACATATCGTATGTTCATATTTCAAAGGCGATTTGCAAAAACAACAGTAATCGTCGTAACTGGCAAGCAAACCGACAGCCTCTTTCATTTTATCCAGATCAGGACTTACCAGGGGATAAAATGAACTCAATCCTAAGAGATAGGAATCCTTCCGGGTATGAATATAGTAATCGTAACTTCGCTGAATGGCATCAAACCTCGCATGGGGCGCACCTTCCATACGTATGACATCATAGACAACAATGTCCTTCGGTAAACATTTATTCAGGCGGTAAAGCAAATCAAAGTTCAACTCCCTGTTAATATCGAGATGGAAAAAGAATTGGCTTGCGTGGACCTGTGCATCGGTGCGTCCGCAACCTATAACCGGGACAGTTTCTTTGAAAATTTGACTTAAGGTGGTCTCGATAACTTGCTGGACACTAATAATCCCAGGTAGTTTTTGCCACCCACGGTAGTTATTCCCGTTATAAGCGATATGAAGAAAATAGCGCAAAATGTAAATCTTTAAAGTAGGTTTGAAATATAGTAGATTAATTAATATTCATATTATACTCAACAATAAAAGTGTTTAAATGTCCGTGCTTATTCTGTCGTTATAAGCTAATTAATCATATGCATTTCAGGTAAAGGATACCAGAATGCTTTTTTAATAATTTCATAGCTTTTTTCTCCCCCTAAATTTAAAAAATCAATAATTTTATCGTCGGCAGGGAAATAACTATGACAATATCGGGGAGTAACTGTTTCAGATGTTTCTAAATTCATCATCACCCTGTCTTTCCAAACAACACAGTTTATCAAAAATAGAAAGCAGATGTTTTATGTCTGATTCATTTTTAACTTCAGGATATCGCTGACAAGAATCGATTAATCTGTCAATAAAAGGTGCTTGAAAGTTTTTAATATTCATATTTGCGAATAATTATAATCCCCTTTCAAATTAAACAAACTGTTTCTCTACAAATATAATTCAATTCGATTGCAACTGATTAAAAGTCCACGATTAGCGTTATTTTTGATTAAAAAATTTACACCATGCAATCAGTCAATCCGTTTTCAGGTGAGGTCATCAAAAACTATCCGGAATATACTTCCGAAGAGGTAAACTCCATTATTCATCAGGCAGATGAAGCTTTTCAGCAATGGAAGCTGACCAGTTTTGAACAACGTGCCAAACTGATGAGAAACCTCCAGGCCAGCTTGCTTGAAAAGAAGGTCGAACTGGCCGGAATAATGGTAGCTGAAATGGGAAAAGTGCTGCGCGAAGCCGTGGGCGAGATCGAAAAATGTGCGCTCGCCTGTTCCTTTTACGCCGAAAATGCAGCTTCCTTCCTGAAAAATGAACGCATCCAAACAGAAGCGGCTGAGTCGTATATAACCTACCAGCCGATTGGGACAGTACTGGCTGTGATGCCCTGGAATTTCCCATTCTGGCAGGTTTTCCGGTTTTTGGCTCCCGCGCTGATGGCAGGTAATACGGGGGTTCTTAAGCATGCATCAAATGTATCGGGTTGCGCAATGGCCATTGAACAACTTGTAGGTGAAGCCGGATTTCCCGTTAATGTATTCAGAACCCTGCTGATCGGTTCGGCAGGTGTAAAGAAAGTTATTGAAAATCCTCTGATAAAGGCAGTTACGCTTACCGGAAGCACCCCGGCCGGCAAAGCAGTAGCATCGGTAGCGGGATCAATGTTAAAAAAAACAGTACTCGAACTCGGAGGAAGCGATCCCTACCTGATTATGGAAGATGCTGATATTGAAAAGGCTGCCCGTTTGTGTGTGACCAGTCGCCTGCTCAATGCCGGACAAAGTTGCATCGCTGCCAAACGATTTATCGTGGCTGAAAAAATTTATGAATCGTTCGAAGCAGAATTCGTGCAGTTGATGCGGCAGGCAAACTTTGGCGATCCGCTTCATCCGCAGACGACTATCGGACCACTGGCAAGGCTTGATTTACGCAACGAACTACATCAGCAAGTGGAAAAAAGCCGCGCAATGGGGGCGACAGTATTACTTGGCGGATTTATTCCTGAAGGAAAAGCCGCTTTTTATCCGCCTACGGTTTTGTCAAATGTCGTTACGGGAATGCCCGCGTATGATGAAGAATTATTTGGACCCGTAGCCGTATTGTTTCGGTCCATTTCGGATGAAGAGGCCATCGCCATTGCCAACGACACCGTATTTGGATTGGGCGCCGCTATTTTTACCGCCGATATCGTGAAAGCCAGGCAAATTGCCGAAAAAGGTCTGGAGGCCGGTTGTGTATTTATAAACGACTTTGTGAAATCAGATCCCCGTCTGCCATTCGGCGGAATCAAGGAAAGTGGTTACGGCCGGGAATTATCCGTTGTTGGCATCCGCGAATTTGTAAATATCAAAACTCTTGTAGTGAAATAGTTTCGTCGCCGGATCTATTCATTTAAATGTCATTATGTACAGAATAATTAAATATTTATGATAATTTTGATGAGAAAAAATACAAAACATTTATTTATCCTTCAAATGAAATCATCCGGCAACTTATCACTTAACAATAAAATTTAACAACTGTATAAATTTCCTAACATCTAAATTAAACAATATGAGACATTTATTAATTATTTTCATTCTGATTTTTTCAGTTAACGGGTATTCATTGAATCCGGTCAATGAAATGGAAAATAGTTTATTTATAAAGCATTTTTCAAAATCGGAACGGTTGGAATTATCCCGAATTGTATCTTTTGTTGATGGTGAGGTGCTCCCGAAGAATAAATACACTGAAATAAACAAAGCCTATCACTATTATTTGGATTCTATTTATCAATTGGCAAAAAGTGGCAAACATAGTGCTATATCCTTTGACGAGCAACGGAAATACGAATTTCTATTCAGCATAGACGCCACACTGTTCAATAAAATCTGGAAAAAGTCAACTTCGGCGAAAATCGTAAAGACAAAGGACACAACCTTGTATCAACCACAGAACTATATTACAATAGATTTAAACTACAAAGGACAGTATGTGGAATTACTAAAGGAATTGGGGGGGAAAAATAAATACTATCGAAATTTGGCTGAAAACATGCAACTATCCGGAGGATTTTCACCAGTCATTTTTTCTGAATTTTTAAATTCAAATAAGAATTTCGATTTCAATACTATAGAAAATAGACTTTGGGCTTCAATATTTTTATTAACACTTGAAGAATCGGTTGATATGAAAGTCAAAAAAATTTTGAATAAACCCAAAGTAATCTCAACCAGATAACATATTTAAAAGCAACCAAAAGACTACTGCCTTTATGGTTGCAAAATAATCATCCAAACAACTATTAGTCACATAACCAATGCGCTATTTTATTTTACTCTTTGTCTTTTTGGCCCTTCAAAGTGAAGGTCAAAATCAGGTATTCCT
>JBBRGI010000333.1:0-3661 GCA_038240855.1 Bacteroidales bacterium | reverse complement strand
CTTAATCTGATCAACCGAGGAATAATCGGAAGCTGAAATTGAAGTTAGAATCTTCTCATTAATAACAACCAGGTTATCTTGTTCCTGGATCAGAATTTGTTTATTCGCCTGTAACTTGCCCGATGTTTCGGACTGCCTTTTTTCCACGATTGTGATCTCTGCCGTAGTTTTCTTATAGGCAGATTCTATTTCAGAATATTTTACCAATAATTTATCGGCCAGCATCCTGATCTCAACAACGGGCTGATTTATAAAGACCTGCACATCCATCTTTTCAATCTGACGGTTCAGCGTGTTAATTTCCGATTGGTTAATGGTCAACTGCTCCCTGATCCTATCGAGATTTTTTCTGTAATTATCAAGTAAGATTTGTTCCTTTTCCGTTTCGATCCGGACATTCTCCAATTGCAGCTCCTTGGTTCTAACCAGTGCAATCATTGTTTCGGCTTGTTTAATCAACTGACTAACAACACCTTCATTATTATAATCAGGCCAGACAAACAAAACCTGGTGTTCTTCTGTCCTGGCCTGGTTCTCTGCCATCTTCGACTTTAAACGTTGAACCGATTCAATCTTCAGGTGGAGTTGTGTTTCGAACCGGCGGACATCGATCATCACTTTCTCCAATGAATCAATGATTTTAGCCTGTTCCAATTTCGCATCACGTTCCCTTTGTAAGGCAGATTTCACATCACCACCAACCAACAGATCGGGATGCAAAAGTGAACCACACAGCGGACAAGGTTTTCCCTCCTCCAGGTTGGTGGCATATTCCTCAAGTTTTGCGCGGGTCGACAAATGCTCGATATTCAGATCAATTCCGGTAATTACCTTCTTAATTTCGAGGCTTGAGCAAGTCAGAAATTCAAGCAGAGCCGGGATTTCGTAATGTTGTCCGGCTGGTAAATAATTACAGACGCATTTATTTAACCGGCCATTAAGCGAATTTATTTCGTTGACAATTATATCGGTTTCTTTTTTATATTCCTGGTTTCCCGACAAAAAGGATTTATGTATAGTAAACCAATTCTGCACTTTCGACAATTCTGCAAGATTGGGCAAATTTGCTTTAATGGTTTTAAGTTCTTCAGTCAACCCATCCTGTATCTTCTTATTATTTTCAATTTTAACGATTGAGTTATTGCAGGTCTCCTCTCCTTTTATAATTCGCCCCGCATTTTTCTGGTTCTCCGCAGTCAATTCGATGATCCGGATGATTTTCATTAATTCACCTGCCTGTTGTCTGATAGACTCGCGCTGTTCATAATCAGTTTTTATTGCAGAAAAGCTATTCTGGAGTTGCGCCAACCGGAGGGTGCAATCTTTAAACAGAATATCCTCAGCATCGACTGCCGATTTATATTTTGCAACTCTTTTGAACACTTCATCGGACTGGTCGAAGAGATTTTTAAATTGAATCAGGCAAAACTCATACTCCTTCAGGTTCTGTTCCGATTTTAAAATATCACCCTCCTTCGCTTTGAGATTTTCACAACTTTTTTGCTGCTCTTTTAACCGGGCAAATTGTTCATTTAATTTGTTACAGGCCGCCTCTTCGAGTTGTTTGGCTATTAACTGAGATGTCAGCAGTTTGATTTCTTCAGCAATCATGTTCATCCGGAGCTGAGCCTCTTCCAATTGTTCCGGTTTTACCTCACCCAATTGCTGAAGCTGCCCCTGGAGCAATTGCATCTGTTTATTATTCTTCGTTTCGAGCGCAACGGTTTTGTAAAAAAGTTCGAACTTCTCCAGGTTAAACAACTCTTTCATCATCTGGGTCCTGTCTTTATTCCCCAACTGAAGAAACTCCTGGAACCTCCCTTGCGGGATAATAATCGTCCTTTTAAAATTCTCATAGCTAAGGCCGATAACCTGCGGCAATTGATCAACTTCGATGGGCTCCCAGGTTCCTCCGATATTTTTATAAGCCGAGCGGTCGAACGTCTTCACATCCTCAAACTTTTTACGGTTGCGTTTACCCCTGACTACCGAACGATAGGTGATACTCCCGTTACCAGCACTGAAATCAAACTCAATAAACAGTTCATCCGATTTCAGGTTCATCATATTGTAGTTGCGATTATCACGCGAATTCATACGTTCAGTTTCGCCGTAGAGTGCAAAAGTGATAGCATCGAGTATTGATGACTTCCCACTGCCTACGGTACCGAAAATTCCGAACAAATGCGCCTCGGTAAGTCGCTGAAAATCGATGGTCTGTATTTCCTGGTAAGAAAAAAGACCTTGTATAGTAAGTTTAATTGGAATCATAAATTTTTATTTTACCACGGATTACGCAGATTTAAACTGATTAATAAAAATCTTTTCCTGAATAGTCTGTGACGTCTTGTGTAATCTGTGCTTTAATCATTTTCATCATCCTGCGCAAGTATCTCCTTAAACAGATTCATCAACTCAGCATTAGGCTCCTGCCCTTTTGAATACCTAAAATAGTCGGTGAATAGTTCATCCATTCCTTTAGTCAGGTCGATTGTCTTCCGGTAATTCGCCTGGTCACCATCCACTCTTAATACGTCAGGGATGATTGATATAATTCCATTATGAGCATTATTTAACATTTTGCGCTCTTCTGCGGTAAGATAGGTTTCCGTGCTCATTGTCAGTTCGATAAGTGCCTCCCGGTGTTCCTGCAGCCATTCGATGGCTTCGCTTATACTTTGAGCGCGTTTACGCAACAAACGTTTAGCCTTGATTAACTCGTGGTGCGAGATGACGGGCATTTTCCCCGGTTGAACATCCAGTACCAGGACATACTTTTTCTGGTCAGCCTCGGCAAAACTATAAGAGATCGGGCTTCCCGAATAGATAACAGGGCAGGGAGTGGTATCAATGGTTTGTTTACGGTGAAGGTGGCCAAATGCAGCATATTGCATTTGTTGTGGAATATTCTCTGAATAGATCACCTGTGCCCCGCCAACATGAAGAATTGGCTTCTCGTCTTCAGGTTCTTCGGGCAATGCCGCTCCTTTACGCGCTATAAAAAGATGGGAGATAAGCACGTTTACCCCTTCATTATTGCAGTACTTATCTGCCAGTTCTGCCCAATGGTCGTTTAAAAGCTTGCGCAATTCCTCTTCTGAATCCTGATGACCCAGGTAAGCCTTTAGTCTGAATTCGTTTGCATATGGGGTGAGCAACAACCGCAACGGATCGGGGCATCCGGGCAGGGTAATTTCCGCAAAACCCTCTTCGCTGTGCGTAACCTTCAATCCTGATTCGAGTTCAAAGGGGGTGATCAGCACGTTTGGATATCCGGCAAAAATAATTCCGCATTCGCGTGCAAGCGGATCTGGAGCGTCGATGCGATCGGGAGAATCGTGATTACCTGCAATGGCAATCACAGCACGCTTCCCATTGCAGGCAAGGCGTTTCAGCGTTTTATAGAACAGGTCAACGGCTTCGGTGGGTGGGTTGTAGGTGTCGAACAGGTCGCCTGAAATCAGCACCGCGTCAACCTGTTCGGCCTCAGCAATCGCGCAGATCTCGTTTAAAACATCTTTTTGCTCGTCAAGCCTTGATAAATTTTCCAGCCGTTTGCCCAGGTGCCAGTCGGAGGTGTGAAGTAGCTTCATCAGATTCAGATTATGATGATGCTATATTACGTTAAAAGTTGGTGAAGTTCAAATTATTTTATCATTTC
>JBBRGI010000332.1:0-3686 GCA_038240855.1 Bacteroidales bacterium | reverse complement strand
GCGTTTTCTGCCAGAAAACAGTTCAGCCCGAAGACAGGCGTTTTTCCGCGAAGTGATTTTATTATAGCCATTCGTAAAATTTATTTTAATTTGTACTCCAAAATTAGTAATATGCGCCGAATTTCGAAGATTTAGCCTGTTTTGAATTGAATTCGTATTAAATTATTTATGATTTGATTAGCGAAATTAGCAGGTGAATGCGAATTTTTGTACTAAATTATCATTAATTAGTTGCTTTATTTGTATATTTGTAAGTTAAAACGCAATATTTTATTATTTTTATTATTATGATTGAAACAAAGGTCATTGAACTCGAAGAGGTTGCTATTCGTTTTTCGGGAGACTCCGGAGATGGGATGCAGTTATCCGGAGCGCTTTTTTCGGATACTTCGGCATTATTTGGAAACGATATATCAACCTTTCCTGATTATCCATCCGAAATAAGGGCACCCCAGGGAACAGTTGCAGGTATTTCAGGGTTTCAGGTTCAATTTGGAACAAGCAAAATTAACACTCCGGGAGATCTGGCCCATGTATTGGTTGCCATGAATCCGGCTGCTATTAAGGCAAATGCGGCTTTTATGCGCCCCGGGGGGACGATCTTTTACGATATAGATAGCTTTACACCCAAGAATTTTGAGAAGGCAAAGCTGAAAACTAATGATCCATTCACCGAATGTAATCTGGAGGATTATTTTAAGATTCCGGTTCCGATTACGAGTATGACCAGGGAGGCATTAAAAGACCTTGAAATAGATAACAAGAGTATTCTGCGGAGCAAAAATATGTTTGCCCTTGGACTGATCTGCTGGGTATTCAACCGGCCGCTTGATTACATCGAAAACTTTATCCGAAAGAAATTTGGCAAAAGTCCGGTCGTGGTTGAGACAAACCTCAGGGTTTTACATGCTGGCTGGAATTATGGATTGAATCTTGAACATCTGACTCCCAGGTATGTAGTTCATCCGGCTGAGATTGAAAAAGGAATTTACAGAACCATCAATGGCAATCTTGCCACTGCCTGGGGATTGCTGGCTGCTGCACATAAGGCGGGTCTTGAACTTTTTATCGGATCTTACCCAATTACTCCTGCAACAGATGTCTTACAGGCACTTGCTGACAGAAAGGATCTTGGGGTAAAAAGTTTCCAGGCTGAAGATGAAATTGCCGGGATTTGTACCACAATTGGTGCTGCATTCACCGGAAAGCTTGCTGTTACCTCAACATCGGGACCGGGATTCGCACTAAAATCTGAAGCTTTGGGGTTAAGTGTGATGGCTGAGTTGCCTATTGTGGTGGTAAATGTACAACGTGGCGGACCATCAACCGGACTTCCAACAAAAACTGAACAATCGGATCTGCTGCAGACTTTATATGGTCGTAACGGCGAGTGTCCGCTTGTGGTAATAGCGGCATCTACTCCTTCAGACTGTTTTCATTATGCCTATATCTCGGCAAAAATAGCACTTGAGCGAATGGTTCCTGTCGTATTACTGACAGACGGATTTCTCGGAAACGGTTCTGAGCCATGGAAGATACCTTCATTCAGTGAGTTACCTTCAATAACTCCCCGCTTTGCTACCGATCCGTCCGCTTTTAAACCCTATGCAAGAGATGAAAAGACCCTGGCACGTGAATGGGCGATTCCCGGAGTTGAAGGTTTTCAGCATTTAATTGGCGGACTTGAAAAAGATGTCAACGGAAATGTGAGTCATGATCCGGCCAATCATGAGAAAATGACCAACATTCGCGAGGAGAAGGTCAATCGGGTTGTGGAAATGGTTCCCGATCTTGAAGTTTACGGTGAGCAACAAGGTGATCTTCTCGTGATAGGATGGGGCGGAACATTCGGTTATATGGAAGGTTCCGTTCGTGAAATGAGAGCCAACGGGGTGAAAATCGGTCTTGCCCACTTTAATTATATCAAACCGCTGCCTGCCAATACTGCCGAAATTTTTGGACGGTTCAAAAAATTAGTAGTTTGTGAATTAAATCTGGGTCAGTTCGCGAGCTATCTGCGCGATAAACATCCCGGATTTGATTACCATCAATATAATAAAGTACAAGGCCTTCCGTTTACGGTGAAGGAATTAGTTGAAAATTTTGAAAAGCTTCTGGAGGAAAAGTAATGGCAGAAATATTGGAATATACAATCAAAGATTTTAAGAGTGATAATGAAGTGCGCTGGTGTCCCGGGTGTGGCGATCATGCTGTACTTAACGCGGTCCAGAAGGCGATGGCTTCACTGGGAATTAAACAGGAGGAATTTGTAGTCATTTCAGGTATCGGATGTTCTTCACGATTCCCTTATTATATGAGCACTTATGGTTTTCACACCATTCATGGGCGGGCAGCAGCAATCGCTTCGGGTGTGAAATGTGCAAACCCTAAACTTTGTGTCTGGGAGATTACAGGCGATGGGGATGCCCTGGCTATCGGAGGAAATCATTTTATTCATATGATCAGGAGAAATATCAATCTGAATGTCATCCTGTTCAATAATAAAATTTACGGACTAACCAAAGGACAGTATTCACCTACTTCCGATCGGGGAGCTGTTACTAAAACATCTCCGCAAGGAACAATAGAGAATCCTTTTATCCCCGGGCAACTCGTCCTAGGAGCCGGCGGAAGCTTTTTCGCAAGAGCGGTGGACAATAATATTAAACATTCACAGGAAGTTTTTGAAGCGGCGGCAAAACATGAAGGGACATCCGTGGTTGAGGTGCTACAGAACTGTGTCATTTTCAATGATGGAATTCATGCCGAAATTTCAGATCCTAAAATGCGCGAAGAGCGGCAATTGTTTTTGAAACACGGTGAGCCTATGATCTTTGGAAATCTTAAGAACAAAGGCCTTATCTTTGAAAAAGGAATGCTCAAAGCAGTCACAATCGGTGAGAATGGCATCACCCGGGAAGATATTCTTATTCATGATGTTACAGAACCAAATGGCTATCTGCACCAGCAACTAATCGGTATGAAATTGCCCGATCTGCCTGTTGCAATGGGTGTTATCCGTGCTGTAAAAGCCCCTGTTTATGACCAGTTGATGGAAAAACAAATTGAAGAAGTAAAAAGCAGGGCAAAGATCAAATCGATCGATGATCTTCTCCGAAGCGGAAATACCTGGGTAGTGGAATAAGACGGAAGGTGAGAGCAGAGAGCGAAGAGCGAAGAGCAGGGAGCTAAGAGCAAAGAAGAGGCGAAAATGAGACAATTTGTCAATTTGCCAATGCTTTCAAATAGGATTGAAAGGAAACAAAAAAGTTACATTAACTTTATGGCTTAAATACAATAGTAGGAATCAATCAATGGACAATTTTGAAGGCCTCTCCATATCATCTATATATAAAAGAAGAAAAACCGACAGAGACATCTTCCAGGAGCTGATGCCCAATAAAGTGAAAGAGGTTTTACTCTTTGCAACTTTATATGATGCTTATGCCATTGAAAGGGAAGGGCAATTTTCGGATAAGATATTTGGCGAATACCTTCAGCTTAACTTATATGCTGCTCCACGGTTTACCAGCGTGAACGCCCCGGAGGATGTAAATAAAATTATTAATTCGCGACATTTCGATCTGGTCATTATCATGGCTGGGGTCGACAAAGAGATGCCTTTGAAGGTTGTTGAGGAAATCAATTCCATAAAACCGCGAATCCCCATTTTATTGCTTGTCAAT
>JBBRGI010000331.1:0-3709 GCA_038240855.1 Bacteroidales bacterium | reverse complement strand
GTTATCAATTTTGTCGGATACAATATCGAGGGTTTCTACCATCGTGCCCCACGAAAACTTTTCTTTCTCGCGTATGACATTATCGGTAAAAAATTCGCCACGCTGATGGGTATAAAAATCGAAAATTGCCTCAGTAATCGCCTCCGGTCCCGGTTTTACAACGTAACCCACTTTTCCGTGCGGGATAATCTCCCCAAGTCCGCCAACATCTGTTACAAGCATAGGTTTATTGTAATGGTAAGCTATCTGGGTAACGCCACTCTGTGTGGCCGATTTATAAGGCTGAACAATCATATCTGCGGCGCCAAAATAATTGGCAACATCCTTATCTGCAATAAAATCTGTTCTTAAAATCACGTAATCGGTAAGATTTTTCTCCCTGATAATATGCAGATATTTTTCTGACGATGTGTAAAACTCACCCGCAATAATAAGTTTTACAGGAAACCTGCGAAGTTTCTCATCTCCGAATGCTTCCAAAAGCCAGTCGAGTCCTTTATAGTCGCGTATAAAGCCAAAAAACAACAGATACCTGAAATCAGTACTCAGGTTCAATTCCCGGAGCGCATCCTCCCGGGGTACAATACTGCCGAAAATATCGTAAAGCGGATGGGGGGTGTAAACCGTTGGCGCCAGAGGTCTGAATTGTTTGAGGTCATTCAATACCGCTCTTGACATGGTAATGAATCCATCGCAATTTTTTGTGAAATACCGGGTTAAAAGATTATCGATAATATGTTTTTCATGCGGAATGATATTATCTGCAATAGCAATCACCTTTGTATGATTATTCCGGCGGGCAATGCTTGCAATTGTACCCAGGCATGGTGCCATAAATGGCGTCCAGTAACGTACCAGCAGTACATCGGGTTTTAGACGCCTGATTTCTCTGCCCACTGCCAGCCAGTTGAAAGGATTAACAGAATTGACTTTTATGCGGATATCCAGACCTTCCGGAGCGGGTTGATCCGAATGTTGAGTCTTGCCCGGGAACAGAAAAGAGGGATACTGGAGCGTAAAGGTAAAATTGATCACTTCATCGCCATTATCAATAAGCGCTCGTGTAAGTCGTTCATTGAAGGTCGCTATACCTCCGCTTCGAAAGGGCCAGGTCGTACCGAGAAGAATAATTTTTCTATTCAAAGCTGTTAGAATTTAAGACAAAGTTAAAATTTTTCTCCAAGATCACCGATGACTGAAAAGTATAAGCGCAATTACCTGTTTAATTAAGCTGCCCGCTACATCCAACTGGCCGGTTGGAACCCTTTTGCGCAAATAATCACCAACGAACATGATCCGTCAGTTGAAGGAAGAGATTCTCCGATAGATTCCTGATGGATTGGGACAGGCTATGTGACCTTTTAAAAATAAATTATATTCATATGAAATTCATGCGCCAGGTTTATGTAAAAATGATTATATTCCAATCATTTTTGAAATCAGAGTGAAATTGTTATTATATTGATGATCACCAGGCACTTCTAAAATGTTTAGGTTTGCTTTTTTTCTAAGGCTGCTTCTGAGCAGCAATTCTTCCTCTTTTCCAAAAACACAGATGACTGGTAAATCTGTCTTCTCAATTTCCGGCCCTACCTTGTATTTTCTATCCGTATTTTCACTTTTACTGATCATATCGCTTAATCTGATGATAAAATCTGTGCTGGCAGAAGGAGAAAGTAAGACCATCTTAATTATTTTTTTCTGCAGCTCTGCAGAAATACGCCCGGGAATAAAGCTTACCACATCTGCTCCAAAAGAATACCCCACGATAATCAAAGATGATTTTTTCCATTCATTTAAATAATACCGGGAAATTTGTTCGATATCACGGGCAAATAATTCGGGGGATACCGCGTCCCAGAAATATTTTCGTGTATTCAGGGCTACTACTCCATAGCCTTGATTCTCAAATTCCTTTATCAATCCATGGTTAAAACTATTCCACCCCCCGTCACCGGAGAGGTAAATCACCAAATTGTCAAGGTTGCCTTTTGAACCGGATAAATAGAGGGGTAAACCCTTCAGGGAACTTTTCCCCTGAGCTTGCAGATGAAAAGTATTGGCAAACAGGCAGATTAAATAAATTGCCATATATCGCATGATCCATTTTGTTGTGATTCGCATTTTTTTTGCAATATGAGAGAAATATTCTATTTAACTGTCAATTTTTATGCCAAATGATACAATGGCTGGATAAAGCACCTATACATTAAGAAATTGTAAATTTTGTATACGGATGCTTGCAGGTAAATTCGTTTATCTATTTTTGCATAAATTTATGAGTGAATAATCATTCATTAAATATTTAATTTTAATGGCACGAATAATAGATGAGGGTAAAATTCAGCGAATCAGGGAAGCAACGATAGAATTGGTAGTTCAGAAAGGTTATGGCGGAGCATCGATTTCGTCGATAGCACATCGTGCTGGAGTCGCCGAGGGATATCTGTATAGATTTTATTCCAGCAAACTGGAACTCGTTACCGAATTGCTTTTTTCGAAAGTGTCTCGTATTATCGAAAAGCTTGAGTTTTTACTGAATACATGCACCACTACCGGAGATGTGATCATCCAGTTGATCGGCGAACTTTTTCGGACAGCAAACGACTTTCCTGAAGAGATCAGATTTATCCATGTGCTGATGCACGATTATAATTTTCAGGTTTCGGATGAACAACGGCTTCATATAAAAAGTCTTTGCGAAAAAGTAATAGGTATTGGCGTCGTGAACGGAGAGATCAGCAGCTCTGTTACAGCCGAAGAAGCCTATGGAATGGTCATTATTTACCCGATTGAATTTATCAACCTTCGGATGAAGGGATTCTTTGGGAGCACCACCTGGACCGAAGAAGATCAGAAAAGGGTAGCTCAATTCTCAATTAACGCCTTAAAGTAAATCATATTTAAATGAAATTTAATGTATTGGTATTAATTTTCTTGTGGTCAGGTTTATCACTTTGCGGGCAGAACGGTCCGGATAACCTGAAGAACCTTACGTTTGAGCAAGCGCTTGAATTTTCTCTTCGGAACAATCATCTGATCAAACAGTACAACAATAAATCACTCCGGTTGGAGCAGGAGATGAAGGCTGCCAAAAGTTTACATCTGCCGGGAATCTCCCTTAGTGCTACCTATGCCTGTATGTCCGGTAACCTGGAACTCGACCTTACCCCTGTTCGTGATGCACTAACACCCCTATATAGTTCATTAGGTCATTATGGTAAATTTGGCGGGGTCCCGAATCCGGATCCGAATACAAATGGTATGATGCCCTTTTTGCCCGATGAACTATCAACCACCATTGTCCGGGGAAAAATGATTGAAGGTCTCGAAACCGTAAACAACGCGGAATGGATACAGACGATCCAGGAGAAAAAGTTTGGCATGGTAAACGCAGGATTTGTTTTTCCTCTTTTTACCGGGGGAAAAATTAACGCCGCCAATAAAGCTGCAAAAATCAGATTTGAAGCATCCGAAATTGAGACAATCCAGAAAGCAAATGAACTGACGGGTGAACTTGTCGAAAGATATTTCGGTTTACTGTTAGCTAAACAAGCTGTAAAAGTACGGATGGAAGTAAAGGCCGGAATGCAGAAACATCTTGATGATGCACAAAAACTTGCTCAGCAAGGGATGATTGCAGGAGTAGAGGTTTTAAATGCGAAAGTTTATTTTGCAGATGCTGACCGTGAACTTAAAAAATCGGATC
>JBBRGI010000330.1:0-3727 GCA_038240855.1 Bacteroidales bacterium | reverse complement strand
GCTTGCTTTTCAGGAGAGATTGGCTGAATTTGAAAAACGGGATACTGTTGTTGTGGGATGTTCTGTCGACTCGGAATTTTCGCATTGGGCATGGTTAAATACCGAAAAAAATCATGGAGGAATCAAAAGTGTAACTTATCCGATGGTTGCGGATCTTTCGAAAACAATTGCTGAAAATTATGGCGTACTTGCCGGAGAATACGACACTGATGAAGATGGAAATTCAGTTTTTGTTGGTGCTCCGGTTGCTTATCGTGGTCTGTTTCTTATCGACAAAAACGGTGTTGTGCGTCATCAGCTGGTTAATGATTTGCCTCTTGGTCGAAGTGTAGACGAAGCCTTACGTACAGTGGATGCACTCAGGCACTTCGAAGATTATGGTGAGGTATGTCCCGCTAACTGGCAAGAGGGAAAAGAGGCACTGAAAGCGTCCGCCGATGGTGTGGCTGAATATCTTTCAAAACACTGAAATCGGAATTTTTATGACAATAGTTCATATTCCTCAATAATTTCGTCAGATTATAAAATTTATTTGTGTAAAGGATTGATATAGCTTGAAATAGCATCTTAATTTGTATTCAATACAAATAATTTAACGTTATTTAACTTTGATTAGATGAAGTTAAGGGTTTTAGGGTGTATATTTGTATAGTTGCTTAAGAGCAGGTTTTTTCATAGGATTTAGGTTAGTTAGGTTAGGTTAGAAGAGGGCATCACCCGATGTCCTCTTTTTACGTTTTAATGTTTTCCTTATTTTTTTATTCAAACAATCCGTCTTCTCTTACAATCATCACGATTGATGAATGAGCCAATATTTTATATTTTTCTCCCTTGAATTCGACATCAAAGCCTGATTTACTGAGGTAAACAGCAAGATCACCTGTTTTTACCTGTAGCGGAATATATTTTACCGGTTCCTGGTTCTCCTTCCATGATTCAATCTCTTCGTTCAGCACAGGTATGGGGAATCCAGGCCCGACTTTAATCACATAACCTGTCTGGATACTCTCTTTCTCGATCGCCGCGGGCGGCAGGTATAAACCTGAAGTTGTCTGCAGATTCGGGTTCCTGGGTTTAATCAGAACTTTATCTCCTACCATGATGATTTTTTCAAGATCTTTTTCATCAAGATTAAGTGCCATATTTTATGGTATTAAATAAATGATCATTTGAGTAACTCCCGCAGTTGTCCTGATTTAGTCGGAATCATTTTATGACGGGATTTTCCGAAAAGTACACAATTTAATTAACAGATTTCCGGTTAGCTAAAAGCTGAAACAAAAAAGCCTGCTTCCGGATAATGGGAAGCAGGCTTGTGCTGATATTTTAAAATACAATAATTATTTCACCAGTGAATTATTTGATCAATTCGACACTTCTTTTGACGAAATTATTCAGGGCTTCACCGCGAAGCATATTATTGGCCAGTAATGCGAGATCGACGAGTTGTTTTGCCAGTTTATTTTCAGCACCGAAGGCTTCAAGCTTTTTGCGTTTGAGTTCTTCAAGTTCCGAAATTTTGTTCTCTGTCTCTTTTAACAGGTCCTTCTCCTCCTGGGGTACTTCTTCTTCCTTTTTGTCCAGTTTGAGCTTCAGTAGTGACTCTTTTTCTGATTTAAACTTCATAATTTCAGTAATTGTCGGGGTTAATTCGCCGGACAGTTTTTCGTGTTTTTCAGCTATAACCTGCTTCACAAGCGGATGGGCAATATTGACAACGAGATTGTAACTGTCGGGGAGATCACCATAAAAGCTCATCCCGTTCTGCATCTTTGACATATCCTTCATCCGGCGCATAAACTCGTTCTGGGTAACCACCATTGGTGATCCTTCCTCGCCGAGATCCTGGAAATCGATAATAAACTGAGCGCGTTCCCTGGGTACAATGGCCTGGAAAATCGGACTTAATTCATTTTTCTCATCCAATGACAGTGTACTCTCTTTATGACTTTCTTTCGCAATAATTTTATCAACCACATCTGCATCAACGCGGACAAAATGTTTCTCCGGAAACTTTTGTTCAAAATGGTTCAGCAACGGGGTTGCCAGAACATCATTCATTAAAAGTACATCATAGCCTTTACTTTTAGCGGCTTCGATAAAGCTGAATTGTTCATCTTTATTGGTTGCATAAAGGTATACCAGCTTCTTATCCTTGTCGGTCTGATTGATACTGATGATTTTTTCGTATTCTTCCCAGGTAAATGATTTGCCATCTGTATTCTGGAAAACGTAGAATTTTAATGCCTTTTCGTAAAACTTTTCGTCGGTCAGCATACCGTATTCGATGAACAGTTTCAGGTCGTTCCACTTTTCTTCAAACTCAGGTCGTTTTTCCTTGAAAATTTCGGTCAGGCGATCGGCTACTTTTTTTGTGATATGACCGCTGATTTTCTTTACGTTGGAATCACTTTGCAGGTACGAACGCGAAACATTCAGCGGAATATCCGGTGAATCAATCACCCCATGAAGAAGGGTAAGGAATTCGGGCACGATACCTTCGACAGAATCGGTTACAAAAACCTGGTTGCTGTAAAGCTGGATTTTGTTTTTCTGAACCTCAAAATTATTTTTAAGTTTTGGAAAATAGAGTATCCCGGTAAGATTAAACGGGTAATCGACATTGAGGTGAATATGGAATAACGGTTCGTCACCGTATGGATAGAGTTTGTGGTAAAAAGATGTGTAATCTTCGTCGGTAAGATCAACAGGTTTTTTTGTCCAGGCCGGAATGGTCTCGTTAATTTGATTATCTTCGGCTGTATCCTCGTATTTACCGTCTTTCCACTCTTTTTTCCTGCCAAAAACAATTGGAACGGGTAAGAATTTACAATACTTGGTCAGCAATTCAGTAAGCCGGTTTTCTTCGAGGAATTCAAGCGAATCGGAATTAATATGCATCACGATATCGGTACCGACATCTTCTTTTTCAGCATCTTCAATAACGTATTCGGGCGAACCGTCGCAAACCCAGCGCACTGGTTTGGCATCTTCCTGGTAAGAGCGTGTAATGATCTCCACCTCTTCTGAAACCATGAATGATGAGTAAAATCCAAGTCCGAAATGCCCGATTATGGCATTGGCATCATCCTTATATTTTTCGAGGAATTCGTTGGCACCTGAAAATGCAATCTGATTGATGAATTTTTCAATCTCTTCAGCGGTCATTCCTATACCTTTGTCCGAAACTGTAATTGTTTTGTCTTCTTTATTTACACTGACTGTAACTTTTAAATCTGATACATTACCCTTGAATTTGCCAGCTGATGCGACAGTTTTCAACTTTTGGGTTGCGTCGACGGCATTTGAAATGATCTCACGAAGGAAGATATCGTGATCGGAATAGAGAAATTTTTTGATAATCGGAAACAGGTTATCACTTGTAACGCCAATTTTACCTTTCATATACTTTGAATTAATATTTAAGTTTTTGAATTTGTTCCAATCATTAGTCAAAGCTTATGCCAGATTAAGTTTACTGACTTAGTGGCAGAAATCCGACCAGATGTTCAGTATGCATAAGACAAAATTTCATAATGGGGAAACCATATAAAATGCAAAAACCTCAATATCTGCATATTGAGGTTTTTGCACGGGAGGAGCGACTCGAACGCCCGACACCTGGTTTTGGAGACCAGTGCTCTACCAACTGAGCTACACCCGTAAGTGCGGAGAGAGAGGGATTCGAACCCCCGGTACCTCGCGGTACAACGGTTTTCAAGACCGC
>JBBRGI010000329.1:0-3734 GCA_038240855.1 Bacteroidales bacterium | reverse complement strand
TGATTGGATTGTCAATGATTACCGGGGATCGAACCCTTCCATTTTGGATATCGGTACAGGCAGTGGCTGTATCCCTGTAACTTTGGTTAAAAATCTCCCCGGGGCATCAGCCGAAGGTTGGGATATATCAGTTGATGCCCTTGCTGTGGCTAAGGAAAACGCCAAAATAAATAATACTGAAGTTGATTTTCATTGTGTTGATATTCTGAAGCTTAATAATTATTCCTCTCCCAAAAAATACGACATCATTGTAAGCAACCCTCCTTACGTAACCTTTGCAGAGAAAAAGTCAATGCTCCAAAATGTAACCGACTATGAACCACACCTCGCACTTTTTGTATCGGATGAGGATGCTTTGATTTTCTACCGGGCCATCTCTGATATGGCCCGGATTCACCTTAAACCTGGCGGCAATCTGTATTTTGAATTCAATGAACAATTTGCAAACCAGGTTAGTCATCTTTTAGCAGAAAAAGGATTTGTCAATATTACCGTACGAAAAGACATCAATGAGAAACAGCGAATGATGAAGGCTGAATGGCCGAAGGGAGAGAAAGAAAATGAGAATATGGGAAGGTGAGAAGGTGGGAATGTGAGAAGGCAGGATTCGACAATTTGATAATTTGACAATTTGATAAAAATCAGTACGAGTCAAGGAGTGAATAAATAGAATGCTATTCAAGCCGGTCGGTAAGCACACAGGCCGCTTTAAAATAGTTGGTTCGGCTTTGCAAACGGAAAAGTTCCACCTTAATGATGTAAATTCCAAGTCCCGCCTTCCGGTGATTTTCCGTCATTCCATCCCATTCGATAATATCTGTGACCCCGATCAACACATTATTTGCCAATCGCCTAATTTCCAAACCATAATCGTTATAAATCCGGATATTAACCATCCAGTCCGGCTCACCCGGAGCGAGCTTTATCATTAACCGGTCATTGAACCCATCGTCATTTGGAGAAAATATCTTAGGCTCAACCAAAACCATCCCGTTAATTTCAGCAACGACTTCTCTGGCAGAATTCATGTAACCAGGACTTGCAAATCCAACCGTTTTTGAAGCTGAATGCCAGTTTAAAGGATTATCTGTCGGTTGTGAAAAACTGGTTCGTTCGAGCGATATTCCTTTTACATCTCCGATCATCGGGTGATGCATCGTTTCCTTGTAATGAAACTCATCGATGACTTCCATCTGCTTATTTAAGAGCACAACCCATCCTTCATCCAGATTATAAGCGGGAAACCTGGTCATTTTAAAAATGCAATCGGGACACGACGAATAATAATTCCGCAATAAAGCATCCGGATCGGAGGTAAAAGCGGCATACCCTGAATCAAGTAATGGTTTGGAAATAATGGATAAGGGATACCTGGAATTTATCACGAGCGAATCATTGCGCGAGGCAAGATAGATTTCGGAAAGCTCAATCTTTCGGCCGGAATGATTATAAATTTCGACAAAATCCACACCTCCCGGAAATGGATTAAAAAGAATTTCGCTGATAAGCAAATCACCCGGTACGGGTAAATAATATGAGAAAGCATGATGTTCAACAGGGGTTTGGTTGCCGCATTCATCCGCCATTCCGGTAATTACCAAACCATAATCCATCCCGTTTTTTATTACGCCATCAGCAAAGTAAATCAGAAATTTCCGGAGGTCCGGATCAAAAAGAATGCTGTCGGGAACGGTCATTGAAGGCACAAACGAAAATACATTACCTGTTATTGAGCCCTTGTCCGGGATTTCTGAAAGAATGACTTCGAGTAATAACGGACTTGAAATAATTACAGAAGTAACCGTTGGGGGTATATTATCTGTATTGTCCCTGAAAACGGAATTTTCTGTTCCCGGAGTGCCACCTTTATCCGATATCGATGTTTCCCAGTTTGAATAAGCCCCGCAATTGCGCATGGGGTCAATTCGCTCCAAGGAATATCCCCCATTTGCATAACCTTTCCGGTGTAAAGCAGGTTTATAATTAAATGAATCGATCAATACACTGGCTGCAGAAAAGAGTTTTACACCAAATCCATTATTGGAAAGCGATAAGCCTGTCACTTCAATAGGATTACCATAACTACTCCAAACCGCATTTCCCCCTGTACCACAAATAATTACATAACCTCCCGGTTCAATCGTCTTATCGCCCAACACTTTTTGTTTACCGTTTACCTCCAGTATCCAGTTCTTTATATTGACCGCAAAATTGCAGGTACTTTTAACTTCAAGAAATTCTTCATCAGGCAGGTGAACAACAGGTACAGGATCGGCCATTAGTTCGTTGAAAACGATGTCACCAAATTGCGCCGATGGAATAAAGGTAAAATCAAAATCATTTCCGGTTAATGGAACATTTTCATTATCAGTTAAATTATCTATTGATATATGCAGGTTCCAATCGAATAGATCGTTTAAGCGCAACCATACTCCTGCTGTATCTCCTTCAGTTTTCCTCACCGAGAGAACATTAACCTGACTACCTCCGGCAGTTTTGATCCTGTAATTACCGGGTTCAAGTAAAGGGATAGGGGCCATGGCTTCCGAAAAAAGAACAAGTATCTCATTGCGTCCGACTGACCGAACCTCGTGAACCGAAGGTGCGGTGTTTAGGTATGACATCGAAATATCATCGATAAGGATCTGTCCGCCATGAGCGGTATTGAATTTAAAGAAAAACCCAATATCGCTGAATACCAAATTCATCAACCTCTCATTCCCGGTCATTCCCCGCGACCAGGTACCCGCATTGCCTTCCCTGTATCGCACCTTCCAGAGCCCGTATTCGTGGGTAACTTCAACATCGAGTAACATGCCTGCTTTCCAGATCAAATCGGTCAGGACAATGTCCTGCACAGCTTTCCCGTTTTCGATCCGACATATTTTGAGAATATTATCCGCACCTGACAGGTTTAAACCAATTGCATACCCATTAGATGTTGTTAAATCAGCCCTGTCGGCTACAAGATAAAAACAGAATTGCTCAGTAGCTCCGAAAATCCAGTTCCCATTTTTCAATTTAAAACGCCAGGTAATCAAGCCATTATTAAAACCAGAAGTATTTATCTTCCGGCTGATATAACTATCACTACGGATACCTGTGAGGTTATGATGCAAGGAATAGTTTCCTGCCACGGGTGATTGGTTGGTAATGTTCCAGTGAGCGGTATTTTCCCAGTTTCCCAATTGTCCGTTTTCAAAATCATCAACGAACATAATTTGTCCTTTGCTTTCAAAAAAGACAAAAAACAGCATGTAAAAAATAAATTTGTAAATATTCTTGTCCATTTATCACAATTTATTAAGAATATTCAATATTTTTGCTCTATCAAAGTTTGTGAAAAGTTTTGACAGGAAGTTTTAATAGTTAAAGTTAATGAATCTAAAGCAGAAATGAAAATAGCAATAGTAGGTGTTAGTGGCGCAGTGGGCCAGGAGTTCCTGCGCGTGTTGGATGAACGCAATTTTCCGCTCGATGAACTGATCATATTTGGTTCAGCCAGGAGTACAGGAAGAGAATATTCATACAAAGGTAAAAAATTACTCGTCAAGGAGTTGCAACATAACGATGATTTTAAGGGCATCGATATCGCTCTGGTATCGGCCGGTGCAGGAATTTCGAAAGAATATGCCGGCACGATTACCAAATTTGGGACGATAATGATTGACAACAGCAGCGCTTTTCGCATGGAAAACGATATACCACTTGTTGTCCCTGAGGTAAACGCTGCG
>JBBRGI010000328.1:0-3741 GCA_038240855.1 Bacteroidales bacterium | reverse complement strand
ATGGTTCCTGGTAAATTGTTGCCTTACCCCTGGGAATCATGCATTATCATGGGTGGAGGCTGGTCCTTTTCATACAATGCAAAGATGAAACCTTCACGTGACATGATTCATATGCTTTCTGATATTGTTGCCAAAGGCGGAAATCTGTTGCTGAATATTGGTCCGGGTCCTGATGGTACCTGGTACGATGAAGCGTATGCCCGTCTCGAGGATATGGGCGCCTGGTTGAAGATAAATGGTGAAGCTATTTACAGTACACGACCTATCTTACCTTATGTGGATGGCAAATTGCGTTTCACGAAAGGGAAGGATGGATCTGCATACATCATCTATCTGCTTGACGAAAATGAGCAACTTCCGGCAGAAATTCAGGTAAACGGTTTTTTTCCTGAAAAAGGAGCTAAAATCACGATGCCGGGTAAAAAGGGAAGTTCATTCAAATGGAAAACAGATGGTTCAGGGTTTAAATTATCCATTTCCGGCAATAATGCACAATCTTTACCCTCGAAATATGCTGTCGTATTTAAGGTGAGCAAAGTATCAATTTAGGTATTTCAAATTTTAAGGGACCTTCCTTATCCCATTATATTGAGAAAAACCAAAATTACCGGTTGAGGCACATAGATACGATTCATATGTCTTCAACCGGTTTTTTATTACATGTTTTATAACCGGTTTTATTTTCCAATTTAATTCATTTAATTTGCATGTCTGAACATATGCACAAATGGAATTAAAGATTGATCACAGTAGTCCGGTACCCCTTCATTACCAGGTTGAAGAGTTATTGCGAAAATTGATTGAACTTCCGGAGTATAAAAACGGAGGGTTTTTACCCAAAGAGGTCGAATTTGCCAAAAGGTTGGGCATTTCCAGAAATACAATCAGGCAGGCAACCAATAAACTGGAGTATGAAGGTCTTCTGGTCAGAAAGAAAGGGGTTGGAACAAAGGTTTCGCAAAATACCGTGACAACCAGTCTCGATAGCTGGCACAGTTTTACCCAGGAAATGTCGGAGAAGGGTGTTGTGTTTATCAATTTTCTGATTGAAACCAATTGGGTAAAAGTTGATGCCAAAATTGCCTCTTTTATGCAGATACCTATTGAAACAAATGTGCTTTGCCTTGTTCGGTTACGTGGATTCGAAGATGGACCTTTTGTATATTTCGAAAGCTATTTTCATCCCCGAATAGGATTGACCGGGAAAGAAGATTTTACCCGGCCGCTTTACGACATTATTGAGCAGGATTACAATATTGTACCTTCGATATCCTCTGAAAGAATTCGGGCCAAAAGTGCCTCTTTAATAACTGCCAAACGATTAAGGATTGGAAGAGGAGATCCGGTGCTGGTTCGCGAACGATTTGTTTCTGATCCCGGTAACCGGCCTATTGAATACAATATTGGATTTTATATTGCCGAAAAGTTCACCTATACAATTGATATAAAGAGGTAAGAAATAGTAGCAGTTTTGACCCGGAGAGACCCATTTTTAATACATCAAAACATGGACAAGATGTTGAATTTAAAAGTCGTATTATCAGTAAGCATGCTGTTGCTTTGTTTTAAAGTTACAGTAGCCGGGTCGGACAATATTGCATCCCGGTTCAAAACGACAGCATCTTCCTCATTAAATACTGAATCCGGTTCATCGAAAGTTAACGACGGACAAATCAGAATCATGAATCAGTGCGAATGGGTTTCGGGCAGCAGCATGACTTTTTGGGGTCAGATCGATTATCCCTGGATTCGGTTGGATTGTGACAGTTCTAAAAATATCAGCAAAATAATTCTTTATGATCGCCCTGACGAACGGTCGCATACGGCAGGTGGAACAATCTTATTCAGTGACGGTAGTAAAATCAGTGTTACCCGGATTCCAAACGACGGAAGCCCGAAAGTAATTTTGTTCCCGTCAAAAAGGATTAAATGGTTACGGTTTGATGTTACCGATGGTGATGGACTAAACCTGGGATTATCCGAGATCGAAGTTTTTCCGTCTCCTGAGGATTATCCTGACCCTGTTTCATGGGTTGATCCATATATCGAAACAACCAGGGGAAGGTACTTTTTCTTTATCACGGGCAATCGTCCTTTCGGAATGGTCGGGGCTGCTCCTTTAACCCGAAATAAGAATCAGTATGGAGGAGGATATAACTACAATTCAACCGAAGTTTTAGGGTTTCCACAGGTACACTGCTGGATGCTTTCAGGAATTACACTGATGCCGGTTGCCGGTACAACCGATCCGACAAAAGGTGAGCAAGGCTGGAAATCAAGTTTTTCTCACGACGATGAAATTGTACAGCCGGGATATCACCGTTTATTTTTAAAAGATACTCATACCTGGGTAGAACTGACTTCAACCGAGCGTGTGAGTTTCTACCGTTTTAAATATACCCGCGATGAGGCGGCCAGTATCCTGCTAAACCTCGGAGGTTACCTGTCAACGTCAACAATGACCGATGCTGAAGTCACTAAAGTAAGCAATACGGAAATTGAAGGTTCTGTCAACACCACCGGACGATTATGGGGTGGGCCTGATAATGTACGGATCTATTTCGTAATGAAGTTTGATCATCCCTTCGACAGACTAGATGGCTGGGTCGATTCTGAAAATATGTCCGGTATTTCTAAATTGAGAGGAAAACCGGGAAGTACTCCCCGAATTGCTGAAGGCTGGAGTTATCACGATTCTCCCACTACCGGTGTTAAGGCCAATTATACGGTCAAAGCCGGAGAAAATATACAGGTTAAAGTTGCAGTTTCCTATACAAACATTGAAAATGCGAGGAATAACATGTACCTGGAATGTAATCACTGGGATTTTGACAAAGTAAAGAAGGATTCGCGGGACGAGTGGAACCAATGGCTGGGGCGTATCGAGGTTAAAGGAGGAAGTGATGCTCAGAAAATTAAGTTTTATACCGATTTATGGCATGTCCTTTTGGGACGTCACAAGTTGGATGACATCAGTGGTGATTATCCCGATTACACCGAAGGCGAAAGAAGCGGAACACATACGCTGAATGCAAAACTGAAAATTCGTTCCCTTCCTAAAAACGACCAGGGGAATGTCGCATTTCACATGTACAATTCTGATGCTTTTTGGTTGACTCAATGGAATCTTAATATTTTATGGGGCCTTGCCTGGCCCGAAGTGTTAGACGAGTTTGCTGCCTCTTTGGTACAGTATGGCAAAAACGGAGGATTGCTGCCTCGCGGACCCAATGCCGGCGGATATTCGTACATCATGACCAGTTGCCCTGCAACAAATTTGATTGTTAGTGCATTCCAAAAAGGAGCTCTTACTAAAATGGATGTAAACAGCGCCTATCAGGCCATGAAATCAAACCATATGCCGGGCGGTATGATGGGGATGGGACTTAATCCGGGAGATTTGCAGTTTTATATCGATCATGGTTATATTCCATCGAATGCAGGTATCACCTTAGAGTGTGCCTTTCAGGATTGGTCGCTGTCGCAGATGGCAAAAAAGCTTGGAAAGAAAAATGACAGCAGATACTTTCTGAATCGTTCATCCGGATGGAAAAAATTGTTTAACGATCAGCAAAATCTCATCTTCCCGAAGGATAAAATTGGCAACTGGCTTCACAATGATCCGTTGAGTGGGCGCGGATGGATTGAAGCCAATTCCTGGCAGGCCACCTGGTCTGTTTCGCACGATATCAAAGGCCTGGCAGACTTAATGGGTGGTAATGACACGCTATGCGCCAAACT
>JBBRGI010000327.1:0-3761 GCA_038240855.1 Bacteroidales bacterium | reverse complement strand
CGTTGCATATTCACAGGCGATATCCATACTTGTTTCCCATTTGCAAACGCTCCGGCACTCCTGACGGTATATTCCTGCGCTTTTAAATTCTCTGTAAGGCTCTGGTTATCGGTCGCATGTTCCTGGGGGTGTATTGAATATGAAACATAATCAGCATTTTCCAATACAGGTCTGTTCCTGTTCAGTTGGGCGAAATTCGCATTTGTTCCAATTCCTATCTGAATTCCGGGAATTTTTAATCTGAATATCGGCGCAACAGCGTCAGTCAGATAATCGGGAGTAGCCTGCATTGTTTTATGAAACAACATGATACTGCCAATTTTCAACGCTTTACCTAAAACCCATTCAATAAACAGGTTTGCCTGATTAATATAGTGTTCATCAAATAAAAGCGCAAACATCAACGGGTATCCAAGCTGAATGGCTTCCCTGGCTGATAATTCTGCTTTCAATTTCCACTCATCATTAAAAAGATAAAGATCAATCCGGTAATGATCAAACTGCAACTCTTTTAAAATCAATATTTCATTCGGCGACAAATTTTGCGGACGTGTAGATTGCCCTATTCCAATCCGGGGAAGTGGTTGCAACTGGTCAGGAAAAAGTACGATTTGATTTACAGCATCGTTATTGGTTGATTGAAACCCATCATGATTCACTTTTAAATCAATCTTTTGCGTGATCCTTTCACCTTTTCGGACAGTAACAGGATACGGGAGGTCAAGTGGTGTACAATAGGTCTTATAGGAAGCATCGGTCCAGTTGCGGTGATCCTCTGTTTCGAATATATCACCGGAAAAATAGACAGTAAACCGGCTACCAGAAACCATCCATTCCATAGATTTAATATCCTTAAATGGTTGTGCAGGACTAATATCCATCGGAAAACAGGTGTTCTCCTGCTCTCCATTCGTATGGGTAATTAAACATTGTTTACCGGCACACTCCTCAATCGGGTGAAGAAGGCAAAATCCGATCCTGCTTTTCTGAAAAGTAGTTATTGCTTCCCCCTGCATTTCAAAACTGATTGAACTATCAGCATCTCCTGTAATTGAATATGTTGCAAGAAATTGTATATCTGCAAGCTGATAACTGCATTTGTATTGAATCTGAAATGAATCAACCTTTATATCAATAACTTCATCCGAGATTTGAGCTTTTGCCGTAAGCCATGCTTTATCGCGAACCGCACTATTGATCATTCGCACAATCTCACATTTTCCTATGGCAATGGAACGCAGAGAACCATTTTCATATATCATGGTTAATCTTCCGGCGCGCAAAAACATTTGCTTTGTTTGCCTTACAGAACCACCTGAATAAATAGTCTCCACCGGGAAACTCTCTTCAAACTTATGAATAACGCTCATCAAATCCTTTTTTTGAAATTACAAATCAGCCTTATTTGATCATCTTTTTTCGATTCATTTATTATTGAAAAATTAAAATACAAAGTTCTTAAATTATTCTTCACATTATACAATTCGTTCAGTTGCATTCAAGCTACGGTAATTCAGGCTCTATTTCCCTCTTGATCCAAATGTTTGTACATTTTAAAGTTCAACTTTAACATTGTACAAGCATAGTCCTAAAAATTACCGGTCTGCCCCACTCCACGACAGAAAATATCTCTACCTTTACCCGGTTTTTCCGCTCCATTTACTTAGAGGGCAGATAACAAATAATTCATTTTCAATTAGCTGATTAATGGTATACGATGTCATCATTGTAGGAGCAGGACCTGCAGGAATTTTCACCGCCTATGAACTGGTAAAAGAACGAAACGATCTCAAAATTCTTATCCTTGAAAAGGGGAGGGACATACAACACCGTAAATGTCCCAAACATTACAATGGAGGTACCTGTGCGAATTGCGAACCGTGCTCTATTACAACCGGCTGGGCTGGTGCCGGTGCATATTCCGACGGAAAATTATCGCTTTCGCACGAAGTGGGAGGTTTATTGTCAGACTATGTTGGAATTGAGCAAACGATGGAAATTATCGGATATGCAGATGAAATTTACCTTAGTTTTGGTGCCGATTCACTAATTCACGGCGCGACCGAAACGCCAGCCATCCGCGAAATCAGACGAAAATCAATTGAAGCCAATCTCAAACTTGTGCCATGCCTGGTCAGACATCTCGGTACTGAAAAAACACAGCACAGGTTATGAGTTTCAAAAAATCATACGAAGAAATCAACGAGAAAATCAGGAACGGAAAAGCTGTCGTTCTAACGGCTGAGGAGGTATCGGCGATGGCCCTCGAGCTCTCACCTTCCGAAATTGTTAAACGAGTTGATGTGGTGACTACAGCCACATTTGGCGCCATGTGTTCATCGGGCGCCATACTCAATTTTGGTCATTCCACGCCCCCAATCCGTATGGAACGAATGACGCTAAACGGCGTACCGGCACATGGCGGACTAGCTGCAGTGGATACTTTCATCGGAGCCACTTCCGAAAATCCCGATAATATCAGGTATGGTGGCGCAAATGTGATCCAGGACCTGATCGATCGCAAGGAAATAGAATTGGAGGCCTGGGGAAAAGGTACCGATTGCTATCCAAAAAAATACATCAAGACAAAGATTTCACTCGAGTCGATCAATGATGCAACGCTATTCAATCCACGTAATGCCTATCAGAACTACAATGTAGCCACCAATACCACTTCAAAAATCAAATATACCTATATGGGGACCTTGCTTCCCGGGATGAAGAATGCCAACTATTCCACGGCGGGAGAGTTAAGCCCGTTGCTGAATGATCCTGACATGCGGACCATCGGCATCGGAACAAGAATTTTCCTGGGAGGAGCTGTTGGATATGTGATATGGCCCGGCACGCAATTCAATACCTCGAAGGAAAAAAATCAGTATGGAATTCCGCTAAGCAATGCCGCAACAATTGCAGTAATCGGAAACCTTAAAGAAATGAATTCCGAATTTCTGCGGGCAGCCTATTACGAGAAATACGGGGTGAGCCTTTTTGTGGGTATCGGGTTACCAATTCCTATGCTTGATGAGGATTTGGCCCGCCGTGTATCGATACGAAATGAACAAATCGAAACAACCATTCTTGATTATGGTTCTGAAGGAACACCTGTTTTAGGAAGAACCAATTACGCTGAACTTCAATCGGGCGAGATTAAAATTAACGGGAAAAAGGTTCGTACAGCGCCGGTAGCCAGCCTTCAGAAGGCGCGTGAAATAGCAGGTCTTTTGAAGAAAAGTATTCAACTGGGCAAATTCGAATTAACATGTCCTGTAGGCACATTTCCGACAGGAACATCAATGAAGAAACTATTTGAAACAGAAGGAGGGGAGCAATGATAGAAATAACCCGCAGGTACGTGATGAAATTTCCGCCGGACAGTGCCGACAAAGCCCTTACCTACAAACTGATCAGGGAATTTGATATTAAGTTCAGTATTCTTAAGGCTGAAGTCCGTCCCGGCCGCACAGGGAGTCTGTTGCTTGAACTGGAAGCACTGCCCGAAAATTTGCAGAAAGGGATCGAATATCTTACCACAAATGGTGTTATTTGCGATCCGCTTGGAAAAAAGATCAAATTCGAATCCGTTAAATGCATCAATTGCGGGAACTGCACAGGAGTCTGTTTTACAGGTGCATTGACGATGAACCGCGAAAACTGGAAATTAAATTTCGAACCTGAACTTTGTGTGGTCTGCGAACTCTGTGTCGCGGCATGCCCGATGAATCTTTTCGATATCAACTTTCATGAAGAAGAACCCGCGG
>JBBRGI010000326.1:0-3779 GCA_038240855.1 Bacteroidales bacterium | reverse complement strand
TTAGGTGCTATAATACGAAAAGGAGGTCTGGGTATGCCGCTGGTAATCTCTGTATTGCTGTTTATATTTTACTGGATAATAACCACCACGGGTGAAAAGTTTTCGCGCGAAAGCGTCACTTCGGTCTGGCAAGGCGTTTGGTTTTCAACATTTATCTTTCTTCCTGCCGGAATTTTTCTGACCTACAAGGCGGCTAATGACTCGGTGGTATTTAATGTAAATACGTACACAGATTTCTTTAAAAAAATTTTTAAAGCTCTGAAAATAAAAGTAAAAGAGGAGCAGGATAAACAGATACAATAATTAATAATGAATGACATTAAGCTGAATACCATTGCTGAAGCCATCGAAGATCTGCGCAATGGCAAATTAATCATAGTTGTTGATGATGAAGACCGTGAAAACGAGGGTGATTTCATTGCAGCAGCCGAAAAGATCACACCTGAGTTGGTCAATTTTATGGTAACTGAGGGGCGCGGATTAATCTGTGTGCCACTTACTGAAGAGCGTTGCGAAGAACTTGACCTTGAAATGATGGTCGGGATAAACACTTCGCTGCACGAAACTCCATTTACAGTTTCTGTTGATGCTATTGGGGAGAATGTCACGACTGGCATTTCCGCACATGATCGGGCAGTCACCATTCGTAAACTTGCCAACGCGGACACCCAACCCAACGAACTGGGCCGGCCGGGGCATATATTCCCATTGCGTGCGAGAAGTCGCGGAGTACTTCGCCGGTCTGGACACACCGAAGCAGCCGTTGACCTGGCCCGCCTGGCAGGCCTTGAACCAGCCGGTGTACTGGTTGAGATAATGAACCAGGATGGTTCGATGGCACGACTTCCCGAACTTTATGAAATTGCACTGAAATTTGGATTAAAACTTGTCTCAATCGCCGACCTCATTGCTTACAGGCTGAACCAGGAGAGCCTTATCGAAAGAGGTGAGGAGGTGCAACTGCCTACAGCGTTCGGCAGTTTCCGGTTAATTCCTTTTCTGCAGAAATCGAATGGTGTGGAGCATATAGCCCTGATCAAGGGCGAATGGGAACCCGAAGAAGTAGTTCTGGTCAGGGTCCACTCATCGTGTGCAACAGGCGATATTTTCGGCTCATTACGCTGTGAATGTGGTGATCAGTTGCACAAGGCAATGGAACTTATCGAAAAGGAAGGAAAAGGGGTAATCGTATACATTCAGCAGGAGGGGCGTGGCATTGGTCTGATGAATAAAATTAAAGCCTATAAACTCCAGGAACAGGGAATTGATACCGTTGATGCAAACATCCATCTCGGTTTTGACCCCGATGAACGCGATTATGGCGTAGGCGCACAAATTTTATGCAGCCTTGGCGTACATAAAATGCAACTTCTTACCAACAATCCTGTTAAAAGAGTAGGTCTCGAAGGATATGGATTGAAAGTAGTCGCATCAATTCCGATTGTAATCAAATCTAATCCCTTTAACGAGGTCTATATGAAGACTAAACGTGACAGAATGGGTCATTCGTTGTGAAAACAAATTTAAAAACAATTGTATGTTCGATAATATAGAATATAGGAGCGAATTAACAGAAGGGGTTGATTATCATTTATCAAAGGAAGGTTACCGAATAATGACCGAATTATTTCTGAGAAACAGGGGGTATTGCTGTGGAAACGGCTGTAAAAATTGCCCGTATTTTCCAAAAGCACACAAGGGTAACCGTAATCTGCGTTAACTGAATATGACACTTGTAATTTTTTGATTATACCGTGTCAGTCGTTAAAATTTTATAAAAAAACAAACCCTTACACAGTGAGCGGAAAAGAGCTTAGGATTGTTTTTATGGGAACTCCGGAATTTGCGGTCGGGAGTTTAAAAACCCTGGTCGAAAATGGCTATCAGGTTGTCGGAGTTGTGACCGCTCCTGACCGGCCATCGGGTCGTGGTCAGAAGTTGCACCAATCTGAAGTCAAGCAGTATGCCACTAATTGCGGATTAACTGTGCTTCAGCCGGAAAAACTTAAAGATGAGGATTTTTTGCGGGAATTACAATCGTTAAAGGCGGATATGCAGATCATAGTAGCCTTCCGGATGCTTCCTGAAGTGGTTTGGAAAATGCCGTCTATGGGGACATTTAACCTTCATGGTTCTTTGCTGCCGCATTATCGCGGTGCTGCTCCGCTTAACTGGGCCATTATCAACGGTGATCACGAAACAGGAGTTACCACTTTTCTGCTAAAACAGGAGATCGACACCGGGAATATTTTGTTTCAGGAGAAGGTTCAGATAGGACCAGAGGAAACTCTTGGTGATATTCATGACAAGTTAATGATAATCGGTGCAAACCTGGTCCTAAAAACTGTAGATGCACTGGCCGACGGAATGGTGACTCCGGTTTCTCAGAATCTGATCTCCGCAGATCCCCAAAAAATGCATGCCCCCAAAATTTTCAAGGAAAATTGCAGGGTTGACTGGAGTAAACCCGTCATAGCGGTTAATAACCTGATCAGGGGCCTGAGTCCATACCCTGCTGCATGGACCAATTTCAACAGTCCGGGATATGAAACGGGGGTGAAAATTTTCAAAGCATTGGTTGAACAGGCCAGGCATGAATGCATACCAGGTGAAATCCTGAGCGACAATAAAAAATATCTGAAAATAGCTTGCGTTGATGGGTTTCTGCACCTGGTTGATTTACAGCTTGCAGGCAAGAAAAGAATGGGAATTGCCGAGTTTCTTCGCGGTTTCTCAAATGCAGACAGTTATACTGCAAAATGAAAGAATGCAAAAGTGACCGGATGACTTTTTAATGATGAGTCATGCTCAATTTTGAATTGCAGTCACCAGGTTACTATTGCTTCACTTTTTTCCTTAACGAAATACGCTGTCCTGGTTTGGGTTCTTCACCCTGATTCATCCTGTTTTTACGATACAATGAGCTCATTCTTACGCCGTACCATTGAGCGACAGACCAGAGCGATTCCCCTTTCTTTAAGGTATGAAAATCGTTTCCACGAGGTGCACTTCCTGATTTACTTTGAATGTATACAATTGATCCGGCCTCTGGCCGGGCTCCTTTTTCAACATCATTATATTTGTAAATTTCCCACTCTTTGAGCGAAAACTCGGTGGCTATTTGTTCGTAAGTATCTCCCGCTGTTGCAAAAAAAGCCTTGGCGCCATTCCGTTTTTCCACTTTTCGGGTAGCGTATGGATTAATCGAGAATTCACCGATTCCACTTTTCCCTTTGTTTCTACCTATCGATTTAGGAGTGATTCCAAACCTTTCGGGTTTGACATACCGTGTTGTACTGTTGTAATAGGCATCGAGCTTGTGAAGCTGAAATTCCTCAATAATTTTTATTAGTCGTTCGGGGTACTGCGGATCGGTGGCGTAGCCTGCTTTCTTCAATCCATAAGCCCACTTTCTGTAATCTGCTATTTTATAGTCGAATAAAAATTGATAACGTAAACCTCCGGTTAAAAATTTTGAATGATCTCTGAACGATTCAAGGGCCGTTTTGTATTTCCGAAAACACTCATTATTGCTGTCATCATCCTGGCGGACAGAGGGGCCCTTCCATGAGCTGTTGCATTTTATCCCAAAATGGTTGTTCGCCTCCCGGGCCAGCATTGAATTGCCATTACCCGATTCCAGGCATGCCTGGGCCATCGTAATGCTGGCTGGAATATGAAATTCATTCATCTCCTGTATTGCCAGTTGGGCGTAAACGTCGATATATTCCTGACGGGTATTTTTACGAGGCGATACCCCGAATGACAGGCTACTCAGG
>JBBRGI010000325.1:0-3791 GCA_038240855.1 Bacteroidales bacterium | reverse complement strand
GCACCCACCTGACGACGTATACAGTACGAATTACCGGCCCAAACAACGGCCATTTTCAGATAACGTTCATCTAACTTTAATTGTTTTTCAATATTCGGGACACCCATCTGATTTTTATTTTTAAATAGTTGTCAAAAGTAGTACAAAATGTTACTAAATTGATCTTTGACCCTTGTTAACAATACATAAAAGTGCACTGTCAGTTAAACCAGTAGGAGAGCTTTAATACAACAGCCCGGTTCTTTATATTCATATTTCCCGGAAAGTAGTTGTCGGTATACACCAGGAAGAAATCTGAAACCGGTTTGTACCGCCATTGAAACCTGGCATTAATGTTCAGATTGTCGGATTGTTCGTTATACTGAACATAGGTCGTAAAAAACAGTTTGTCGGTAAATGTCACATCCAGCTTTGGCCCTGCCAGCCAAAAACCTGTACGTTTCCAGGGTTCGGGCAGCGATAGTTCATTGTAGCTGTAAATCATTGAAATATAACCAAAAGGCTGAAAGCGGTAATTTAATGTTCCCTGGACAAACCACCGGTTACCACTGAAATATCCGCCATAGCCGGCCTGCAAATCGTATTTGAACAACTTCCTGTTATCGGAATTAAGGAGTACTGAAAAATCGCGCCAATTATAACTGCTGCCCTCCGGCAAAAAATTAATGCCTTTATTGGTTGGATCAAAATTCTGACGCAGAAGAACATACCGGTCATTACTTTTTAATGAAATGGTGACACGGCTTTTATAAAGTAGGTTATAGTTTAGACTCAAATTCCGGTCGGTTAATTCCCTGGTGCCGGGCTTGTAAAAGTTGTCGAGTTCAATTTGAAATCCATGATTTTCCAGTGGCCCGCCTTTAGGATAAAACTTTACGGTGGCCTTTGGATTAACCCGCAAAAAATCACGACGTGGCACGTAGCCGGTTTCGGCATTAAAATCTCTTCCAACAAAGAGCTGCAAAAATTCAAGCAGGTACGATTTGCGTGAATAGGCCATGCTCACACCCTGCGAATACTCTTCGGCAGTCCTGGTGTTTGGGGTAAATGATTTTTGGCCAAATAGTTTTCCTGTCAAGAAATTATTCCTTCCTGCCATATTATATTCGAGACCTGCCACGCTGTTGAAATTGTTTCCGGTCCATCCGGCGGGGACATACATCTGTTGTTTGTTGACAAAAATTGCCCCTATATTCGAACGCGAAAAAACCTTTTTTTGAACCGAGGTCACGAAGAAATTCCTGGCCAGAAAGTCACCCTCGCTGCCAGTCTGCATATCCATAATCCCGATGCGCAAGTCCTGTCCGATCTTTCCGCTTAACCTTACCCCTGCATTTACCGGTGCATCGAGCCCAATGCGGCGTGAAAAGAAAGGGCGTATATTGGTGTGTCCGTAATTGCTGAAAAGATCACTGTTCTCGAGAAAAAACTGTCTTTTTTCCGGGAAATACAATTCATACCGTTCGAGGTTGGTGACCTGATCATCCACTTCAGCCTGTGAGAAATCGGGATTATAGGTTAAATCGAGATTTAAGGAGGAGGAGAGGCCCAACTTTGCATCGAAGCCGGCATCCTTGTGGTAGATCGTTTGATCACCTGTCTCAAAATTACGTGAAGCACTTCCGAAAACATAGGGAATCAACGAGAGTTTAGGACCTGTCTTTGGCGGAGGTGTTGCCCATTTCAACTGACCGGCATACGCCAGGGATGCAGTCGGGAATTGTCGCGGAACAGGAGCCCAGGCCGATTTTTCATTTAACTTTAAATCCTGGCGCGAAAACTGAATGTTCCAATGATCAATTTCATGGTTGTAGCGTACCGATTTAAACGGAATCCTCATTTCTGAAACCCATTTATCGGGATAATTTTTCGTTTTGGATTCCCATTTACAATCCCAGATCAGGTTTGATCCCTGGCCTCCGCTCATCGTACCATCCCAGACCGCTCCTGCAGCATTTACCCCAAAAGAATAACCTGTTGTCTGGTCATTGTAGGGATCAATGAATACGAGAAAATTATCATTGTTAAAGAAGGTGAAATCACGGCGCAATGACTCCACCGGTCGTTTGCCCGGCAGGGTATCGTGAAAAGTTACCGCGAGGTAAAAGGCTTTATCGTCATAAACCATTCTGACTTCCGACTTCGCAACACTGTGACCTGTGTCGTAGGGGAGTACCATGAAGAAATCATCCGCTGGTTCAGCCTTCAGCCAGTCCTCTTCATCAATGATGCCATCGAGTTTAATAACCCCTTCAGTTTTTTTGATATTAAGTATGTAATTTTGATTGACATTTCCGCTTGTGGAAATAGTGTCCTTTTTAAAAATCGGTGAAATCGCGGTGTTATTTTTTTTGGAGAGATCCGCACATAAAACCCGCGGAAGAAAAAACAGGAGGCAGACCAGTAAACAAGCCTGAAATTTATTGAGCATGATTCTGAAATTTAAACGCCGAAGATAGGAAATTTAGAGTTTGCAAATGAGATATCCTCTTTTGAATCAAAGGTTGCAAAACAAATAAACCTGGATCAGGTCGGGGGATGGAGCCGCTTCGTGAACCATACCCTGACGGCGCGCATTTTAGCCAGTTGTCCCGGAGGGACATGGCGTTTACAGGTCGAAATTTCTTCACTGTTCTCAGGTGCTCCCCACCGGACTTCGATGCAATCATTCGGGTTATAAGCCATTTCAAATGCGGCTCTTCTTTTCAGGATCCCGGCCAGGGTAAGGATTTGCTCCGAACCGTTTGTCCGGGTATAGGTGATCGATAGCTCAGATAATTTTTTGTTTAAGAATATCTCCAGATTGTCCTTTTCCTTCTCAGGTGAACTGAATCCCGATATTTTGAAATCACCGGGAGACCGTACAATCTTATCCGGGAAATCAATAACCGCATCCATCGCGATCAGGAGTCTCAGATCGCGGTTTGGGGTTGAAAAATCTTCCCATGTTCCGCCTGCCTGAAATACGCCCGTAAGTCCGCCCGGCATCGCAATTACCTCACCGGGATGGGATTTCATATAGGCCTCACCATTGGCAACCGAGGTAATCCTCACCGTGAGTTGCTCATGCAGGGCCTGAATCAGGTCAAGCAAGGCTATTTCAGGGTCCATGGGTCCGGGGTTTATAAGTCGCTCAACTGACTGGTAGAAAACATCAGCCGCCATCGCTTTTTGCTCAAGTGAGAAGGGAATCATACCCTTCTTTGCAGATATCTCTGCATTTTTTAACGTATGTGGATGATCACCTTCTGTAACGATGGGTCGGAATGCCTTGAATCCCGGCTCTCCTATAACATCGGTAGTTGAAAAAAGGAAGTTGCCTTTCCAGAATCGCTTGATCCCTACCGTGCCATCAGGCTGGGCATCAACTGACAGTAAAACACCAGGTTTATCATCAGACTGGGGTATCCAGCGCACAAGTATCAGGGTATGTCCGTACGGATCGGCAAAAATAACCCCGGGTCGTAATGTCTCGCGCGTTAGTGGAACAGGGTAATAATCAGAGTTTTCATCTTTCAGGGCAGTACGTGCACTTCCTGAATGGACCCCATTCATCACCCTCCTTAGGAATGAATTGAACGCAGGTACCGGCAGTGTTTTCGACCGGGATGACTCATTCGTAATCCATTGGCCCGTTTTTGGAGCCCTGTTAAGTGTTCCCCTGTCGCACTCATGGTAACCGAATGGAAGGCCAAGTTTCCAGGCAAAGTAAGCCCTGAAGTAATATGGATTATCGGCACAATCAGGCTCCATGATCACTTTGTTTTTACCTTTCGGGTTGTCCTCTTCCA
>JBBRGI010000324.1:0-3900 GCA_038240855.1 Bacteroidales bacterium | reverse complement strand
GGACGTTCTCACATGCCGAGGAGGATCAACTAATGACCAATTTTCGTATCGATGATGATATTATTTCTGAATACGCACATAGATTCAATACTCATCCTGCTTTAATAGTTGGTCGCCTGCAACACAAAAAGCTTCTTCGCTATGATATTGGGAGAAAATTTATTGAAAGCATTGAATTGAAGTAATCTTTCCGAATCAGAAAGGGAACATGGATTTTAAAGAACTGCATGAAAAATACCAGGCACTGTTGACTGAAAACGATGGCCTTAGGAACGAAATTAAAAGATTAAATGTCGAACTTGGGGTTGAAGAACTACCGGTACATCCCGATGACACTCCGACAGATCATTCTGAACCTGAAGTTTTAGAAAATGAATTCCTACATGAAGATATTTTAAATTCATCCATAACCATAAATAAGAAGTCAGATTCCTTTGAAAAGATCAAGCTTTTTATGTGGCTTTTCAGAGGCAGGGTTGATGTTTATGCCAAAAGGTGGGAAAATAACAAGAAAGTGAAGTACTGATTTACGATTATGCGGACATTCATGTACGGATGTTTGAAAAAATGTACAATAAACGCCTTTCAGGATATGCTTCCATTGGCTATAAATCGAAAGGTGAAAGTTTTGCTACTGAAAGTATGGATATTATCTTTGACAAAAACAATTTTTTACCGGTTTATTCCAATGATATCCTTAATGCAGTCAGGGAAATACTGATAGTGAGTCCGTTTGTTACCAGAAAACGCACATTGCAGATGGCACAAAACCTGAAGGTTGCAATTGCGAATAACGTGAGTGTAATCGTTATGACAAGACCTTCAGAGGAATACAAAGGGAAGGATATATCCACGTGGCAGGATACCATTGACGTTTTGCGGAATGCAGGAGTAAACATTGTCCTAAAATTAAATATACACCAGAAATTCGCAGTCATAGATCAAAAAATCGTTTGGTACGGAAGTATTAATTTATTAAGTTTCGGCTCCGCTGAAGAAAGTATGATGCGGCTTTTAAGCCCGAATATTGCCTATGAATTGATTAAAAGCACAGAAGATGAGCAAAAGAAGAACTAAAGTTAGCTATTATAAAGGATAATATATTAGCTATTTTTGTCTTATTTGCTTATATTTGGATAATATATTAACTAAAAACAATGTGCTCCTTAGAGGCAACTCCATTAGAGGTACGTAAAGCACTGGCTGAAAGGCACCGCACCCTGCGAAAACAGCTTGAATGAATTTGACAACATCCTGCTTGCAAAGGAAAACCTTGATGACGTTAAAAAACTATTTACAGCCCGTGATTTAAAAGAAAATTTTTTAAATTCCAGAACCGATATAAAAATTTCGGGCACCGCCTATTTTGATGCTATAACACGAGTTGAATTTCTTACTATGATTTCAGTTTCGAGTACACAAAGTTCTGCTGGTAAATCGGGGTCGTTAAATTGCGAAAAGAGCAATCGGGCTGCACTTTCCCCAATTTGGTAAATTGGCTGCTTAACAGTAGTCAATGTTGGCTCTACCATTTCAGCCATAGGTTCGTTGGTGAATCCTGCAACCGAAATATCATCGGGGATTTTTCTTCCGGAGTCTTTGATTACTTTCATGGCACCAAATGCTACGCTGTCGCAAACGCAAAATACAGCATCAATATTTTTATTTAAGCTTAGCAATGCCTTCATACATGTTACTCCGCTTTCAACGGTAAAGTCGCCTTCTACAATTGTCTCGCAAGATTTTTCAATACCAGCATCCTTTAAGGCATCTCTATAACCAGCTTTCCGGTTATTGCTCAAAAGCAAATTAGAGGGCCCGGCAATATGAGCAATATCTTTACATCCGACATTTAGCAGGTATTTTACCATATTATATGCTCCGTAATAGTCGTTGACCACAACTTTGGGCGCTTTAAAATTCTCAATGACACGGTTAAACAATACAAAGGGAATACCTTTTTTTTTGAGCCGGTGAATGTGTTCGTTCTTTTCTGTATCACGCGAAACAGATATTATTATTCCATCAACATTTGCAGCAAGCAAAGCTTCCACATTTTTGATTTCAACATCATATTGTTCATTCGAATGACATATCATCACATTATAACCATGCTTCATGGCATAATCCTGGATGCCGCAAATAGCAATGGAATAAAATGGAATATTATAGGCCGGAACGATGACTCCAATGGTTCGGGTACTTCTATTCCTTAAACTTTGTCCCATAAAATCGGGGTGGTAATCATGTTTCTCCGCAAATTCAAGCACCTTCTTTTTCGTATCCATATTAATGCCATATGAGTCTCTCAATGCTCTTGAAACTGTCGATTTAGAAATATTCAATGCCTTGGCGATGTCATTAATAGTGATACTTAGCTTTTTCATTTACTGGGATTTGTTCCAAAAATAATTTTTAAATATACAATTTCTATTTCGAATTAATCAATTGTCCGATTATAAACTAAGCACTGATCCTGTTGATATAATTCAAATATGCAGTAAAACATAATTGTTTAAAAATTTGTGGCAATAAGTGGGGCTAAAACAATATTCGGGAACGTTCCCGTTAAAATAGCATCTTTTTTCAAAAAAAACACCACTTACTTCCTTCCCGATGCTATTACTTCGCAGGTAGATAATTCTGTTTCGATTTATGAAATGAGTCAGATTAAAACTTCACTAAATTAATTTTACTATGAAAAAAAGAAATCAAAATCTGTTCAGAATTGCCGTTTTGGGGTTTTTTCTGGCATTGCTTCACTTTTCGGTGAATGCTGCTGTTGGCGAAAAGCTTGCTCCTGAAGATGGCAATTTGAAAAATGTCACTGCTATACAGCAGCAAAAATCGGTTACTGGAAAAGTAACCGATTCGTCGGGTTCGTCGCTCCCTGGAGTTTCAGTGGTAGTAAAAGGCACAACCACTGGTACAATTACCGATTGGAATGGAAATTATTCTCTCTCAAATGTTCCTGATAACGCCACATTGCAGTTTTCGTTTATTGGCATGAAATCTCAGGAAATTGCAGTTTCTGGCAAGACCTCAGTTAATGTTGAACTGAGCGAAGATTTGCTGGAAATTGACGAAGTAGTTGTTGTGGGTTATGGTACCCAGAAAAAGGTCAACCTCACCGGTGCGGTTTCAACCCTTGATACCCAGGAAATGCTAAGCCGGCCTATCACTCAGGCTTCTCAGGCTTTGCAGGGTAAAATGGCTGGCGTTACCATTACTCAAAATTTCGGACTACCGGGTAGCGATAATGCAACAATTCGAATTCGTGGTGTTGGTACTTTGGGGAACAAAGACCCATTGGTGCTTATTGATGGAATTGAAGGAAGTATCAATGATATTAATCCAAATGACATTGAAAATATTTCCGTACTTAAGGATGCAGCTTCAGCTTCTATTTATGGATCCCGCGCAGCGAATGGGGTAATTCTTATTACGACTAAACGAGGTACAACAAAGGAATCAATGTCGGTTACTTATAATGGACGTTATAGCTCACAAATGCCTACTGACTTGCCCGAGTTTGTTGATGGTGCAACTTATATGGTATTTAAGAATGAATATGAAAGAAATAGCAGCCGGCCAAATATTTATTCTGATGCCACTATTCAGGAATACAAAGATAATGTAGGCAAAGAGCCTTATTTTAACACCAATTGGTTTGATCAGGCGATGAAAAAGCAGGCAATGGAATTTCAAAACAACTTCACCGTCAGGGGAGGATCAGAAAAGTTAGCAGCACTGGTTTCATTGTCTGACCTTCGGCAAGATGCATTAATTGAAAATGCAGATTATAAGAGAAGAACACTTCGTTTTAATACAGATTATAAGGCTTCCAATAAACTTAGTTTTGCAATGGATGGATCTCTTTATTCTGAAACTGCAGAAAGG
>JBBRGI010000323.1:0-3925 GCA_038240855.1 Bacteroidales bacterium | reverse complement strand
GTGCGTAGTGGTAGTCATTTCGGCATTGATCTTGTAATCATCAAGCCTGACGCGGTAATAACCTGGCTCAGCACTTTCGGTCTCATGGCTGAAACGGGAACGATAGCCACTTTCCGGTTGATCTGCAGTTCCCGGGTTCAGTTGTACTTTACCTACTGTAGGCATCACGAGAAAATCGGACAAATCGGAATGCCCGGTCCCACTCAAATGGGTATGGGTAAATCCTACGATTGTTTTATCATTGTATTGGTAACCGGCACAATAACGATACACAGTACCCGTGTACTTGCCATCTACAGCATACGGGATCGTGTCGGTATCGGGACTCAACTGCACCATCCCAAACGGAACACATGCCCCCGGAAATACATGCCCCATTTCTTTTGTCCCAATGAGTGGATTGACATATTGGGTCAGGTCTTCATTTCGTTCCTGGGCCCCGGCACACAAGGAAATCAGGAATGAAAACATCAGGAATGCATACTTTTTAAAATTTAAAATCCTCATAATTATTATTCTCCCTTTTTATTTGTCTAGTCAATAGCTCCGCTTTGCATCTTCTTTTTCGGAGCATCAGTATTTGCCTTTTCCACTTTCCCTTGTACTTCGAGTCGGATAACACTGGCAACCTGATCGGGAGCTGTGGCAGGGACACTGATAATCAATCTATTTGCAGAGACCGAACTTTTCAGTTTCATCCCTGACGCCAATATTTTAGCTGAAAGCACCTTTTTTTCAAGTCCCGGAATTGAAAGTTGCCCGTCTTTAGGCCAATCGAACACCGAAAGATATAGAATGGTATTATTTTTCGCTTCTTTTTTGGTGCACTCTCCCCATGGCAACAGACCAAGCGGACTGGCCTGGGTTCCGTAAATCGCTTCTCCGTTAACCTCCATCCATTTACCAATCTCCTTCAGTCGCTGTATACTTTCTTCAGGGAATGTCCCGTCAGGTTTTGGCCCGATGTTCAACAGGTAATTTCCTCCCCTGGAAGCAATTTTCACTAAATTACGAACCAATGTTTCGGATGATTTCCAACCACTGTCGTTCTTTTTGTAACCCCATGAACTGCTCATGGTCATGCAGGTTTCCCAGTTTTGTCCATCCACCGATACCTTGTCGGGGATCGCCTGTTCCGGTGTTTTGGTATCTCCGGGAAAATCGGGATGCAAACGGTCATTGGTGATGATATTCGGCTGCAATGTCAGCAGTTTCTGCAGTTTTTCTGCTCCCACCACTGTTTTCATCTGGGTTGCATAATCCCACCAAAGAACGGAAACATCGCCATAATTCGTCAATAACTCTTTTACCTGGGGTACAGCAACCCGGTTGATGTATTCGTCGAAAGTTGATGTCAACTGCACAGGGTCCCAGCATCCGTCATGGACCATGGTGTAATTATCAATTTTTGTTGAGTCAGGATTGGGCCAGCCTTCCTTCATCAGCCGCCGGGCTGCCGATCCCCCTGGATTGGTCCAGTCAACGGCCTGCGAATAATAAAATCCCAACCGGATACCCTGTTTTTTGCAGGCTTCAGCCAGCGGTTTCAGTAAATCTTTCCCGTAAATGGTTGCATTTACCACATTCCAGTCGCTGGCTTTACTATCGAATAAAGCAAATCCATCGTGATGTTTTGCCGTAATAATAAGGTACTTCATTCCGGCATCTTTGGCCATTTTGGCCCATGCTTCGGGATTGTAATTGACAGGATTGAACTGTTTCGCTGTTTCGCGGTATTCTGCAACCGGAATTTTACACCGGTTTAAAATCCACGCAGCATCTCCGTGCGCCTGCTGATGCCCGTTGTAAACTCCTCCGTACAATGAATAAACGCCCCAGTGGATAAACATGCCAAACTTTGCCTCGTGCCACCAGGCAAGACGGTCGGTATCAGATGGTTTGTGCTGTCCCTTTATCATTCCTGAAACGAGGAAGATAAGTATCGATACAAATATTAATTTCCTCATTATCAATGTATATAAATTTATACCAAATAAATTAATGAAAATCAATAATCCTTTTTCTACTCTTTGGGCAGTTTCATCTTTTTCCTTTTGATGATAATCTTGGCCAGGCGATCCATCACTTCTTTGTCGAGCGGATTTTTGGAACGATAGAACTCATAAATGGTAGCACCTCCCTGGTAATAAGCGACAGAAGCTTTTTTAAAGACTTCGTTATCTTCGAATGCTTCGATGTAACTGATCAGCCTTTCGCGTTTGCTCTCTTTGGCATCGGCCAGGGCGCGTTCATCGAATTCCATCTCGAGCCCCATATTAGTTCCTTTCGCAAAAGCGCAAACCGCATCCAACCTTTCGTAATTGACTTCATTTTTAAAGAAATAGTTGGGCTGGATGTAGGCAAAATCGAATTTGTCGGTTTTCCAGTTGTCGAAACCTGCTGCAGTCCAATAGGGAATCCAGTATAATTTCAGTTTTTTTGAGCGGATGTAATCACCTACCTGCACCAGGATATCGCGGTAAGCACTATCCTTTTCGGAAACCCAGTAAAAACCTTCCAGGTCGAGGTGCTGGTAGCCTTCTTTCCGGTAACGGTCGAGAAACCGGTCGATATACCATTTGCAAGCCTCAATACGATCTTCCGCCTTCGAAAAATCCATCGGACGATTAATACTGCCCCAGTCTTTTTGTGTTTTTTCAGGAACCGGCATTACGACCACAAGCTTGTGTTTAAACGGAGGTTTCCCCATCTCCTTAATCTGCTCACCAATACACTGATCTAATGCTGAAAAGCCCTTGTCTTTTTCAAACTGACGTTCCATCAGCCACTCCCATTCCGGCTTTCGGGCAAGCTCGGACGTTTCGTTTCCATGGGCAAAATGATGACCTTTCCCATCTATAAATTCAGTGAAAAGGAAACCGTCAAACAACCAGTTTTTCTTTCCCTGTTGATTTTGGTGCACCACATAAGGTGTAAACTGATCCTTGTTCCATTCCATGGTGCGGTGTGCTCCTCCATGGTAAATCAAGACCAGATCGGAAATGGTTGTTTTTCCGTATTTGGGATTTTTAGTTTTATTTGCTGCTGTGCTGAATAAACTTCCGGCACTAAACAGCATCACAAAAATCAGGATTTGAGTAAAGGTTTTATTGCTCATTTTGGTCAAAGAGTTCGTTTTATTTTAATACGCCTGAATCCTCTTCCCTTTGGCGTTTATACAATTAATAACTGTCACATTTTTTGATTTTCCGGTCATGGAAAGTTCTTTGCCGGAAGTATCAAAGAATATATCAGCCAGTTTTACTCCGTCGCAACCGGAAATCAGCATGCCTTTGCTGCCGGCCACAGCCGTACTTATTATGGATAGGTTGCTTATATTAAGGTTTTTGCAACCGGAATATGACTGAACATTTCCACAGGCGTTCATAAGGTTAACCTGCTCAATAAATACGTTGCTGCAGTTACTCACCGATATTAGCATCGGACTGGCCTGGGCAACAGTCTCTTTGAGGTAACCTTTCTGAATCTGTACATTGATTTGTTCCAGTACGGCAGCCCCTTGTCCTTCAATAACACCTTTGCCGCTGATACCAATGTTTTCGAGGCTGTCAGCACTGATAAGCGCTTTGGTTCCATTTACGCCTGAGTAGTCATACGCAGAGGGAACGCCAACTAATACCGCCCCTTCCTCGAGCCGGATGGTTACATTTGATTTGAGCTGAATAGTTCCTGTGAGGTAACGGCCCACGTAAAACACCAGGCGCCCTCCGCCATTTTCACTGATAAAGTTGACTGCCTTCTGGATGGAACGTGAATTAAGGGTGATACCATCCGATTTTACGCCAAATAGTGAGGCTTTGTAATCTTTGGCTGAGAGCATCAGCGTACAAAGCGTTAAAAGGGTAACTGTGAATATTTTTAATTTGTTCATGATCTGAATTTTAAAATTGAAAAAAGGATGTTA
>JBBRGI010000322.1:0-3937 GCA_038240855.1 Bacteroidales bacterium | reverse complement strand
GGCAACCTGACTTACGGATTTAACGAATGGATAAAAGCCCAGGATGGCAAACCAATGGGGCAGGACTGGCAAAGCTGGAGTGCGGCACTTTACCTGTATGCCGTAAGTTGTGTCGAAGAACAAAGAACCCCCTTTTTTGATGCGATACGCAGTCTTCAAACGTAACAGGAGACATAATGACCGCTTATTTTTTCTTTTATTGGTGATGAAAGGATAAAAGCAGATTTGGCTATTACGAATTGACTGTCAATTTGTTATCTTGTTCGGGGGTGCATCCGGACAAATATAAATCTTTCTGAATTATTCCGTATATCGATAACAAAAATTAAACCTTTTAAATATGTGGTTCTCTAAATCTATACCTGAAGTTCTCAAAGAAATTGATACGGATCAGGCGCACGGACTTTCAGCAGAAGAAGCAAAAGCCAGGCTTGAAAAATATGGTCCCAATACGTTGCTGGCAAAAAAAAGGAAAAATATCTTTCAACTGTTTGTTGCACAACTCCGCGAATGGCTGATCTATATTTTGTTCGCAGCCGTGGTTATTACCCTGTTTATGGGGGAATATATTGACGCCATAATCATAATTCTCGTAATCATCACAAATGCTGTTCTTGGTGTGATCCAGGAAGTCAAGGCTGGCAAAGCGATCGAAGCGTTGCAAAAAATGTCCTTTCCCAAGGCTGTTGTCCGCAGAAACTCGGAAGTTATGGAGGTGAACTCAGGTGATGTGGTCCCCGGAGATATTCTTATTCTGGATACCGGGCGGTATATCGCCGCGGATAGTCGTGTGATTGAGTCGGCCAGTCTTTATATCGAGGAGTCGGCGCTTACCGGCGAATCACTTCCATCCGAAAAAGTGGCTTCGCTAAGTTACAGCGATCTTAAAACACCACTGGGCGATCGTGAAAATATGGCCTACATGTCGACTCTCGTGACGGGTGGCAGAGGTGTTGGAGTTGTGGTGGCAACCGGCATGAATACCGAAGTTGGTAAAATTGCAGATCTCATTAATACAGAAGAGGAATCCAAAACCCCTTTGCAAATCCGTTTAGATCAATTGGGAAAAACGCTGGGGAAGATTGCAATCGGAATATGTGTCCTTATTTTTATTGTGTCTCTGCTGCAGGGACGCGACCTGGCAGATATGTTCATCCTTTCTGTTTCCCTGGCCGTTGCTGCAATTCCCGAAGGCCTTGCGGCAATTGTAGCAGTTGTACTTTCGATCGGGGTAACGAGAATGTCACGTAAAAAGGCAGTTATTAAAAAATTGCCTGCTGTTGAAACGCTGGGTTCGGTTAACATCATCTGTTCCGACAAAACAGGTACCTTAACTCAGAACAAGATGACTGTTATAACCTATTTTTGCCTTGAGGGTGAATCATCTGTGGAACGAGGCAAGGAAAATAAATCATCCGAAGATGCAAAATTACTTGCAAAAGCTATGATGCTGGCTTCTGATGCAACTTACGAAAACGGTCACGGATCAGGTGATCCGACAGAAATAGCTTTATTACTCCTGGGAGATGATCTGGGTATTGACAGAAAGTCAATAATGGCTGCCAATAAGCGTGCCGGTGAGTTTGCATTCGATTCTGACCGCAAGTTGATGTCAACACTCAACGAGGAAAACGGTAAATTTTCTGTTTATACCAAGGGTGCAATCGATAATCTGATTGGAATTTCGACCCATGTTTTGGAAAAAGGGGTAGTTGTGGCGATCACCGAAGAACACAAAAAGCGATTTGAAGCTGCGACGGGAAAGATGTCGGAAAGTGCGCTGAGAACGCTTGGCGTTGCATATAAACCTGTTGATGGCGTTATCGAAACGTCTCTGATGGAAAAAGACCTGATCCTGATAGGGCTTGTCGGAATGCTCGATCCGCCAAGACCCGAAGTGAAGGAAGCCATAGAGCTAGCGAAAACAGCCGGTATTACATCTGTCATGATCACCGGTGACCATAAAATCACCGCGTTCGCCATTGCTACCGACCTGGGGATAGCTGAAACCCCCGATCAGGCCATTACCGGGAAGGAAATGGATGAGTTTTCAGAAAAGGAATTTAACGACCGTATTGTTGGGTACCGTGTATTTGCACGTGTCTCACCAGAGCATAAAGTTAAAATTGTACACGCCCTTAAGTCTCACGGAAATATTGTTTCGATGACCGGCGACGGGGTTAATGATGCACCTTCACTGAATGCCGCCGATATTGGTGTCGCCATGGGAATTACCGGGACTGATGTTGCAAAAGGAGCCTCTGATATGATTCTTATGGATGATAATTTTGCAACTATTGTGGCTGCAATTGAGCAAGGAAGAAATATTTACAATAACATCAAAAAGTCGGTTCTCTTTCTACTTACCTGTAACCTGGGTGAAGTAGTCGCTATGTTCGTAACACTTTTAATTGGTGGTGAAGCGCCCTTGATCGCGACTCAGCTACTATGGATCAACCTTATAACAGATTCTTTCCCTGCAATAGCTTTAGGAATGGATCCCGGGACCCCGGATGTGATGAAAGAGAAACCCCGGGATTCAAAAGAGAGTTTTTTTGCCAGAGGGGCTGGTCTTCGCGTTATTCTGGGCGGCATCTTAATTGGCCTGCTGACCATCTTTGCCTTTTGGTTTGGATATTATGAGCACGGTTACAGCCCGTTCTCCGGTCAGGTTCCGGATAATACTACTGAATATGCCAGGACTATGGCATTTATGGTGTTGGTCATGTGCCAGTTGTTCTATTCACTCGCGATAAGGAATAGTTCAAAATCAATTTTTCAGATCGGCCTTTTCTCCAATAAATACCTGATAGGCGCTATTGTACTGGGTATGCTGCTTCAGTTAATCGTGATTGGTATTCCTGCCATCCAAAGCGCCTTTCATTTACAAATGCTGGCTCTCCGTGACTGGATTCTTGTTATTTCTTTGGGATTGATACCGCTTATAATCAATGAGATATTCAAAATAGGTATCCGTGCACGTTTGAAAAAGAAAGGTGTCGGACAGGATTAAAACTAAGTGTGAATGATGTAATTTTTTTCAAAAATTCTGTAAAATTAATATGAAGGTATTACCTACCTTTAACTTGTCGATAGGATGCTATTAAATATTTCATAAGGAGCATCCCCGGAAGCAAGGAATTTGGAAATTCATTTTAATACTTTAAAACATGAAAAAGTTTTTATTTTTATTTTTAACCGCAGGACTTTTGGCAGGATGTGCGATGAACCAGGTAACCGGTAGGAAACAGCTCAGTTTAGTTCCTGAAGCAGAACTGCAACTGATGGCCACAAGCCAATACAAAACATTTCTGACTGAGAATAAGGTGCTAAGCTCTTCCAATAAAAATGCTGCAATGGTTGATCGTGTCGGAGCGCGGATTGCCAATGCAATTACAAAGTATTTCGAAACCAAAGGAAAAGCATCTATCCTTGATGGGTATAAGTGGGAATTTAACACAGTTGAAAGTAAGGAAGCTAATGCATGGTGTATGCCTGGTGGAAAAGTTGTTGTATATACAGGCATTTTACCTTTAACTCAAAACGAAAACGGTCTCGCTATAGTTATGGGCCATGAAATTGCCCATGCTATTGCCAAACATGGTAACGAAAGAATGAGCCAGGGAATGATTCAGCAATTGGGAGGTACCGCATTACAGGCTGCCTTATCCCAACAGCCTCAGCAAACACAGGAATTATTTATGATGTCGTACGGGATCGGCAGCCAGGTTGGTGCCATGCTGCCATGGTCGAGACAGCAGGAAACTGAAGCAGACAAGTTTGGGTTAATATTTGCTGCAATGGCAGGTTATAATCCTCAGGAGGCAATTCCTTTCTGGGAAAGAATGGCTTCTTCGGGCGGCGCAAGTCCACCGGAGTTCTTAAGCACGCATCCTTCCAACGAAACGAGAATAAAAAAGCTTAAGCAATTTATGCC
>JBBRGI010000321.1:0-3956 GCA_038240855.1 Bacteroidales bacterium | reverse complement strand
TGGATTTCATTAAACGGCTCAACAGGTGAAGTTTATGATGGTAAAGTAAAAACACAGGAAGCTGCCTTGAGTAAGGATTTCGCGAAAATCATGGATTTGTCCGAAACCTTTTCACGAATGAAAGTGCGTACAAATGCCGACACGCCAAAAGATGCCGTTATTGCACGGCAGTTTGGGGCTAAAGGAATTGGTCTTTGCCGTACCGAGCATATGTTCTTCGAAGGGGAGAGAATCAAAGCGATGCGCGAAATGATTTTGTCATCCGATATCAAGGGTCGTAAAAAAGCACTTGCAAAATTGTTGCCCTATCAGCGTGAGGACTTCGAGGGAATTTTTGAAGCAATGGCAGGTTATGGCGTTACCGTTCGTTTGCTTGATCCGCCATTACACGAATTTGTACCTCACCAGCAGGCTACTCAAAAAGAACTGGCCGCAGAGATGGGAATCTCGATTGACCAGATTCGTATAAAAGTGGCTGAACTTGAAGAGTTTAACCCAATGTTGGGACACCGTGGATGCCGGTTGGGTATTACCTATCCTGAAATCACCGAAATGCAGTCGCGTGCAATTATCGAGGCTGCCATGAATCTGAAAGCCAAGGGTATTGATGCTCGTCCTGAAATTATGGTACCGCTCATTGGAACGGTTGCAGAATTACAAAACCAGGCAGATATCATCAATGCCACAGCTGAACAGGTATTTGCCGAACGCGGTGACAGGATCGACTATCTTGTAGGAACCATGATCGAAGTGCCACGTGCTGCGTTAACTGCCGAAGGTATTGCCAAAGTAGCCCATTTCTTTTCCTTTGGAACCAATGACCTTACCCAGATGACGATGGGATATTCCCGCGATGATGCCGGTAAATTCTTACCTGCTTACCTCGATAAAGGAATACTTAAACAAGATCCTTTCCAGGTTCTTGACAGGCATGGTGTTGGCCTCCTGATGGAAATGGCCGTTCAGAAAGGTCGTTCTACGCGTCCTGATATTAAATTAGGAATCTGCGGCGAACATGGCGGCGAACCTAGTTCTGTAGAATTTTGCGATATGCTAGGTTTGGATTATGTAAGTTGTTCTCCTTTCAGGGTGCCGATCGCACGATTGGCTGCCGCACAGGCAAACCTCAGGAAACAATAATCATTTTCTGAATAAATATTTTGTTGTTGCGGAGACGAGGCATTGCCTCGTCTCTGTTTATTTGGGATTATTTAATGTATTGTTGTAAAAACAGGGCAACCTTTTCGGGAACCATACCCGTAATTGATTCGCCCTTTGCCAGTTTATTCCTGATTTCGGTTGCGGACAGATCAATCAGTGGTGCAGGAATAAAGGTAGTATTCCGGAAATTTTTATTGACTGTGTCCTGGAATCCGGGACGGGGATAGACAATTAAGCCAAATTCATTTATTATTCTCTGATATTCAAACCATTTATGGAATATGGCAAAGTTATCTCCCCCGATCAGCAGTAAGAACTGATGCATTGGGAAACTTATTTTAAGCTTTTCGAGAGTATTTATTGTAAAAGTTGGGCGTGAAAGGAAGAACTCGAAATTACTTGCCATCATGTTAGGTTCATTTTCGATGGCCAGTTTCACCATTTCGAAACGATCATTTTCGGGCAACAGAGTACCATTGGTTTTCAACGGGTTCTGAGGAGAAACAAGAAACCACAATTCATCAGCAGCACCTTGTTTAAGTACTTCATGCGCAATGGCCAGGTGCCCGTTATGGATGGGATTGAATGAGCCTGAAAAGATTGCTATTCTCATTGCTGACTGGATAAGATTTTATCAAAAATAGAGGTTTTCAGCTATCTGTGTTCAGAAATTGGATGATTTTTTCCTCCGCCTCGTGAAGTGCATCCTCAAGTTTATCATTGATGATGATGATATCAAACAGATTTACATAAGTTAATTCATGCTCCGCTTTGGCAAGCCGTGCCCTAATTACCTCAATGCAATCGGTTGATCGCGTCAGCAACCTTTTTTCCAGTTCTTTAATGGATGGAGGTTGAATAAAAACGGCGAGGGCTTTGTCCTTGTAATATTTTTTGATGTTACTCCCGCCCACAACGTCCACATCAAAGATGATGCTCTGTCCATTTTTACAAATCCGGTCTACCTCGCTTTTTAATGTTCCGTAAAAACATCCGGGATAGACTTCTTCCCATTCAAGGAATTCGCCATTATTGATTTTGTCCCTGAATTCTTCGGGACTCAGAAAATAGTAGTCTTTACCATTTACTTCTGTGCCCCTGGGTAAACGGGTGGTGGCTGAAATCGAAAATCCGAAATTCAGACCCCTGGACATTAAATGTTTAACGATGGTTGTTTTGCCGGCACCGGATGGTGCAGAAAAAATAACCAGTTTGCCTTCCTTCATGTGAAGAATTATTTTTTATATCATTGGTATATGGAAATTCCAATGGTTGTGATTATCTTGTTTGGTTTTAATATCAGAATACTTTTGCCCCGGATGCAGGTGGTACTATAATGCATTGAGAAGCTGTTCTTTGATCCGCTCCAAAGCATCTTTCATTCCAATTACCAACTTTTGCATTTCGGTATGGTTCGCTTTTGATCCGAGTGTATTGATTTCACGACCTATTTCCTGCGCTATAAATCCTAACTTTTTACCCACAGGTTCATCTTTTTCAAGTGTTTCGATAAAATAGGAACAATGATTGCTTAACCGCACTTTTTCTTCATTAATATCTAACTTTTCGAGGTAAAAGATCATTTCCTGCTCCAGACGGTTGTGATCAACCCCTTCAGGAGACGAAAGTTCCTTTAATCCTTCCAGAATTCTCTCCTTCACCTTATTGGACCGCTCGAGTTCGTATGGGGTGATTTGTACCAGAAGCGAACGTATCATATTCAAATTGATGATGATGTCGTTATAAAGCGATAATCCTTCCTGAATACGGAAAATATCGAGGGCTTTAATCGCTTCACCAATTGCCCCGGATATAATCTTCCATTCACTTTCATCAGGTTCTTCCCGGGTAATTTTGACAACATCAGGTAACTGCATAATCATCTGCATGGTCAGTTCACTTACATTCAGGCCCAGTTCAAAATTGATTTCAGAAAGCTGACCGAAATAACTTTTCACCAGTGAAGTATTAATTACACAGTTGCTTTCAACACCCAGTGATTCTGTGAACAGGCTGAAATCGACTTTACCGCGGACCAGTTTATCCGAAAGCTCACGCCTGATTTCAATCTCTTTCTCCCGGTAAACGCCGGGAATTCTTGTATTGAGATCCAGCTGTTTGCTGTTAAGCGATTTTATTTCAATGGTCACTTTTTTTTGGGCCAGCTCGCATTCTGCCTTCCCGTAACCGGTCATTGATCTGATCATCCGATATAATTTGAATACAAATTTAACCTTTTAATTCAAAAGGCGTAAAAATTGTATTTAAAAACTGAGTGGAGTCAGATGGGATTAATAGCTGTACTACAAACGCAAATCTCAGAAATATAGTCACCTATGCAAATATTTGTAAGCAGGATGTTGCTTTCCTGCTCACAAATGAGGCATTAAGGTCAGACTTAATACAAATTGACAATTTTAAATCACTTTTGAGTACCGGGGATAATCTGTATAACCCTTTTCACCGGGGGTATATAATGTATTGTTATCAAGATTGGTTGATAAGGGCCAGTTGTTCTTAAACCGATCAACAAGATCAGGATTGCTGATAAACGATCGGCCAAATCCGACCAGATCGGTGAATCCACTATTTATATCATCTTCAGTGTTTTCGAGGTTATAGCCACCTGTCATTATAAGGGTGTTACTGAATATTTTATGAATCGACTTCTTGATCGCGGAAGGTACTTCAGGGGCGCCCATGGAGCTGTGATCAACCACGTGAACATAAACGATACCCCGGTTATTTAGCTGTTCAGCAAGATAAGCGTAAGTTTCATCAATTTCAGGGTAGTA
>JBBRGI010000320.1:0-3970 GCA_038240855.1 Bacteroidales bacterium | reverse complement strand
TGACCAGATGCAATCAGTTAATCCGGTAATCAAATCTGTATTCGATGAATACAGCATTCATTACTATGATGAAAATTTTGATGCGATAAAATACTTTGTCAATCACTCGGATAATCAAATAAGCCAGTTGGTTTCAAATATACTTTCCGACAAGAATTCACTAAGTCCTTGGTGGCGTAAAAAAGGTAATTATATCGAAGATGAACAGGATATTCTTTCGCAACTGGTCCCAAAAGTCTTACAGGAGTATAAATTAAGATACATCACTTTTTTAATGACAGAGTTAGAAAATCAAATTAAAAAAGCTGGTGCCGATGACTTTGAATCAATAATGGAATTTCAAAAACGTTATCAAAAACTGAAGGAAGTTGAAGGACTTTTATGCGGCCGTCTTGGAAAGCGGACAATTTCCTATTAAATCAAAACTGAATTATGATATTCGTTACAGGAGGTACCGGTTTAGTTGGAGCACACTTGATGTATGACCTGATAAGCCGCGGGGAGCGAGTTCGTGCGCTGAGGCGAAAGGGAAGCAGTACGAACCGGACAGAAAAAATATTTTCATGCTACAGCACCGAATCACAGGCGCTCCTGCAGAAGATTGAGTGGGTCGAAGGTGATGTTCTTGACAAGGAAAGCCTGGTGGATTTGTTGACAGGGGTAGACCATATCTATCATGCTGCAGCGACGATATCGTTCGATCCCGCACAGCGTGAGAACATGATTCATACGAATTGTCAGGGAACAGCAAACCTCGTTGATTTAGCGCTTTCGCTTAAAATTCCCCGCTTTTGCCATGTCAGTTCAATTTCTGCAATCGGGTCTCCTCCTGACGGGATTGAAGCAAACGAAAACCATCCGTGGCGCAATAATGGCGACCATTCTGCCTATGCGGAAAGTAAATATCTTTCCGAGATGGAAGTTTGGAGGGCATGTTTACAGGGATTGGATGTGGTAATTGTCAATCCATCGGTGATCATTGGTCCCGATAATTGGAAAACCGGAAGTTCATTGTTGTTCAGTACAGTCTGGAAGGGGTTAAAATTTTACACAAAAGGAACCACAGGATTTGTCGATGTGCGCGATGTTACTGCGGCAATGCAACGCCTGATGGATGATGATATGTGGGAGAAGACTAAAAACCAGCGTTATATTTTGAATGCTGAAAATGTTTCTTTCCGGGATTTTTTTTACCAGGTCTCAGACAGTCTGCATGTCAGACGGCCTGGATTTCTCGCCGGGGGTGTATTACTCAATCTAACCTGCCGGGTATCGGAATTTATAAGTTTTGTGACACGAACGCCTCCGTTTCTTACCCGCGAAACGGCCAGAAGCTCAGTAAGATCAAGTTATTATGACGGATCAAAAATCATCCGGGCAATCGGTTTCGAATACACACCCGTCTCAGTCTCTATAAGAGATATTTCCCGGATTTTTCTTAAAGATATCAGCTCAAAAATGGTTTCCGGCGCAACCTTTTCATTGGTTGACTCGTCAAACAATCGAAAACCATAATCTCAATTTTATGAAACAACCATGTCCTCTAAACACTAACTTTGGTGAAATCCGCCCGGTGGCCGTGAATTGGGTTTTAAGCGGTAGTCGCGAACCTGCAAATTCAAAGTTCTTGCATGTAAAAATCGCGTCACTCATCCTTCTCTCACTGTTTTTGACTGCAAACATAGCATTTGCACAAAAAACGAAAAGCGATGTTATTTACCTGAAAAATGGCAGTATTATCAACGGACAGATCATCTCAGCGCTCCCCGCCGGACAGGTGAAAATAAAAACAAAGGACAACAGCCTGTGGGTATTTGAATCTGCCCAGATCGACAGTATCAGTAAATCTGTCAGCGGACTAAAACAATTACATTCCGGGAATTTTACAATTGCCGAAGCAGGGGTACTGGCCGGCAACTCCGACAATCAGTACCATGCCCCGTTTTCCTTTATGATCATCAGTGGAAGGCAGTTTGGGAACAGGTTCTCAGTCGGAGCAGGTACAGGAGTTGAGTTTTTCAGCGAAACCTATCTTCCGGTTGTTGCCGATCTGAGGTATTACTTCAACCGGCAGGGAGTGCAACCTTTTCTTGGAATCCAGGGCGGTTACAGCTTTGCACTTGATAAACCGGATGAGCAATTTGTTTATCAGACTGGCGGCATGTGGCCTCAACCTTCCGGTACCCCTCTTGAATTAGAGGCAAAGGGAGGATTACTGCTAAATCCTTCATTAGGAATAAGTACCTCACTGAATCAAAACCTGGCACTAACGTTCAGTGCCGGCTACAGGATTATGCGTCATCAATACTGCCGCGAAGATAACTACTCGATCGATGTCGATTACAATCGCCTTTCTCTCAAAATAGGATTGCTGTTTCAATAAACCAAACACAAATATGTTATGAAAAAGTTAGTATTATACCCAATTTTCCAGCTTATGATCCTGATGATCCTGGTAACGGGATGTGAAGATAAATATACCGAACAGTACCTTTCTCTCGAACCGGTTTACATGAGTTATAAAGATTTCAGGGAGGCAGTAAAAACAGCAAACACTCATGCCCTTGAGAAGCCCGGAAAAATCTATTATAAAGACAATTACCTGTACATAAATGAAATCATGAAAGGTGTACATGTGTATAACAATAACAATCCTGCGAATCCGCAATATGTAGGTTTTATCACCATACCCGGTAATGTGGATATGGCCATTCGCGGAAGCATCATGTATGCAGACAGTTACGTCGATCTGGTTGGTATTGATATATCAAATCCTGCAAATGCCACAGAAGTATCACGGCTGAAAAACGTCTTCCCATATTCGGTGCCACCCCATGAACCTGAATACCGGCTTGGCCAGATCGATGATACACAGGGCGTGGTTGTTGAATGGGAAGTTAAGGAAGTCAGAAAAGAGATCGAACAAATTAATTACATAAATTACCCTGTTTCTTTCGGAAGCAGGTTTGCGGAATTCTCTTTAAGTTCGGATGCCAGTGCTGCAAACGGTGCAAAACAAAGTGCCGGAGCGGGAATTGGTGGTTCAATGGCACGTTTTGGTTTAATGGGAGATCATTTGCTCGCGGTTGATAACAGCACCTATTACAATTTTGATTTATCCGGCGCTTCGGGTCCGACATTGCAGACAAAAAACGGAATTAGCTGGGGAATAGAAACCATGTTTTTGTCCGGAACCACGATGTTTCTCGGAACCCGTAACGGCATGATAGTTTACAATGTTGCTGATGCTACCAAACCTGTTTACGTATCGCAATTCTGGCACGCAACCGGCTGTGATCCTGTAGTTGTGCAGAATAACCGGGCATATGTTACCATCCGGGGCGGGAATCCCTGCGGAAGCGATATCAACCGGCTTGATGTACTCGATATTTCCAACCTCAAAACACCCGTTCTGATGCGATCGTATAATATGACCGGCCCTTACGGACTCGGTATTGATGATGATATATTGTTTGTTTGCGATGGAACTGCCGGTTTGAAAGTGTATAACGCCTCCGATCCGTATTTGATTTCTGAAAACCTGATTGCCACTTTTAAGGATATCAATGCTTATGACGTGATCCCACTCGGTTCCTCACTTTTAATGATTGGCGAGGATGGTTTTTACCAGTATAATTATTCCAATCTTAACGATATCAAGGAGATCAGTTCGATCAAAGTAGTCAGGTAATTATTCCGGATGAGTTTTATTGATCACAAAAAATTAAAAGTAAGGCAGAACTTAAAATTTTATAAGTTCTGCCTTACTTTTAAGTCACTGATAAACCTAACCTGACTAGCATGAAAAAATCAGCTCTATTTATTCTATATTTCGTTTTTGCGATGGCGCTCTCAGTAACTGCTCAGAAAAACGAAGGGGAAACTCCGAAAGGCCAAATCGGGATCACCTTTTCTTCCTTTGGAGAGAATGATGTAATTCGTTTGCGCGATTTAATAGGTGCCGCAAGTT
>JBBRGI010000319.1:0-3988 GCA_038240855.1 Bacteroidales bacterium | reverse complement strand
AATCGTGTTTTAATCATTTACATCAAACTCGATTTTACCGGCACCTTCAATCTTACCTAAAGGCTCATTCTCAGGCAATGTAAAATAAAACGTCGAACCTTCACCTTCAATACTTTCGACCCAAATTTCACCGCCATTTTTTTCCAAAAAGCCTTTCACCAGCAATAGCCCAATTCCCGCTCCTTGCTCCGCTTTTCGTGTTTTTGAAAGTAAACTTATTTGCGGGGTAAAGAGTTTTTCCTGAATTTCTTTCGACATTCCAACTCCGGTATCTTTTATCTGTACAATAATCTTACCTTCTTTTCTCTTCGCAGTAACCGTGATTTTACCCCCTTTGTGTGAATGCTTTATCGCATTTGAAACAATGTTTTGCAAAACCGAAAGCAACATCTTTTCATCTGCAAAAACACTTGTATCCTTTTCAATATCACTATGCAGGACAATTGTATTTAATGCGGCAACATCATTTAATTTTTCAAATACTTTATTCACATATTGGAACAATTCTATCTTGGCCGGTGTAAAGACTTCCGATGCATATTTTATCCTTGCCCACTCCACCAGGTAATCCAACATATTTAACTCATCTGTGGCCGATTTATGGAGCAGATCAAGCAACTGTTTTACATCATCCCGCTCCATTTTGTCAAAATTCGATTTCAGATATTTTGCTGTACCAATAATTCCACCCAGCGGGCTTCGCAGATCATGTGAAAGTATAGCAAGGATGTCCTCTTTATGGGTGTTTAGTTCTTCAAGATCTTTTACATACTTTTTTATCGCTTCTTCCGACTTCCTTCTGTCGGTCAGATCACGAAGGATTTTAACATAGCCCAACAATTCTCCATCAATACCTGTGAGCGGGAAAACAAGACCATAAGCATAAAACAGACTACCATCCTTACAAATATGCCACCTGTTATCCACAGCTTTTCCCACTGCTAAGGCAGCATCAATTTCCGTTTGGGGAATGCCTTTCTTTTTATCCTCTTCCGTAAAAATCAGGTCAAAATGTTCACCGATCACCTCATCAGTTTCATAACCAAAAATTACAGATGATCCGGAACTCCAACTATTGATAATAAGGTCTTTATCCAGGGTTAAAATTGAATAATCCTGTAAACTATCTATTATCTGGCCGTAAAATTCTGATGTAGGTATATATTTACTTTTAGTAATTTTAGGAGTTTTATTCTCGTCTTTCACTTGATTAACTTTTTATAGAATAATTAATAAAACAGTGCTCATAATTTTGAGGGTTAAAGAAAAAGAAATAAACCTGAAACTATTTGCACAATTATACTAATAAATTACATCATTACCTGAAAAAGGAATAATTGTCTTGAATCAAAAAATCCCCCTTGTGTTCCCCCTTTTGGCAAAGGGGGATATAATAACAAATTTCTTATTCTTCTTCCGACACCCGCTTCAATGCATTCGGTACCTGTAGCAAATGATAGCTGTTGCTGTAAATCAGGTATTTCTGTTCCCAGCGAGGAAAGAATTTGTCTTTGTATTTCCGTAAACCCTTAAAATGCCCGAAATGTCTAAGGTTTTCGTAGGCATACCGGATACTTTTTTGTGTGAGGTTGACTCCATCAATTCCCGAAAGTGGTGCCATTCCAAGATTGACCGTTTTATAACCCTCTGCCTTCAGGTACAATAACGTTTTTGCCAGTAACATATCCAAAACCCCATTGGGAGCTTCTGCCACTTTTCGCATCAGATCGTAGGTCGCTTCACCATCAGCAAAATCAGGAATGAGATTCAAAAAGGCATAAACCTTCTCCTCCCTGTCTTCGATGGTTATAATCGTCTCATTTTTTAGAATGCTCCGGTCAAAGATCCCCTGGGTAAAAGCCATCTCTTTCTGATTCAGTTCCTTTAGCCAGCTATCCGATACATGTTCGAGTTTTTGTAAAAGACCTTCTTTAACCGGCGGGTGATAAATCTTAATTTCATAACCCTCGGCAGTCAACCGGTTAATCGCGTTACGGGTGGGCTTTATTTTTTGTCCCTCGAGCGTGAATGTGGCTAAATCAATAATGGCCTCCTCTCCTATCGGAAAGCTTTTTTTCTTTAGTTGTTTATATACATCCAACGAACTTCGGGGAATCCGGTAATAGACACATATAAAGCCGTTCTCTTCACAGAACTGATCGAAATCCCTGATCAACTTCATCATGGCATCTTTATCTTTACAAACAGGGTTTTCAAGTACAAAAGCGAAATGACGGGTTACTTTGAAGGCAATAAATCCTTCACGATCTTTGGCAATGAAAAAAAACTTGTCAGGATAAATTTTGAAATAATCCAATGCAGATTTTCCATATTGTGCTGTTAACTTTTTAACCAATGCCTTGTCATCTTCTGTATTGTAAGGCTCATTAAAGTAAGGTTTAAGCAGCGCGAAAAAGATAAATGCCAAAACCAATCCCCCCGAACAATAGATCGAGTATAAAAAGTTCTGTGCAAAAACAGTCCTGGGTTCCAAACCACTGGCATCGAACAGGAAAAACAGGCGCAAAATGGATTTGACAGCAACCCATAATTCAAAATCAGTCCCGAAATGGCGTTTGTCGATAAAATATAAGCCGATGACACCAAAGAACAAAAGCGCCAACACACTGTATAAAAGAACAAAATAACTGATTTTTGTGAACCTGGGATGGGGCTTGAGTTTGTAAAATCTTCTCGTATAAAGCAGTACAGCCATTGCAACTAAAGCGAGGATCGCTTCTTCGTAGTCAGCGGCTTTTAACAAATGACCCACTACCGACAAAATTGTCAGGCCGAGTCCAATGTACCAGGCCCGCCTCGAGCCCAGCAAAAGAAATACACTTAAAATAATGAGTAACAAACCGGAAACCAGCACCAATCCGTTACTGGTAACAATAATGTCTTCAAACAACAGGTTTCTCATAAACCGAAGACGCCCGGGAATCGCAGGGGTGATGGCTGAAACGATATTGACAAATCCAAGTCCAAAAATGATTAAAGCCGGTAAAACCCTGAGAATAAGGTTGTCTTTTTTTGAAATAAAACTAAAGAGACCTGTTATCAGTGGAAGCCAGAATTCAAAGAAACGATACATCAGCGTAATGGAAGCCGCAGCCAGCAGCGGGAATCCGAACTGTTCAAGAACAAGAGTAAGTGAAACTTCGATGGCCCCCATTCCGCGCAGGAAAGGCGAAGCGATCAGCAGGATAACCATCACAATATACCCTATAATTGCGGCTGGTAAGGAAGGTTCAAATCCCAAAGCGAGCATCGCCACAAAAAGATGCAGAATGCCAATGAATTCGATGGCAATCGATGAGAACAGCGCTAGCCACAACTGTTTGCGGTCGATTTTCTGTACAATCATCTCATCGAGCATTATGGCCGCTGATGGTCTTACACTGATTAGCCATCGGTAAGCAATTCCTTTACGAGCAGCAGAAAAAACTAAAACTATCAAGCCGGAGGCCAGCAAAAGAAGAAATCCAAAACCAAGCATTTCAGCCTGCTGAAGGTTACTCATAAACAATGCCATCCCCAATACGGGGATTGCTACGATCACTACCGATATAATACCGGTAACGCCAAAAATTGTTGATGCCAGGTGAATCTGTGCCTTGGTCACGCCCTGATCCTCCACCTCCCTTGTAAAGAATACCAACGAGGAGAATCCCCCCGCAGGTAAAAACACACTGATCAGATTTCGTTTCAGATAAAGACGTAAGGCAACCCCGATGCGTATTTTTTTCCCCACAGCGCGAAAACAATTCACATACATCTGTGCCTGGAACAAAAGATAAACCCCGGTCACAACAATTCCCAGGAGTACATACCACGATTTGCTGTGCGCCAACTGATCCCTGATTTGTAATACTTCCAATTGCTCATGTTTTACAAAAAAAATGGCCATCCCGATCATTAATGAAGCCATGATCAGTTGCCAGAAAAATTTGTTGTAAAAAAGAGTGGAAAGAAATTGTTTTGCCCT
>JBBRGI010000318.1:0-4012 GCA_038240855.1 Bacteroidales bacterium | reverse complement strand
TTGCTATCGGTGCATTATTCGGTTTATATGACTGGCGTTTCGAGGTAATGGGAATGCTGTATCATACACTGGACCTGGAAAGGCAATTTGGCATAGGTCCTCATACTCTTTCATTTCCGCGCCTTACCCCTGCATCAGGATCTCCTCTTAGTTCCGATTCGACCTATCGCGTTTCTGACATCGATTTCAAAAAACTGGTAGCGGTACTGCGTCTTTCGGTACCAACTGCCGGAATGATTGTTACAGCCCGGGAAAAAGCTGAAATCAAAAAGGAAGTTATCCAACTTGGATGTACCCAGACCGATGCCTCAACACGCATTGGAATCGGGGCTTACAGCGACCAGAAAACGGAGGCTGATCCTGATAAAAAACAATTTACTATTGGTGATCCGCGCGACCTTGATGATGTTATCCGTGAGGTTGGCAAATTGGGGTTTATTTCCTCGTTCTGCACGGCTGGTTACCGGTGCGGGCGGACCGGGGGAACAATCATGGGACTGCTAAGTCAATGTGTAGAGGCGAAATACTGCAAACTTAATGCTGTCCTTACCTTTCGCGAATACCTTAGTGATTATGCTTCGGCTGACACCCGCGAAATAGGAGAACGTTTAATTCTTAAAGAAATCCGTGAAATTGAGACGATGGAATATTTCAGAAATAAACCACATTTATTACAAAAATTCCGCAGTGATTACAGTGAAATTTTAAGCGGGAAAAGAGATATATATTTATGAATTTTAAATCTTAATCATTAATTCGAAACCAAACAAACTATCTTTATGAAATTAAACCATTTAGCACTAAGTCTGCTATTTCTTTTTATCGCTCCACTATGTGTGGCACAGGATTATCAGGTGTTATCACCCGATAAAAAAATCAGTATCTCCATTAATAATGCGGATAATCTGAACTATTCCGTTACGTTTAACGGGAAAACTGTGATCCGGGAGTCGGCACTTGGATTTGAATTTAAGGCAGAACCATCTATGAATAAGGGCTTTTCGGTTATTGAAAAAAAGGGACAGCTCATCAGCGAAACATGGAAACCAATAGTCCGGTCAAAGCATGCAGAGGTTGTCAATCGCTGTAGCGAATTGAAACTGATGCTCAGGGAAAAAGCGGGACTTATGCGCCAGATGGAACTCTGCTTTCGTGCCTATGACGATGGAATCGCCTTTCGTACCAAACTGTTTAGAAGTGCTAAAAACGGTCACCGACAGATTACAAAAGAGCTGACAACCTTTTCAATTCCGGGTAACCCAAAAGCATGGGTGGTTGAATATGGGAACTATTCCAGCTCACAGGAATCGGAGTTTTTCGAACGACCATTAAACTATGTTGCCGCTTCCACGATTGCAGGAATGCCGTTTCTTATGGATTACGGCGACAACTGCTGGATAGCCATTACAGAAGCCGAACTCGATAACTACCCCGCCTTTTACATTGGTACCAACGGGAAACAGAATGTTCTTACCACCAAGCTTGTTCCCCTTCCGGGTGAAGAAGAAGCTGGTGTAAAAGTCCGGTTCGATGATGAGGTATATACGCCATGGAGGGTTGTTATGATCGGTGAAACACCCGGCAAACTGATTGAATCAGAAATTATCCAGAACCTGAATCCGCCATGTGCTATTGCCGATCCGTCGTGGATCAAGCCGGGGATGAGTGCCTGGGACCATTGGTGGAGTGGAGAAGTCAAAATGGAGATGCCGGTAATTAAGCAGTATATCGATTTTGCATCGCAGATGGGATGGCCCTACATGTTGGTTGACTGGCAATGGTATGGAAAGTTTAATACTCCCGAAGCAGATATTACCAAATGGGCAGCACAGATTGATATGCCTGAAGTTATCAGTTACGCCCGGTCGAAAAACGTAAAGATTTTCCTTTGGCTTTACAACAGTGATGTCAATCGCAATTCTGCCTTCAAAAAAGCCTTCCCGTTGTATAAGGATTGGGGTATTGCCGGCATAAAAATCGATTTTATGGATCGTGATGACCAGGATATGGTGAACTGGTACCGCGACATCATCAAATGTGCTGCTGAAAATCGGCTTATGGTCGATTTTCACGGGGCTTATAAACCCGATGGAATTATCCGAACCTATCCCAATATGATCACCCGCGAAGGGGTGATGGGAAACGAATATTATAAATTCTCTGATAAGATGAGCCCGGAACACAATGTTAAACTGGCATTTACCCGGATGCTTGCCGGACAGATGGATTATACCCCGGGCGGATTCCTTAATGTTACCCGCGAACAATTTAAGCAGCAGACTCCGGCCTTGGTTTGGAATACCCGGGCAGCCGAATTATCGAAGTTTGTGGTTTACGAAAGTCCGCTTACAGTAGTTTGCGATCATCCTGATAATATTCTGAATCAGCCGGGAGCAGATTTTCTGAAAATTGTTCCGACCACATGGGATGATATACGGTTTATCGATGGCTACCCGGGCGAATTTGTGGCAATTGCCAAAAAAACCGGGAATGAATGGTTTATAGGCGTTATGAATAATAGTAAGGAGAGAGAAATCATCCTAAAACCTGTTTTTTTATCACCGGGAGAATATACTATGGATATCTGGGCTGATGCCAAAGATGCCAGTAAAGACCCTAAAAATTTGAAGGTTACATCGCAGAAAATAAAATCAGGAGATGTTGTAAAAATTAAACTCGCCAAAAACGGAGGTTGGGTAGGTAGGATAAAGTAGAGAGGGAGTGAGAAGGGGACGAGTGAAATGAATGAATTCGATAATTTGGCAATTCAATAATTTGGTGATTCGACAATTTGATAATTTGACAATTCGATCCGTCAACTGACGGACCGCAATTTGAAAATGAGAATGTGAGAAATTGGGAAGATGGGAATCAATTATTTTCATACTTTTAAGAACGATTTTAATTAAAGGTATTCCGAATGACTTTTGCCCGTGATCTGCAATTCCGGAAATTCTGCGCATATGGTTTTTTGAAAAATCTCCTTTTTTTCGAACCGTTCCTGATCCTGTTCCTGCTCGATGCCGGGCTGAATTATACTCAAATAGGATTATTAGTTAGTTTCCAATTAATTACACAAAATATCCTCGAGATCCCCGCTGGAATCCTGGCCGATTCGATGGGCCGGCGACGAACAATGATGACTTCCTTCGGCTTTTATATTATAGCTTTTATCCTGTTCTTCATAAGTTATCGTTTCGCAGGATTTGCTTCTGCTATGTTTTTATTCGCATTGGGGGAAGCTTTTCGGACAGGAACACACAAGGCGATGATTTTCGATTATTTAAAAGCCAACGGCTGGCAATCGGAAAAGGTGGCGTATTACGGTATTACAAGAGCCTGGTCACAAAGGGGTTCGGCCATATCATCATTACTTGCGGCATTTTTTGTAATCGCAACACACAATTACAGGATGATCTTTATTATTTCAGTCCTACCCTATCTGGCAGATTTCATTTTGGTTTCAACCTATCCCAAAATGCTCGACGGATCGAAGTCAGGTTTTCACCTGGCCGAAATAAAGGTGAATTATCTGAAGAATATCAAGGTATTTTTCTTTTCTTTCAAAAAGCCGGGATTGCTTAAAACAACCATCAGCAATTCGATCTATTCGGGATATTATAAGTCGGTAAAGGATTTTCTTCAACCCGTCCTCGCGGCTCTGGCGCTTAGCATGCCTGTGATGATCGGTTATTCGGACGAACAACGCAGTGCCCTGGTCGTGGGAATCGTGTATTTCTTTATCTACCAGGCCACCAGTTATGCCTCACGAAAATCTTCGTCGTTTTCGAAGCACACCAAAAATCTCCGGCAGGCACTGTGGCTTTCACTACTGACCGGTCTTTTAGCCGGGATAATCAGCGGAATAACTTATTATGCGGGTTACCCTGCAATTGCAGTCGCTTTTTACATTATCATCTACCTGATCGAAAATCTCCGAAAGCCTATTGCAATCAGTGAAACAGCCAATCAATCCGATTCGGACATAATGGCAACGGTACTCTCTACTGCA
>JBBRGI010000317.1:0-4026 GCA_038240855.1 Bacteroidales bacterium | reverse complement strand
AAAATACACCCTTCAGATGAAATCAGCCCCTGATGCACTGTATATCCGTAACCGGACACTTGAAAATTTCGAAAAAGCGCTCAATAAAAGCAATGAAGAGGATGTCAAATCCTACCTCAATGTGGCCATCATCGGCGGCGGGCCTACAGGAGTGGAACTGGCCGGTGCTATGGCCGAAATGAAGCGATATGTTTTACCCAAAGACTATCCCGAACTCAATATGCACAATATGAAAATCATGCTCTTTGAAGCTTCGCCCAGACTTTTGGCCGGGATGTCAGAAGTCTCATCGAAGGTTGCCAGAAAGTATCTTGATAAATTAGGGGTTGAAGTGCATACCGGAACTCTTGTGGTTGATTATGACGGACGAACTCTTTCATTACCCCATGGGAATAGTGTTGATGTTAAGACAGTGATTTGGGCTGCAGGAGTCACATCTTCACGGATTGAAGGTATCGCAGGAACATCGTATGGAAGGAGTAACCGCCTAATTGTTAATTCCTACAACCAGGTTGAAGGATATGCCAATATCTTTGCAATTGGTGACAACTCGCTGATGACTGATACATCGTATCCGAACGGCCATCCCCAGGTAGCCCAGGTTGCCTTGCAGCAAGCCCACTATCTCTCGTATAATCTTCGTCGTCTTGATCAGAATAAATCGCTCAGGGCCTTTCATTACACCGATAAAGGTTCTATGGCTACAGTAGGAAGACATTTGGCTGTTGCTGATCTTCCATTTGCGCGGTTTAAAGGTTATTTTGCCTGGTTACTTTGGTCGGTTGTCCACCTTGTTTCGATCGTGGGTGTTAAAAATAAACTATTTGTACTGCTGAACTGGATCTGGAAATACCTTACTTATGATCAGTCGCTGCGAATTCTTGTAAAACACAGGTCGCTGAATTAACAGAGATTAGTCTTCCTTAATCAGGTAAAGTTTCTGAGAATCAAAAGGCAAACCCTATGCTTATCCCGCTGCGTAACCATGGAAAAGGTACGCTGCTTGCCTTGACATTGACAGCATCTGCACTGGAAGTTACTTCAAGTTTATCACTCAGAAATCCTGGTAACTCATTGATTGCATCCTGAAGCTCAGCCTTCATATCCGGAATATTATCCGTCGGATCAACCTTGGCATTTAAATTGCCACTTAACATACCAGCTTCGATGCCCAGAAAATAAAAATCAAGCGATACACGTTTGGCAATCAGAAATTGTACCCCCATCTGAAATCCAAGATTTACTGAACTCAGGTTCGGTGTAGTAATATCGGCAGAATAAGTCATCTCTCCCTGATCCTCACTGGCAGTAAACTCAGCTTTTACATTTGCATTTATTTTCTGATATTTCAAATAAGGCTCAATGTAAAAACCCTTTGGAAGCCTCTTCTTACCAGCATAATGGCGGAAAGCTGCACGGATGTGCATTGTTCCGATTTTTACTTCTTCAAGATCTGATGAGCGTTCAATTCCATATTTTCCGATAATGGATTGATTGGTGGGAATACCGAATCCCAGGGTATAGGCGTTTTTTGCATTGATCATCCGTTCAATTTCAAACGAATAGGCCCCCAACGCGTAGTTCACCGGCAGAAATTTAACCACTGTTTTAAGCATCGGTTTATCCGGAATTTGATTTTGAGCCACAACCGAAAAACAACAGGCGGCCAAGAAGACGAAAATGAGAATTGTTTTCATGTTAGTGAATATTAGATTGTTTTTGGAATGGACAAATCTAAGAAATAAAATTTGATAATTGCTGATTTGGGAAACCAATTCCCAATTATTGTTTAACGCTGATATTTGGACTTTAGATAAAAAATGTTAAAAAAATTTGTTGTAAATTTTTTTAACATTTTCGATATATTTTTATCTTTACCATATTATTAATCAAATTAGTAACCTTGATAGTGAGATGATAAAAAACCTTTTAAATACTCTGATTTTAGCTGCCATTTTTCCAGGTTACATAAATGCCCAATCACTTGATATTTACATAAATTCAGCGCTTAAAAACAGCCCTTTGTTATACGATTACAACAACCAGGTTCTTGCCGGCAGATTGGACAGCCTCTTGTTGATAGCCTCCTTTAAACCACAAATTAATCAGGTTTCGCAGGTGATGTACCCTCCAACAGGACCGGGATGGGGTTACGATGAGGCTATCACCAATGGCGGAAATTATTCTGCGATTGTAAATGTTACACAGTCGCTGTTCAATAGGAAACACATCAACGGACAATTACAAAGTATTGATTTATTAAATCAGACGTTGAAAGTAAATGCCAATATAACCGTTATCGACCTCAAAAAAAGCATTACTGCACAGTATCTTACAGCCTATGCCGATTTTATGCAGTACCAGTTTAACCAGTCTGTTCTGGCGCGGCTCACCGATGAACAAAAGACGGTGAAAGTGCTGGTTGATAAAGGTGTTTACCTGATAACTGATTATTTGAATCTACAGGTTCTGACCACCGCTCAGAAGATTGCGATCTCGCAGTCATTTATTCAATTGAAAAACGACGTTGCCGTGCTTAGTTTTATTTGTGGCATAACTGATCTGCAGGAGATAAATCTGGTAAAACCTGAAATCACGGTTCAGAATGACCTGAGTTATGAAAGTTCCCCATTGTTTGCCCAATTCAGGATTGACAGTCTGAAAAACACCAACAACAGGCAGATCGTCGATCTGAATTACAGGCCACGGCTGAGTGCTTTTGCAGATGCAGGATTTAATTCCATCACTCCCGAAAATATCCCTCATAATTTCGGAGGAAGTTTCGGCGTCAACTTCTCCATTCCGATTTACGACGGAAAGCAGCGCAAACTGCAGTACGATAAACTAAACCTTGCTGAGAATACCCGGATCTTTTATAAACAGTATTATTCGTCGCAGTACAAACTTCAGTTCGGGCAACTCACAGATCAACTTAAACTAACTGAAAATCTGATGAATGAAATCAGTAATCAATTGTCAGAACAGGAAAAGCTGATTGATTTGTATCAGATTGAATTAGAGAAAGGGCTGGTCCGGTTTCTCGACTATCTTACGGTTTTAAACAATTATACAGCAACCAAAAACACATTTCTGATTACAGAAATGAACCGGCTGCAGATTATTAACCAATTGAATTATCTCAAATGAGGAATAGTAAAACTTTATTAGCCTTCGCTTTACTGCTTAATCTGAACGGTTGCAACAATGGTTCACCGACCAAATTGGAAAAGACGCCAGAGGTTTCAACTCCGGTTACGGTCACTGCTATTGAAAATACGGCCATTAGCGAGACAATTAGTTTTAACGCTGTCTCACAATACCAACGGAAAAATATCGTGAAATCAACCATAAACGGTTATATCGAACGATCGTTTGTTAATCAGGGAGATTTCGTTCAGGCCGGAAAACCTTTGTATTCGATTAAAACAAAGGAGGGAGAAGCACTGAGCAAATATGCAGCCAAAGACTCGTCGTTTACCTTCACCGGAAAACAGACGATTGTTGCACCGACCTCGGGTGTTGTAATTGAAGCAACCAAACAGACAAATGATTACGTGAGCGACGGGGAGCAGCTTTGTGTGATTGCGGCACAAAGCAGTTTTGTTTTTCTGCTCAATGTTCCGTTCGAACAGAACAAATATGCAACGCCCGGCAGAAACTGCTCTATTCTCCTGCCCGATTCTACCCTATTAAACGGAACGATCTCCGGAAAACTTTCATCTGTTGATCCTGTAACGCAGACACAGAGCTATATCGTAAAACCGGTTACCACGGCTGTTCTTCCCGAAAACCTAACTGCGCTGATTCAATTGAGTAAAAGTTCGAAAGCAAATGCACAGGTAATAGATAAATCATGTATACTCTCGGATGAGACAATGGCAAATTTCTGGATAATGAAACTTATCAACGATACCACAGCTGTAAAAGTTGCCATCAAAACGGGAATCACTGCCGGGAATAAAATTGAAATCCTCTCCCCCGCTTTTACCCAAAGCGACAGGCTGATCAGTACCGGCAATTATGGAT
>JBBRGI010000316.1:0-4044 GCA_038240855.1 Bacteroidales bacterium | reverse complement strand
CTTATTGCAGGTAGTGATAATAGACCATTTCTCAGACCAATAGTAAGCATTTTTGTCAACAGAAGGGGAGATAAAATCACGCAAAAAATATTCGTCTCCGCCAAAAATGCTCAGGTTTTTATTGCCGAATACGATGTCGTTTCCTTCCAGATTGCGCATGCAGTCCATTGCCTGGCCGTTACGATATCGCCCGTCGGCTGTCCCTGATCCATTAACACCACTGACATTAAATAGATTTGGTATCCCATTAGCCATACCTTCAAAGATTAATTTTTTCTTCGTTGTATCTGAGGAAGCTAATAAGGCTGTAATCTGTTCGTCAGTTATGGCAGTGGGGGGCGTAATTTCCAGTTGACCGGCACAAGAAGACAAAATCAGGTTTGCCAGAAATACGATTCCAATTATATAATTTTTCATCTTGACTTATTTTTAAAGTTTGTTATAAATCCAGGTTAACACCGAATGAAATTGTACGCATGGAAGGATAGGAATAAGCGCCTACTTCAAAACCTCCAACCAACGACATACGTGGATCAATGCCCGAATGTGAGGTCAGCATAAATACATTATCAACCGACATATACAGACGCAGTGCATTGATTTTGTATTTCTGTAACAGCGCTTTTTGAAAGGTATATCCCAGGGTCAAATTCTTCACATCCATATAAGATGCGCTGAACAATGCCAAATCAGTATACTGCCAACTTCCGATAGAAGATCCGTCACCATAGGCGCTTCCATACATAGCCATAGGAAATTTGGCATTTTTATTCTCTGGCGTCCAGGTATTTCCAATTAACTCGGCAGACAAAGCAGATCCTATAGCTCCATTAGTATAGAGACTAAGACCATAATCTGTACTAAAGAATTTCCCGCCTAACTGATAAGACAACATACCTGAAAAGTCAAAGTTTTTATATCTCAAAGCTGTGCTGAAACCTCCGATCCATTTCGGAATCGCGCTACCCAATTCGTAACGTGATGCTGTTGAATAGTTGGTAGTTTTTGCATCACCACCTACAGCTACCGCAGGGTATAATCCTCCGGTATGATCGGCCTCAGTTACTTTATGATAAAAGAGTGGAAGACCTGTATTCTGATCGACCCCGCCATATTTGTATATATATAAATTGTAATAATCTTTACCTACACCACGCAGGTAGGTAATACCTGACGATGCGCCACCTCCGGATGCGGCCCAGGCATCAGCTGTACCTGTCCAGGTACCATCCACTGCAGAACCTACACCTTTAGGCACGGCTTTCATTTTAGTAGTATAATGGGTCCCGTTCAGCGACACGGACCAGTTGAGGTCTTTGTTGGTGATGATGTCAATATCCAATTCCACCTCAAATCCCCTGTTTTGCATCTTGGCAGAATTCTTTTGCAAACTTGCCTGACCGAGTGAGAGTGCGATGGGTTGATCCCAAACTGCATTGACATTAATCCTGTTATAATAATCGAAAGTACCATGCACACGGTGGAATAAACTGATATCGACACCGGCATCAAACGTATTCGTGTTTTCCCATGTTAAACCATCGTTTACCCAACCCCCTTTACCAAGTGTATAACTTGCAGGAATACCGTTACCGGCAGTTGTTGAGGAGTAGATTGCACCGTAACCCCATGTCTGGTAACCGGCATAATTCTGGATGCCATTTTGATTTCCAATCACACCATAGCTGGAACGTACTTTCAGGTTGTCTAACCAATTTTTTGTGCTTGCCATAAAATCTTCACCTGAGATTCTCCAACCACCTCCAACTGACCAGAAATTTCCCCAACGGGTTGAGGCGTATTTGAATTTGGAAGAGCCATCGCGACGCAATGAGGCTTCGGCATAATATTTTTCATCATAAACATAGTGAGCACGTCCCAAATAACTTTCCATTGCAGTTCTTTGGTCACTACCACCAGGTCCTGAAAATGTACCTCCGGTATAATGACCCACATAGTTTGCAAAGGAGACAAAATTTGGAATTAATTCGTAAGCTGAATTAAAGTTCAGATTTTGAAAAGTATATTTATTAAACTCGTGACCCGCCAAAGCATCCACATGATGTTTGCCAAAATCATGGCTATAATTCAATAGTTCCTGTACATTCAAAATGGTTACGTCCTGATAGACTTTACCAAAGGCGCCCGTTCCCTGGGCCTGTCCGGTTGTCCCTTGCCAAAAACGCGTACGGATTTCATTGTATTTATCATACGAAAGATTTGTGGTGAAGGTGAAGTCTTTCAGAAATTTTACTTCTCCATAAGTTCTGGTAGAGAGGTCGCTTGAATTTCTTACATCTTTATCCTGATCCAACATGGTAAGGATATTGGTTGAAGAAAGTGAAGTACCGGTAAGTCCCAGCGGAGACCAGGTATCACCTGCAAGAACATGCACTTTATTACTTCCGTCTGCGTTGGCAATAAGTTTTCCGGCTTGATCATGGGCGTACAACTGTACCAGTGGGTTCTGACCATTGATAAAACGGAAAGGGTTGGCCACTGCCGATCCCGGGTTACGACCATAACGCGTGGCTGGTGACTGGGTCGAGCGGTTTGAATACCCTATATTGGCACCTATCTTTAACCATTCATACAATTGTGCGTTTACATTGGCGCGTCCACTGTAACGTGCAAATTTAGAACCACGGATATAGGAAGGATCCTCCAAATAGCCTAACGACATGAAATAATCGACCTTATCGGTACCACCACTAGCTGAAACATTGTATTCCTGGCGCAATTTACTCTCTAAAAGATATTTATCATAGTTGTCATTGAAAAGTAACCTTGCACTTGGATTAAGTTTACCATCAGGATTCACCAGGTAAGCACCCGACATCGTTGAACTGGCTGTCGCACCTGCGCCGGTTTGCGTATAAACAGCACCAGGAACATCATACAACATCCAATTAGCAAGAGTGTTGCGCGAAAATGAAGTTTCTGATCCAGTATAATTGAACAAGTGAGCGCTGGCAAAATTTCCAGCTTCTTCGGCTGTATGATTCGGGGTTTGCACATTCGTTGTGTAATTTTTGGGAACTCCATTGGTAACACCATAACGATATGAGTTGCGGATGGCCTGCCAGTCATATTCGTAAACATCTTGCGGATTGTCCATCTTATCAAACTGATAAGGTCCTATCTGGTTAACACCCCAACGCCCTTCAAAGGCAATTTTTGTTTCTCCTTTAGCCCCTTTCTTCGTAGTGACCAAAACAACGCCATTGGCACCACGTGAGCCGTACACGGCAGTAGATGCGGCATCCTTTAAAACGGTGATGCCTTCAATGTCCTTAGGATTGATGGTCGATAACGGATTATCGTTCAGCGCCGGTACACCATCGATGACCACCAGGGCATTTCCATAGTTCTGATTGGCAGTGCCCAGACCACGCACACGGATTCCCATATCCAATCCGGGCTGCCCGTCGACTGCTGATACCTGCAAGCCGGCAACCGCACCTTCCAACGCACGCGTCACCGTTGAGTTGGCCTGGGTAGAGATGAGTTTGGAGTCTACGGTGCTAATCGCACCTGTCAGGTCTTTTCTTCTGACGGTTCCATAACCAATTGCCACAACCTCTTCTAAAGCAACAGATTCTTCGTCTAACTTAATACTGATCGTACTTTTTCCTGCGACTGCCACTTCCTGCGTTCTCATTCCCACAAACGAAAAAACCAAAGTTGCATTTTCAGGAACGCCGCCCATAGTGTAATTTCCATTATTATCGGTAATTACACCCATAGTTGTCCCCTTTATCACCACTGAAGCACCTGGAAGTGAAGCGCCTGTCTGATCGGTCACATTTCCTGTTACTTTAATACCTTGTTGTTGTGTGGCCTCCAAAACCCCTTTGGTCACAACAATATTCCGATCGAGGATTTTGTATGAATAATTTCCCTCGAGAACTTTTTTGAGCACATCATCAATAGAAGCATCTGAAACCTTGATTGACTGACGTTTTTCAAGATTCATTTCTTCGCTTTTAAAGAAAAACCCAAATTCACTCGATCGCTCGATTTCCCTGAAAATATCCACAATAG
>JBBRGI010000315.1:0-4049 GCA_038240855.1 Bacteroidales bacterium | reverse complement strand
AAAAAATTCAAAGGTCATCCGCAAAGATGACCTTTGTTATTTAAAGGTTAAGAAAAGTCTATTTGAAGATTTTAATAATAATAGTTCAAAATAAGGCATAAATTTTGATGAGATATTTTATATTTACGCAGCAAATAATTGAATTATGCCCGCAAAAATTAATCTTACAGGACGTTGGCGATTCGAGGAAGATTTTGGATTTGGAAAGGACAGCGGCTACGCTGAAATTAACCAGAAAGGAAATCATCTGAAGGGAATTCTACGTTTTTCTGAGCAGATAGACGGTGAGGAGACGTTCATCGTCAAACAGGAAATAGCAGGCAGGATTGATGGTACAATGATCAATTTGAAATCACATTCCTGTGAAATCCTGTTTAGCGAAGAAGATATTATCTATGAACTGGATACCTGGGTAGGCGAACTTTTACCCGATGGTAAAATTACAGGCAATAGTTGTGATGCCGAAGGAACAGGTGGCGCTTTTGTAATGGAGCGTGAGAGTTACGAAACTTCTGATTTAACCGGGGGGCACCAGTTCGGACTCAATTAAGCTTAAATCTTAAATCCTAAATCCTAAATCTTAACTCTTAAATCTTTGCTTTTCCTTATTCCAGTTCACTTAACTCCAGCCAGCGCATCTCTTTCTCTTCGAGTAATTCCCTTAGTTCACCATGCCGCTCCGATTTGATGATGAGTTCTTCAGATGGGCAGTCACCCGAATTCATTGCTGTTTCGATGCTATGTTTCTCTTCCTCAAGCAGCTTAATTTCCTTCTCCAGTTGATCTAATTCCCGTTTTTCATTAAAGCTTAATTTCCGTGTACCTTCTTTTACCGGTTTAGGTTTAGCTGCTTTTTCACGCTTTTCAGGTGTGCGTAATTCCTTTTCCTGTTCATCAACCCAATCGCGGTAGTCGGAATAATTTCCGGGGAAATCTTTGATTTTTCCTTCGCCATCGAATACAAACAGATGATCGACAATCTTATCCATGAAAAACCGGTCATGCGAAACAACAATGGCGCAACCCTGAAAATTCCGCAGGTAATCCTCAAGAACATTTAACGTCATGATGTCGAGGTCGTTGGTTGGCTCGTCTAAAATCAGAAAGTTGGGATTACGCATCAATATGGTGCAGAGGTAAAGCCTCCGTTTCTCGCCTCCGCTTAACTTATCCACAAAGTTGTATTGTGTGTCGGGAGGGAAAAGAAAATAGTTCAGAAACTGTGAGGCTGTCATGCGATTGCCATTTCCAAGGTCCACAACTTCGGCGATCTCCTTAATTACATCGATTACACGGTCACCAGGTTTAAAACTAATGCCATCTTGCTGATAATAGCCAAAACTGATGGTCTCTCCTACATCAATAGTTCCGCTGTCTGGTTGCATTGCGCCTGTCAGCATATTTAAGACGGTGGTCTTGCCACTGCCATTTTTTCCGATGATGCCGATTTTTTCGAGCCTGGCAAAGTTATAGCTGAAATGATCTAAAATTACCAGCGGTCCGAAAGCCTTGGAAAGGTTTTTAACATTAAGAATTTTACTTCCGAGTCGTTTCCCCTGGACTGTAAGCTCAACTTCATCCTCCACACGGCGTTGAGAAGCTTTCTCCTGCAACTTATAGGCATTTTCTGTGCGGTATTTCGATTTATGGCTTCGCGCCTGCGGCATCCGGCGTAACCAATCCAGTTCGGTACGGAAAAGATTCTTTGCGCGATCGATTTCTGCATTCATTGACTGAATTCGCTCCTCCCTTTTCTCGACATAATAAGAGTAGTTCCCCTTATATTTGTATATCGTATTATCTTCCAGTTCAATTATTTCGTTGCAAACACGATCGAGAAAGTACCGGTCGTGCGTCACCATAAACAGGGTGCCTTTTGCTTTTTCGAGGTATTTTTCGAGCCACTCGATCATTTCCAGGTCGAGGTGGTTTGTGGGTTCATCCAGGATCAGGAAGTCAGGCTCATCAATCAGAATATGTGCGAGTGCGACCCTTTTTTTCTGTCCTCCCGAAAGATATTTTATTTGCTGATTAACATCGGTGATCTTGAGCTGGGTCAGAATTTGTTTGATCCGGAGCTCAAAGTCCCACGCATTAAGCGCATTCATGCGTTCAATAGCACTGTCCAGTAACCGTGAATCATGATTTTCGAGCGCCTTTTCGTAGTTTTTAACCGCCTGGATTAATTCGCCTGTTGAGTTAAAGGCAGCTTCCAGAACCGTATCTTCCGGATTAAGATCGGGATTCTGACGCAGGTAACCGATCGAAATATCGCCTGATAGTGAAGATTTACCGGAGTCGGGTGACTCCAATCCTGCAATGATATCCATTAATGTTGATTTCCCGGCACCGTTTTTGGCTATCATCGCCACCTTTTGTCCCTCAGAAACTGAAAAGCTAATCCCATCAAAAAGAGCTAATTCACCCCAATATTTTGAAAGATTTTCTACCTGCAGATATGTGATCATAAAAAATTAAAATTACAAGCGCAAAATTAGCACGAAAATCTACAATATATGATCGCTGATAGTAATGCTGCGTAGCAGCTTAATCTTTGTAGAAATAATTTGGAAGTAGAAGCGAAGCCACGTAGTGGTGATATCAATGTAAATGCTAAGTAATAAGTGGATTGCAAGTTCTTATAATATTTTAACCGGACATAAGTGTTATGAATTGAGAACCTTTCAACAGAACTGTAACTTATTCGTTCATTGTGGTCTGATGCAAACAGAATTAATTCTAATTTTAGGTCCATTTTTAAAGTGAAATGCAAAAGAAAGAGCGGTTTGAAAAGGTTATCGGATGGTTTAAGGAAAATGTTCCTGTTGCTGTAAGTGAGCTTCACTATAACAGCCCCTATGAATTGCTGGTGGCTGTAATATTATCGGCACAATGCACCGATAAGCGTGTAAACCAGATTATCCCTGACCTGTTTAAACGGTTTCCAACACCTGAAAAGCTTGCTGAAGTTGAGCCGGGCGAAGTTTTTGACTACATAAGGTCGTGTTCCTATCCGAATAACAAGGCAAAACACCTGGTTGGAATGGCACGTAAACTTGTTGCCGACTACAAGGGTATTATGCCCGATGAAGTTGACGAGCTGCTTAAGTTACCGGGTGTCGGACGAAAAACTGCAAATGTAATCGCTTCTGTAATATTCAATAAACCTGCAATGGCTGTTGATACTCATGTTTTTCGAGTAGCGGCCCGCCTGGGCCTTTCCATAAATTCAAAAACACCATACGAGACGGAGAAACAACTGATGGCTTACATCCCGGAAGAGATGATTCCGATAGCACACCACTGGCTTATACTTCACGGCCGGTATATATGTGTTGCCCGTAAACCAAAATGTGTGATTTGCGGACTTCAGCCCTTCTGCGACTACTTCAATAAGGTAACTAAACAGCCCGCAGTTTAAAATATGTAAAAATTACCAATGGAATTTGTTTTTTGTCCATTCTTTGTAACTTTGCACGATAAATTGAAAAAAATAATTTATTAATTATAAACAAAAATTCAAAGTTAGTTATGGCTTACAAAATTTCTGACGAATGTATCGCTTGTGGAACTTGTATCGACGAGTGTCCGGTTGAAGCTATTAGCGAAGGTGAAATCTACAAAATTGATGCAGATATTTGCACCGATTGCGGCTCATGCGCTGAAGTTTGCCCTGTTGATGCAATTTCTCCTGAATAATAACAGGAAGATATAGACTAGAAGCCCGCTAAATTTAGCGGGCTTTTATTATTAACTCCATCGGGTGTTGCAATAACTCACTCATCCACAGGGGAGAGTTATGCGCCATCATTTCACTTCACCCGGGTATAGAATACCAGCCTGGCGGCGGATTTTATCCAGTGTCCGGATTAAGCTGATACTCATCGAATGAGGCATAAGATGACTTTGAAGCTGGCTTTGATCCAGGCATTTCATTACTTCGGCTGCCTCTCTTTTTAATCCGCATTCGTCCGGATCCCAATTCAGTCGTTTTGTTTCCGCACCTGGTTGGTCAATCTCAAGCCATTGATCTGCTGCACTTGATCTTC
>JBBRGI010000314.1:0-4118 GCA_038240855.1 Bacteroidales bacterium | reverse complement strand
GTATAAGTTTTATTCGCGGACAGAAAATAATTCCCCCACGTCTGAACAATCTCCCGAGAGTTACCCAACTGCAGCAACATCAATACCCGATGTGGAAGATATCAATGACGATAATACGCTGAACGAAAATGAGGCGTATTATCAGTATCACCTGAGGCTTGACCGAAGTAATATGGTGTTGGGCAGGAACAACATTTCGGATATCAGGAAGACAGAAGTAACCTTGAGAAGCGGTGAGAAGTCGACTATTACCTGGTATCAGTTTAAGATTCCGGTGAGTTCACCCGATAAAGTATACGGTGCAATCAACGATTTCAGATCCATCCGGTTTATTCGTATGTTTTTGAAAGGATGGCAAAAACCTGTTGTATTACGTTTTGCAACGCTCGATCTGGTAAGAACAAACTGGCGCCGGTATGACAAAGACCTTACCGAGGACATGAGCCTTCCAACCCCCGGAACTCAGTTTGAAATATCGGCTGTCAATGTGGAGGAGAACAGCACCAGGAAGCCTGTGAATTATATTCTTCCTCCGGGGGTAAGCCGGGTAATTGATCCATCGAATGCACAACTGACCCAGCTAAACGAGCAATCAATGGTTTTGCGAACGGTCGATTTGCATCCAGGGGATGCCCGCGGCGCTTATAAGACCATGATGATCGATATGCGCAGGTACAAAACCCTTAAACTGGAGGTGCATGCTGAAGAGATGGAGCAGAGCTCGCTGCGCGACGAAGAACTTTATTTGTTCGTGAGGCTTGGGTCTGACTTTCAATACAATTACTATGAATATGAAATACCGTTAAAGATTACGCCTCCTGCACCTCAACTGGGTTACGATGGGGAAAAGGAGGCGGATCAAAAAATAGTCTGGCCCGAAGCAAACCGGGTATATATTCCGCTTGACCGGCTTCCGCAATTAAAACTCGACCGGAACAACGAAATGAGGCATGCAGGATCCGTAATCACGCTCGGGGATATCTTTGAACAGGTTCATCAAACGGAGGTAAACGGCCAGAAGATGAATAAAAACCGGATCAGGATAAAAGGAAATCCCGATCTCTCTCAGGTTGAAGTGGCAATGATTGGAATCCGGAATAAAAGGGGGCGAACACTGGGGCCCAAATCGGTAGAAGTTTGGGTAAATGAACTTCGGCTGACCGATTTCGAGGAAAAAGGGGGATGGGCTGCAATCGGACGTGTATCAGGGAATCTCGCCGATCTGGGAACTTATTCTTTTGCCGGAAGAATGACCACCACGGGGTTCGGAAGCATCGACTCAAAAATGGGACAACGTACCATGGATGATAGTCAGGAATATGATCTGTCGACAAATCTTGAACTCGGGAAGTTTTTTAAGGAGGAATCGGGAGTGAAAATACCGCTCTATCTGGGATTCTCAAAATCGGTGTCAACCCCTGAATATTCGCCGCTCGACAAGGATGTGAAACTGAATGACGCGCTCAAGAATGCGGGCAGTGCCCGGGCACGCGATTCAATAAAGCGAATTTCACAGGCATTCGTTGCCCGGAAGAGCATCAACTTAACGAACGTTCAGATTGATAAACCCAATAAATCAGACACACCAAAAATTTATGACCTGTCCAACCTTTCGCTAACTTATGCGTTTAATCAGTATGAGCGGGGGGATATCAATACAGTGCTGGAACAGACATTTAATACGCGTGCCCTGGTGAATTACTATTTTGCAAGCCGGCCATCACCGATCGATCCGTTTAAAAATGTGAAATTATTTAAATCTCCGGCTTTAGCAATTATACGGGATTTTAACCTCAATTTTGTTCCTACCCAGCTTTCCTTCCGGTCTGATCTGAACCATAACAGCAGTACAATACAATACCGGAATATCACCAACCCGGGATTTCTGCTGCCTGTATCGGAACTAAAAGATTTCACCTGGAACCGGTATTATGATTTCCGTTTCGATCTGACACGCGGACTTAAATTAGATTTTTCAGCGATAAATTCTTCCAGAATTGATGAACCACTCGGATCTGCGGACAGAAATCTGCCGGGTTACCAGGCCAGGCGTGACACAATCTGGCAAAGTATCCTTGATGGGGGCCGTAATACGCATTATCATCATACCTGGAATATTTCATACACGATCCCGATTAATAAACTCCCTTTGCTCGACTGGGTTTCTTCATCGGCTGTTTACCAGGCAGGGTACGACTGGGATGTGGCCCCGATCACGAAAAGTAATTACGTTATCGGAAACAGCATCAATAATTCGCGCGCGGTTCAGTTGAACGGACAGGCCGATTTTATCAGGTTGTACAACCGGGTTCCATACCTTAAAAAAGTGAATCAGAAATACGGTGAATTCAGCCGTGGTCGCAGGGATGCTCAGTCCAGGGGAACAGCTCCGTTAACAAACACGGCTGCCCTCACGAAGTTCAGGGATGGAAATGCCGTGCTGGTGAAGAACATTCCGCTGCCGATCTTTCATAAATTAGGCACTGCAAATGTGACAGTAAGTGTAACCGATGAAAAAGGGAAAGTGATCACCGGAAAAACTCAGGTCGTAAATGAGAACCGGGTGATGTTTACACCTGAAACCGACTGTGCCAAAGCAATTGTGGAAGTCACCGGACGAAAGGAGCAGGAAACGAAAGTGGCTTTGCACCTCGATGAATACCTGGCCCGTTTCATGATGATGCTCTATAACGTGAACATTTCCTACACCGAAAACGCGGGCACTGGTATTTACGGATATCTGCCGGGCACCAATTTCTTTGGCTCCTCAAATTATGAGGGTCTTAATGGGGTTAGTCAGCTTGCTCCCGGTTTGCCTTTTATATTTGGCCATCAGAATAGTGACTTCGGTCGGCAGGCTGCTGAAAAGGGATGGATTTCGACCGATACAATTTTGAACAAGCCCTATATGATGAGCAAGAATTCCAGGCTAAATATCAGGGCTAAATTGGTCCCCTTACCCGATTTAAAAATTGACATCAATGCCAACCGAAGTTTTTCGAGCAATTCATCTGAATTTCTCATTTTTGATGATCAAAACGGGTGGGATAGTTATAATAAATCATATAACGGGAATTTCACCATGACCGTTATTTCGATTGGATCATCATTCGAAAAGCTGGGTAAATCGGAAGTCCGGGATTCAAAGGTTTGGGGTCAGTTCAGGCAGAACCGTGAGGTAATTGCAAGACGCCTTGACCAAAGGAGAGTTGAAAGCCCCGCTAACGGATATTTTCCTGGCACCTTCGATCCTGTAACGCGTTATCCCAAAGGCTACGGTCCATCAGCACAGGAGGTTCTAATCCCGGCATTCCTGTCAGCCTATTCGGGCAAAAGTCCGGAAACAGTGCCGCTCACTCCTTTTCCTTCTGCAAAATTTGTCATGCCCAACTGGCGGATTCAGTATTCGGGAGTTGTGAATAAAATTAAAGGGCTGAAAGAGGTGATGAAATCAATGAACATCTCGCATGATTACAAGTCGACTTATAGTATTGGTTCGTACATTTCGAATCTCAACTATAAGCCTGAAGAAGACGGATTTAGTTATGTTATGGATGCGCAGAATAATTTTTTATCGGGTTACGATATCGCAACGATTAACATCAATGAAACTTTTAATCCGTTATTTGATGTAGACATCACATGGCTTAACAATCTTACCACCCGATTCGAGTACCGCAAAACAAGGAACATAATGCTGAGTCTGACCAATAACCAGGCCATGGAACTTTACAATAATGAGGCAAGCATGGGATTTGGTTACCGGTTCGAAAATATGAAGTTATTTATTGGCTCGAAGAGCTCTCAAAAAATGCTGAATAACGATCTAAATATCAGAACAGATGTAACGTACGGAAAAAATAAGACCGTACTTCGCAAGCTGGTTGAGGAAAACAACCAGACTACAGCAGGGCAGGAATCGTTCTCTGTCAAATTTTCGGCCGACTATAACCTCAGCGAAGTATTTATTGTCCGGCTGTTTTACGACAGGATTCTGAACAGTCCGTTTATTTCGAATTCGTACCGGACTACCAATTCGAACTTCGGAGTCAGTTTCAGGTTTACATTAATGCAATAATATTTGGTGAATAATGATCAATCTCCGCCCGGCAAGGTCA
>JBBRGI010000313.1:0-4148 GCA_038240855.1 Bacteroidales bacterium | reverse complement strand
CGCGATCCGTTATGGAAATTATTTCTTGAAAAATTTGAAGATCCTATCATCCGGATCTTACTAATTGCGGCATTTCTCTCTTTGGGAATTGCTTTTGTTCACCAGGAATTTGCCGAGACCATAGGAATTTTCTGTGCCATTTTTCTGGCTACCGGCGTAGCATTCTGGTTCGAGATGGATGCCAACAAAAAATTTGACATCCTGAACCTTGTGAATGATGATACCCTGATAAAAGTAATCAGGAACGGAAATGTGAGCGAAATCCCTAAAAAAGAAATTGTTGTAGGTGATATCGTTCTGCTTGGAACAGGTGAAGAAGTACCGGCCGATGGCGAATTAAAAGAAGCGGTTTCCCTGCAGATCGATGAATCGTGCCTCACGGGTGAACCAATTATTGATAAAACTACCAATCCGGCCTATTTCGACGAGGAATCTACGTATCCTTCCAATTGGGCAATGCGTGGTACTAAAGTCATGGATGGACATGCAGTAATGGAAATCCGTAATGTAGGTGACGCCACTGAATACGGGAAGGTAGCCGAGAAATCAACCGAAATGAGTGGCGAGGAGACCCCGTTGAATAAACAGCTCGATGGCCTTGCCAAATTTATCGGGGTTGTCGGTTTTGGACTCGCAGTGCTCACATTCACAGCCTTATTTGTAAAAGATCTTTTCCTTGGGGATGTTACCTATTCCGTAAAACAATTGGGATCGGTCGGCATAGTGATAATCTCGGCAATGGTAGCCTTGGCAAAAGTATGGGTGCCAATAATTTACGATGGTTATGAATTGCTTGGAACTGAAAAGCAACTTCCCAAAAGTATCGGTGAAGGCGGCTGGTTAAAATGGTTTGGCTTCGGCATTCTTACCTTTATCGTACTAATATTAATTGGATATTTAGTTGGAATCAACCCATTGTTGCCCGAATCATGGGTAAGTGTCGATGTTGCCGGACGAATTCTTCAATATTTTATGGTCGCTGTAACGCTGATTGTTGTTGCTGTTCCCGAAGGTCTGCCGATGAGCGTGACGTTGAGTCTGGCATTAAGTATGCGTAAAATGCTTCAGGCCAATAATCTGGTCAGAAAAATGCATGCCTGCGAAACCATTGGCGCGACTACGGTAATTTGCACCGATAAAACAGGAACCTTAACTCAAAACCAGATGCAGGTTGCAAAAACCAATTTCTTTGGGTTAAAAAATCAGCAGCTTTCCACCGATGAACTGAGCAGTCTGATTAAGGAAGGAATTTCTGTAAATTCAACCGCTTATTTGGATTTATCTGATGATAAATTAGTTAAGACATTAGGTAATCCTACCGAAGCAGCACTTTTGCTTTGGTTGCATACTATTGGGATCAATTATCTTGAATTACGGGAAGAGGCTGCAATCACTGAACAATTGACGTTTTCGACAGAACGGAAATTTATGGCTACGATTGTAGATTCTCCATTACTCAATAAAAAAGTACTCTACGTTAAAGGAGCACCCGAAATTGTGCTTTCCAAATGCAAGGATGTTCTTTACGAAGGCGAACGAAAATCTGTTGTTGCAGCGACCATTCCTATAGAAGAGCTTTTGCTTCAATATCAGAACCAGGCTATGCGGACACTGGGATTTGCTTACGAGATTATTGAAGATGATGAAGACCGCTTTGTTAGCGGCAACCTGGCAAACACAAATTTGACTTTCCTTGGAGTTGTAGCAATTTCAGATCCCGTTCGTCTCGAGGTACCGGGGGCTGTCCAAAAATGTCTGAATGCGGGAATCGATGTAAAGATCGTTACTGGTGACACTCCGGGTACTGCCCGGGAGATTGGTCGCCAGATCGGCATTTGGAATGACAGCGACCACGTGCAAAACATCATTACCGGAACCGAATTTGAAGCAATGAGTGACGAAGAGGCCTCTCTGCGGGTACAGCATATGAAAATCATGTGTCGTGCAAGGCCAACTGATAAGCAACGTTTGGTCCAGTTACTGCAAAAGACAGGCTCCGTGGTGGCTGTTACCGGTGATGGCACCAACGATGCACCTGCCCTGAACTTTGCACATGTTGGTTTATCAATGGGTTCAGGAACATCAGTGGCTAAAGAGGCCAGTGATATCACCTTACTGGATGATTCCTTTAACAGCATCGCCACAGCCGTTATGTGGGGAAGATCGCTGTATCAGAATATACAGCGGTTTATCCTGTTTCAGTTAACAATTAATGTCGCTGCTTTAGTCATTGTATTACTCGGATCGATCTTCGGAAAGGAACTTCCGTTAACGGTGACCCAAATGCTTTGGGTTAACCTGATCATGGATACTTTTGCCGCGGGTGCCCTGGCTTCGCTCCCACCAAATGAAAAAGTGATGGAAAGGAAACCACGTAAAAACGACGATTTTATTATTACACCGGTAATGCGCACCAATATCTTATTTGTTGGCCTTGCCTTCGTTGGACTGCTCCTGGGATTGTTGTATTATTTTACTGAAAATGGCGAAGTAAGCCCTTATGACTTGTCGCGTTTTTTCACTTTTTTTGTATTGCTTCAATTCTGGAACATGTTTAATGCCAAAGCTTTTGCAACTGGCAAATCGGCTTTGAGCAACATGGGGCAGAGTATTGGTTTTATCCTTGTGGCCTTTGTCATTCTTATCGGTCAGATATTGATCGTGGAATTTGGCGGGGAAGTATTCCGCACTGTACCGTTATCTTTCAGGGACTGGTTAATCATTATCGGATCAACCTCATTGGTACTCTGGATCGGTGAGATAAGAAGGCTTTTCAGGAAGATTTAATCGATTCTATTCCTTTAACAACATTGAAAAACAGGGGAATTATCCCCTATTTTTGTGTTTTAGTAATTTTAAACCCTGTCAAGGGAATTTGAACAATAGAAGTAAAACATGCGACGTAAAAAGTTAATAGTTCCGGCAATAGTAACATTCATTGTTGCATTTACGGCATTTATGGTTTATTTCATAGCAATACACCGGGCCGAATCAATACTGGAGCAACTGGTAAAATCACAGTCGAATGGCGAACTAATTTTTAATGTTGAGAATGTTAAGCTCGATATCATTCGCCTGAGATTTGAATTCAGAGAACCTGAACTTCGAACTAAAGACACCAGCACGACAGTAACCGGTTACCATATTAAGGCTGATAATATATCTTTCAGGGCGAAATCGTTCATTCCTTTCCTTTTGGGCAGGCGAATCCTTGTCGATTCAGTTCTTATATTAAATCCGGAAATTGACGTGTTTAAATATAAAGAAGGGATCAAAAAGAAAATCTCGCTGCCCGAAGAAATGAGCAAAGTTTACCAATCACTTGAAATAGTATTAAACGTACTAAATCTGAATTATTTGCATATTGCTTCAGCAAGGTTTAAAATAGTTGATTTTATAAATCCTGCCACTAAACCTGTTGAGGTCTCTCATCTTAATCTCACTGTTAATAAAGTTACCTCCGATCAGAAACCTGCCGACAACCGGTTTTTGTTCGCTGACCGTATTTTACTCGAAGTATTTAATCAGGACATCATATTTTCGGATGGATTTCACGGATTAAAGTTTAAAAGGTTCAGCCTCAATACCGGAAACCAGACGATAAAACTGGATAGTTGCTACATTTACGGAAAACAGGCAGATTTATCATACGGTGAATTCAGCAGCTTCGTCGATACGTTGCGAATTTCCAAACTTGATCTTAACCTGCTGGTCAATGATGATATTCTGAAAATGGATTCAGCTTTATGTATTAATCCTGAAGTCACTTTCCTTATTCCCCTGAAGGAAAAACAAAAAAGCAGAGATGCATTTAAAAATGAACTTTTAAAACAAGATTCACTCGATTTTATACTAAAAAAAATGTTGGGAAATCTGGACATTGGCTATTTGACAATCAGAAATGCCAAAGTAAAAATTGTCACAAAAAAGGGGGATACTTCACGTGTTTATAATACATCGAACAGCAATTTTAGCATTGAAAAAGTTGTGGTAAACAGTGATCCTGATGTGCCAATACAGGTTGGCCGTTTTAATCTCGATGTGCGCAACTATGCCGGATTCAGTCCCGATAGCTTATATGTTGTCAGGTTTGACAATATTCAAATCCAGAATAAGACAATTTCGCTCTTAAATTTAAGGATCGGCCC
>JBBRGI010000312.1:0-4233 GCA_038240855.1 Bacteroidales bacterium | reverse complement strand
CCATGTCACTGGTGTATCTGCCGAAATATCGAGAGTTGTCGTAAATTTTCCACACATCAGCGTATCGAGCCTTGTCATATCGAATTTCGGTCTGTCCTTAAAGGTGACTCTAATCGTATCACTGGTTTTACATCCATATTTGTTAGTAGCCTCAACCGCATAAATACCTGTCTCCGTCGCAGTTATTTTTTGTCCGGTTAACGAATTTTGGGGAGTTGACCACTGATAACTCAAAAATTGATCACCTGCATCGAGAACAATAGTTTCCGGATTACAAATAATTGTATCAGCACGAAGGTCAACAGAAGGATTACTAATCTGAAGTTCAACACTATCCTTTAAATCGCAGCCGCCATTTAAAGATGCTTTTACACGATACCAACCTGCCTCAGTAACCTGTATCGCGGAGATTGTATCGCCGGTGCTCCACAAATAGTTATCAAAAGCATTTCCGGCGTTAAGGGTAAGCGGGTCAGCCCCATCGCACCGGACCAGCAATTTGCCGATCGCATTGATATTACTTCCAAGGTCAAGCACAATATCAAGATTAAATCCTACCCCGTAACCATACGACTCCACACCGCCGAAACCATATACATAGGCAATAAACCCTATACCCTCCTCGGTTGTTTCGATCAGGTGATTCCCTTTGGTAATGAGGTTAACCTGTGCATAAGAATAACCAGTCCCACTTAAGGTAGTAAAATTTATTATATTGTTATCCAGTTTGATTTTGCCAACTGCATCATCTTTTACAACAACGTTGATAAAATACTTGTTTGTAATGTTCTGTGAATCATAAGCCACAAAAGCCACCTTTTCACGTGTTTGGTTTACCGGACTTACAATCACCATAAACGGATCGCCATCGCCTCCGTTATAAGGTTTGTCTACGCTGTTCGAATTGCTGTATTGGGCCAACAAAACAGGTTTATCACTTTCAATTAACGAAGGCTCTGTATAAAGCAGCATAAATTCGTAGAACTCTCCTTTATTCAACGAAACAGGTGATTTACTACCAATCCGGATAGTTGTATTATTTTCTGCGGCTAAAATCCGGTAAGTATCTTCGTGTCTCGTAGCCAGTGGAACGGCAATAAATTTTCTGCCCCAGGTTTGCAGAGGTGGAATCTGTTCATAAAGATGATCCCAGGCACTACTCGATGTAAAAGGAACAGTCGTCGATAAAGAGCCCGAAAAAAATGCAACCGGTTTATTGCTGGTGATGTAGCTACCAGTCAAATCTCCCTGACCCTGTGACCCTGTATTGGGAAGGTTCTCTGATTGTACCTGGTACACCTCCCCTTTAAAAAGCCAAATTCTGAAGGGTTTGTTTGCCAGTTGTTCCTTGTCAGTTATTTTTGAAGGAGTGATCCAAACCTCCGTACTATCCTGTGTAGCTACAATGAGAAATTCACTGTTTCTCCCGTTTCCGGAATTTATTCCATTCCCATTGATGTGAGGTGTGTAACACATCGCATAGTATTCATTTCCAAGCGATTCTGTAGGATAAATCACAGCAACATCAGCCGAACTATTATCAAAATTGAGCGCATAAACGTTAAGCGGCTTATCCGATACCAGATGAATTGCTCTGTCCTGTATGATTTCTGAACCGGTAGCCTCCACAAGATTCCAGGCAATTTTTATTTTAACAGGGATGTTGGGCAACACGGTTCCATCCAGCGGTGGAGGTAATGTTAAGGGAATTTGTGACTTTCCAATATATATCCGGTAATTGCAATTATGAATCGACGTTAGTGTAATTTCAGTATAATGTGTTGAGGCATGATAATTGCGACTTTCCATAAAACCAAACCAAAAATCTTTTCCTTCGGTCGATTTACGGCACGATCCAGCGGTCTGTCCATAGACTGATACACTAAAAAAAATGAGGAAGAAAGTTAGCCAGAATAATCGCATCAGATGGTGAATTTGGCCATGAATTTAATTGATTTTTAATTATAGTTCAAATTAACATCATTTTTAGTAAATGAGGGTGACCGTCCCGTTTTGACGGTGTGACCGTCCCAGGTAATCGTTAAAATTCAGTATCCAGACATAAGTGCCGGCAGGAGCAGATGATCCATTAGTCATCCGTCCGTTCCATCCCTTCGACTGATCCTTTGATTCGAATACAATATCGTTCCAGCGCGACAAGATGGTTAAATGGTAACCTTCGGCAGCAACTCCGTCAGAGCCCAGTTTGAATTCGCGATCAACAGTATTCGGAGCATTTGGTGAAAAGGCATTTGGAGGAAAAATCCGGTCGAAGGCGACCAACAGCTTATGGGAAATGGTATCAGAGCACTGAAATTCGTTAATTGCCTCCAGTAAAACTGTCCGATAACCGGTAACAAAAAAATAATGCGAGGGATCTTTAACATCCGTAGTCGAATCATCGCCAAAATCCCACAAATAGGATATTGCTCCGGTACTTGAATTTACAAAATTCACCGTAGGTTTATCGTTGTAAACAACAGTATGATCCATATCAAATCCTGCGGAAGGTTTCGGATAGGTCTGTATATATTGAGGACGACTTATCGTATCATTACATCCGGTTATTGAAGACAATGCAGTGAGAAAAACATCAAACTTCTGATCAGGCATATCATAAGCATGCGTAACCTGACCGCCGGAGCCCTGCCCTGAGTCACCAAAATTCCAGCTATAGCTTACCTGGTCCACAGGATCACCAGTCGAGGCTGTAAATATGGGCTCAAAAGGTGTACATCCTGCAACAGAGGAGGATATCATCGAAAAGGCAGGTTTTCGTTTGACCAATACCATGGCAGTATCACTTTTACAACCATATTTTGAAATTACGTTCAATTTTATATTCGCCTGAGGTCTGTTTTTTAAATTAAAAATAAGTGGACCATATGTGATCCCGGGATTTTGTATAATCTCCTCATTATTAAACTCCGCAAGGTCCCAAAGATAAGTATCCAGCAGGTCACCGCTACCAAGATAGGAGATTTCATGGTTCTCCTTTTCGAGACATTCGGCTGCAAGCGGCGTAAATCCGGACGAAGGAATAGGTGCAGAATAGATCATACTGTCTATCCTGACTTCGTTGGCACACCCTTTACTGGTAATTACTTTTAATTTTACAGGATAATAACCATCATTTTGATAGGTATGCGTCGGATCGGCAGTCGTTCCGCTTAAAAAACTTCCGTCGCCAAAATCCCAGTCATAAGTTACAGTTTCAGTATTGGTAGCCATGAATTTTGTTGTAAAAGGCTCACAACCTAAACTATCCTCTACCCACATCTGCAGGTTGGGAATTACTTTAATATCGTGGAGTGTTTTATCATTCGGGCATCCCTGATCACTTACCATCAGCTTTAAATCGCGTGTAACCCGGTTAATGCCAAGCGGAACGACATACGCATCCAGCCCGATCCCCCGAATAATTGTATCACCACCATATATCCAAATGAAATCCGACGCATCAATTTTTGCGTTACCTGCATATTTAACATCCAGATTATAACCGTAACATTTTGTGGAATCGACGGAAAAGTCAATCGACGGCGTTTTACGGAAGCCAAAACTGATTAACGAATCAGAAGTACAGGAATATTCATCGGTAGCCCTGATCTTAAGAGGATAAGTGCCAAAATCGGGAACAGTAACATCCAGGCCCTGGAACACAAAATTATCACTCATGCGCTGGACGGAAAATACACCTTCATCTGCTGTAATGTTCAGAATATCCGATTTCTTTCCGCAAATCAGGGTGTCAAGCCGCAAAAAATCAATCGTTGGTTTATCCGTAAAGGAAACTTTAATCGTATCCATCGTTTTACATCCAAACTTATTGGTTACCTCCACAAAGTAATCGCCTGGCTGAGAAACTGCAATCTTTTGATCAATTTGAGCTGTCGACCACACAAAGCCGGTAAACCCGTCATTGGCATCAAGCAGAATGGTTTCAGGATTGCAGATTGTTGTATCGCGACCCAGGTTGAGGACCGGCTTACTAACCTGTAATTCAACACTGTCCTCCAGCACACAACCGTCATTTGTATAAACTTTTACACTGTACCATCCATTATTAGTAATCTGTATGGTTGAAGTGGTATCTCCCGTGTTCCACTTATAATTATCGAAAGCATTACCTGCATTCAGGGTAAGCGGGGGTTCACCATCGCACCGGACAACTAATTTTTCACCATTCGCATTGATGTCACTTCCCAGGTCAAGTACGATATCGAGGTTAAA
>JBBRGI010000311.1:0-4285 GCA_038240855.1 Bacteroidales bacterium | reverse complement strand
TCAGTTTATTTGTGCACGTTAACATATTTCCTTTAAACACTTTTTCTTTATCTGAAGAGACATTCTTTTTAATCAAGAGCATAAATTTTGAATTATGAAAAAAATCAACCGAAGGGATTTTTTTGGCAACAGTACTAAAATTGTTGCTGCAGCATCTGCATTATCACTTTATTCATTCGCGGCCGATAAAAAGCTGGCTTCCACAATTAAAACTAAGCTCGCCATGGTTGGAACAGGAGGTCGGGGAACTTATAATTGGGGCAAATCAGTTATAGAGGTATATAAAGATCATGTAGAAATGGTTGCTTTGTGCGATATCAATCCAAAGCGGCTGGAGGTTTCAAAATCGATCCTGGGCATCAAGGCCAAAACTTACGAAGCGAAAGATTTCGACCTGATGATAAGTGAGACAATGCCCGATATTGTGATAGTTACGACAACTGATTGTTTTCATGAGCAATACATCGTACGGGCGTTGGAACTTGGATGCAATGTCATTTCTGAAAAACCGATTGCCATCAATGCCAGCCAATGTCAGCGTATAACAGATGCTGAAAACCGTACAGGAAAGAAAGTTTTTGTTGGGTTCAATGTCAGGCACATGAATGAAGCGATCGAGATGAAGAAAATTATTTTATCCGGAGAACTGGGTAAGATTATCGCTGTTGAATACCAGGAATGCCTCAATACACAACATGGGGCAGATTATTACAGGCGCTGGCATGGTAAAAAGAAATATTCAGGCTCCCTTTTACTTCATAAGTCATCACACCAGTTCGACCTGGTAAACTGGTTGCTCGATGCAGAGCCTGTCGACGTACAGGCCATTGGTAAACTGGCATTCTACGGGCACAATAACAGTTACAGGGGTCGCAATTGCCGTACATGTTCGTTTACCTCAAAGTGCAGGTTTTACTGGAATATGACTCAGGACAGTGATGCCATGAAAATGTATGGAAATTGTGAGGATGCAGATGGTTACTATCGTGACGGGTGTGTGTGGGATAATGAAATTGACAGCTACGATACCCAATCGGTTCAGGTTAACTACAACAACGGAACTCAGATGAGCTATTCAATGAACACTTACCTCCCTTTTGAAGGACAGTTGATTTGTTTTTCCGGGGAAAACGGGAGGTTGGAAGTGCGCTTAAATCATAAACAACCCTGGGAAGTTCAGGGTAAGCTGGAATTTCGTCTTACCAAAGACTCGGAAACAAGCAGATTCTGGACGTTAAAATCCTCGGATGGTGGACATGGAGGTGCTGACGAACGATTAAAAGATACGATATTTCTTCCGGAAACACCAGATCCGTTAGGTAGCAAAGCTGGCAGCCGGGCCGGTATCATGTCAAGTCTCATCGGTATTGCAGCATGCCAATCAATTGAGACGGGCCAAAAAGTTAAAATCGCTGATCTGGTTACTTTTCCAGCTTCATGGAAAGGTTAACAGATACACGCGGTTAAAAATCATAACTAACAATTAAGCATGTTAATCAGCAAAAAGAAGATAGAATTGGTAAATGCAGGTTCACTGTCCCCCCGAAAGACAGTGATATCCATAATGATCAGAAGTATAACTTAAAAAACAATACTATGAATTCAATAAATATCCTTACAAAGATATATAACGGACAAATCGTAACTCCGTCGCACATTATCAACAATGGGACGGTGATCATCAGGAATGGTATTATTGAGACAATTTGCGAAGGTAATCCGGAGGTGAATGGAGCAATAGAAATTGATGCTAAAGGTCAATATGTAGCACCCGGATTAGTTGATTTGCAGATCAATGGCTTTTTAGGCGTTGATTTTTCGGATCAAAAATTAACCATTGATGAGCTGCGAAGGGCGACAAAGGCTTTATGGGAAATGGGGGTCACCACATTTCTGCCAACTGTAATAACAAACGATCAGGCTAATCTTAAAAAAAGTTTTTCACTGCTTGCAGTTGCCCTTGACGATGAAGTAATAGGAATGTCAATCCCGGGATTCCATTTGGAAGGGCCTTATATATCTCCTGTTCAGGGATATAGGGGTGCGCATCTGGAGAAATATATCCGGGGGGCAGATTGGCTTGAATTTTCAGATCTGCAAAAAGAGGCCCTTAACAGGATCATTCTGATAACAGTGGCACCGGAAACAGAAGGAGCCATTGCGTTCATCAAAAAATGTACCGAAGCCGGGGTTGTGGTTGCGTTGGGCCATCATAACGGATCATCTGAAATCATAAAACAAGCTGTTGAGGCTGGTGCTTCGATGTCGACACATCTGGGAAACGGATGTGCAAACATGATTAACCGCCATGATAATCCGCTCTGGCCACAATTGGCCGACGACCGTATTACCGCTACCATTATTGCCGATGGATATCATCTTAATGAAGATCAGCTCAAGTGTTTTTATAAAATGAAAGGACTTGAGCGCACCATCCTTGTTTCGGATGCTTTAGATCTGGCAGGACTTCCTCCCGGCGAATATACCAGGCTTGAAAGACTTGTTGTATTATCTGAAGTTGTAAGATATCCCGCTGAAAATGTACTCGCAGGGGCGGCAAGCCCTCTTAGTACCTGTGTTTCGAATATCATGAAATTTACTCACTGCAGCCTTGAAAATGCTGTTCAGATGGCCACTGCCAATCCTGCCGGGCAACTGGGATTAAATGAAATTGGTGAAATAAAACAGGGCAAACGCGCTGATTTAATCCTGTTTACTCTTGGGGACGGCAGGGTAGTGATTCAGAAAACGATCCTTGCAGGTAAGGAAGTTTATGCAAAACACAGAGAATAAAATACACTATTCATACAAAAATTAAAAAATGTCAGCATCGCCCCAAAAGATTGGTAATTACCGATTCCGAATTCTTGCTTTGGTGTTTATGGCGACCACCATCAATTATTTTGACCGGAGTATTGTTGGCGTAATGGCCCCAACGTTGCAAAAGCTTTTCGATTGGACGAATAAAGATTATGCAGCCATAATGGTTTCCTTTAAAATTGCATATGGGATAGGATTACTGTTTATGGGCAGTATTATTGACAGATATGGCACAAAAAAGGGTTATACTATTTCAATTGTGATATGGAGTATCTTCGGAATGCTGCATGCTGTAGTAACATCTGCCTTTAGTTTAATCGGATTTATTGTAGCTCGTTTCGGTTTGGGAATTGGCGAAGCGGGTAATTTTCCTGCTGCAATTAAAACTGTGGCAGAGTGGTTCCCAAAAAAGGACCGGGCTTTTGCGACAGGTATTTTTGATGCTTCGACCAGCGTTGGCGCAATATTGGCTCCTTTTATTGTCGGGGCTATTGTTTCGGTCGAAGGAGATAACTGGCAAATACCATTTCTTTTCACTGGAGTGCTTAGTGCCCTGTGGGTTTTTTTATGGCTGAAAACCTATCAACAACCTGAGGTGCATCCAAAATTATCAAAAAAGGAGTTAGCTTATATTAACAGCGATTCTGATGAAGAGACAATGGAAAAAATCCCCTGGTTAAAACTATTACCGAAAAGGGAGACATGGGCATTCTCTTTAACTACCTTAACGGATGGCGTTTGGTGGTTTTATCTTTTCTGGGGGGCAAAATTTCTGGGCGAACAGTTTGGTGTTGATATTAATAATATAGGATTGCCTTTCCTTATTATTTTTATAATGGCTGATGCGGGAAGTCTGCTCGGCGGATATGCATCCGGTGCATTAATAAAAAGAGGCTGGTCTATCAATAAGGCAAGAAAAATAACCATGCTGGTTTGCGCTATTATTATTTTGCCTGTAAGCTTTGTCCCTATTATTGCAAGCAAATGGATCGCTGTCATTTTAATCGGCCTTGCCGCTGCAGGTCATCAGTCATGGTCGATAAATGGATATACCATGGTGCCGGATGTTTTTCCCAAAAAGGCAATTGCATCTGTAATAGGAATAGGGAAAATGGTTGGTGTGGTAGTAGCGATAATTGCTGATATTGCCTTGGGAGCTGTACTGGATACCGCAAATAATTCAGGTTATTTCTGGGCATTCATGATCGCAGGATTCTCTTATATCATTCTATTGGGATTCGTACACCTGTTAATGCCAAAGATGACCCCTTTAGATGATAATCTGAATTACAAAAACTCTAAATAACATTAATCTATATCTAAATTTCAAAAGACAAAATAAGCTCATAAATATATATTTATAATCATAAAAAACATGGAAATAATAATCTCGGAAACTAAACAGATTCTTGGAAAGCAAGCAGCCCAAATGGGTGCTGAAATCATACGTAAGGCGATTACCGAT
>JBBRGI010000310.1:0-4290 GCA_038240855.1 Bacteroidales bacterium | reverse complement strand
ACCTGATAAACGTGCTATTTCATCGATGGGTTCAGCCGTGTGATGCAGCAATATACTTGCTTTTTGCACCCGCCGTTCCCTGATAAATTGCTGGGGAGGCACACCAATCTCCTCCTTGAAAAAACGTGCAAAAGAGTTGATAGTTCTGTTTGCCACTTCGGCTAATCTTTTGTTGGTAAGCCCCTCCGAAATATGGTCTTCTATTTCCCTTAGAACATTCAAAACCCGTGGATCGGTTGTTGCGAGGTTTCTGAATTCATTCGATATCTGATTAACCGTTAAAATGATGATTTTATAAATAAGCAAACTTGATTGAACGGACAACTGCTCATTATTTTGCTGAAGATTTAATGCAAGCTCTTCGAGATCATTTCTCAATTCGCAGTCTACGTTAAAAGAGAACAATTGGGGCGTGATAAAATCATAAGGCATACCCAGGTTAAAATGGATAAAAAGGTGTAAGACAGTTCCGCTACTCAATAATTCGGATTCATCCAGTGCGGTGACTACTCCGCCCTCAAGATTATAGCCCGAAGCTGGTATTGTATTTTCCTTCAGCCGACTCGAAAAAGCAGTATAGGGCGGGATCAGAATAACTTGGTTCGGAGTCATTTCAATCGTTTTCCCGGCGAAGGAAATAATACCTCCACATGTTTTATTCCAGTAAATTCTCCAGTAAGGAAATGACATATTACGACTTTCCCAGTTTTTGAGCCACCAGAACCTGCAGCATAACAGACTGATATTCAATCCAGAAAATAGTTGTGGCAGATTCGATGGATCGCCTTTTTCGGGCACTTTCGAGAATCTCATCCGGGTTATTTTTTAGTTGAGTAATTAATATATACACAAAAGTACGGATAAATAGCAAAGAAAACTGCTCTCGTTTCATTTCAGGAGACAACCTAAAGTGTGATTAAAGAGATATAAATGTAGTGTTTACTCCCAATCAGTTATTCCTGGTAACAAGGATCAAATTTTTAGCGATGTATGATTTATACACAAAAATGATATTCCGGTACATAGCATTGAACGAAGTCTGAGATTATATTTGGCATAAAAAATCAGCAATAAAATTTTATCTTTGAACTCACTCAAACTACCACTATGCTCAGAGGAATATCCCCATTAATCAGCCCGGATCTCCTTGCTGTTCTGGCAAGAATGGGCCATGGCGATGAAATCGTGCTGGCCGATGCCCATTTTCCGGGCGAATCGTTCAATTCGCATGTGTTGCGTGCCGATGGATTAAAAATAGCCGATTTGTTGGCCGCCATTCTGCCGCTTTTTGAACTTGATGCTTATGTAGCCCATCCGCTTGCGATGATGGTTGCCGTTTCGGGCGATACCCTTGATCCGCTTGTTGAAGAGAGCTATTTAAAGAGTATACACAGAACTAATCCCGGGGCTGCTCCGATAGAACGTATCGAACGGTTCGCCTTTTACGAGCGGACAAAAAATGCTTTTGCCGTTGTAATGACCGGTGAAACCGCCAAATACGGAAATATCCTGCTAAAAAAGGGTGTTACTCCGCTTTAACGATCCTGACTGACAATTAAAATTCATAACCATACATAATCATTAAATAATTTTATGGAAAAAACCAAAGTGCGAGTGGTGGAAGGGAAATACCTTCTGCCGTTTATTTTTATTACAAGCCTCTTTTTCCTCTGGGGGATAGCCAATGATCTGACCAATCCCATGGTTCTGGCTTTCAAAAAGGTGATGTCTGAATTATCAAATTTCGAGGCGGCTCTTGTACAACTGGCATTTTATGGCGGTTATGCAACTATGGCAATCCCTGCAGCGCTTTTTATCCGGAGATTTTCATATAAGGCAGGCATTTTGGTTGGTCTTGGACTATATGCAACCGGGGCTCTCCTCTTTTACCCTGCCGCGGCTTATGAAGAATATGCTTACTTTCTCGCCTCGCTCTATATCCTAACCTTCGGACTGGCTTTTTTAGAGACAACAGCCAATCCCTTTATCCTTGCGATGGGTGATCCCGCATCATCCACACGCAGGTTGAATCTGGCACAATCATTTAATCCGATGGGGTCCCTTTTAGGCATGCTGGTTGCACAAATCTATGTGATGAGTGCTTTAAAATCTGACGATTATACTGCCGAAGCGTATGCCTCGCTTCCTTCTGCCCAGCAGGCAGCCATTCGGTCCAGCGATCTCGATATTATCAGTTTACCATATATCGGGTTGGGAATACTTGTTATTTGCATATTTGTAATTATAGCCTTATTAAAAATGCCAAAGGTGCATGAACATGATGAAATTTCTCTGGGGCAGACCTTTAAAATGCTTTCAAAAAACAAGAGGTATTATGAAGGAGTATTTGCGCAGGCCTTCTATGTTGGTGCGCAGATAATGTGCTGGACATTTATCTTTCAGTATGTTGAATATCTCAATACCGGCAGACCCGCCACGGAACAACTTACTGCCACCTGGTACAATATGGCGGCAATGGTCTCTTTTCTTACAGGTCGCTGGATCAGTACGTATCTGTTAAAATTTGTCAAACCCGCAAAACTGATGTTTATTTTTGCTTTGGGAGCAATCGTAATGACACTTGGAGCAATTTTTATCGTTGGAATGGCTGGGTTGTATTGTCTGGTTATTGTCTCCGTATTCATGTCGCTGATGTTCCCTACAATATATGGCATTGCCCTGAAGGATATGGGTGATGAAGCGAAAATCGGTTCAGCCGGGCTAGTAATGGCAATTGTTGGCGGTGCACTTATGCCTCCTTTACAGGGTTATCTCCTTGACATTGGAGGCAGCGGTTATGGAGACGTGAAATATTTCGGTTATATCCCCGAAGTGAATATTTCGTTTGCACTCCCATTGCTCTGTTTTATTGTAGTGGCAATTTACAGTTATCGTTCCGGAAAGCTGCACCTGGCCGGACAGTAAAAAACAAATGGCTTTTCAGAATTATTTATAAACTATTAATCAAGTAATTAAAATGAAAAAGATTATCGTAGTTTTCGTTACATTGGTACTGGTTTTAGACGTTTTTGGCCAGTCAAGACCTGATAAAATGAATTGGTGGAAAGAGGCCAAATTTGGATTATTCATCCATTGGGGGGTGTACTCAGTGCCTGCCGGCGTTTATGATGGGAAGGACATTGCAGGTATCGGGGAGTGGATCATGAACCGGGGTAAAATCCCAACTGCCAGGTACCAGGATTATGCGAAACAGTTCAATCCCGTGAAATATGATCCGGAGGCATGGGTAAAAATGGCCAAAGATGCCGGTATGAAATACCTGGTAATCACCTCAAAACATCACGACGGCTTCGCGCTCTTCAGTACGAAAGCCTCAAAATGGAACATTGTGGAGGCAACTCCTTATGGCAAGGATTTGCTAAAGCCCCTTGCTGACGCATGCCATAAACACGGGATAAAACTGGGTTTTTATTATTCACAGGCTCAGGACTGGAATAATCCGGGAGGTGCAGCAAGCGGAGGCCATTGGGACAAAGCCCAGGATGGCTCTATGGATGAATACATCGACAAGGTGGCAGTGCCACAGGTTAAGGAAATTCTTTCGAATTACGGACAGGTTGATATCCTTTGGTGGGATACTCCGACAGACATGACAAAAGAGCGGGCTGATAAATTTCTGCCGGTTATCGCTAAATACCCCAACCTGATCACCAACAACAGGTTAGGTGGCGGCTATAATGGTGACACAGAGACCCCTGAACAATTTGTCCCGGCGACCGGATTTCCTGGCCGTAACTGGGAAACGTGTATGACGATGAACGATACCTGGGGTTACAAATCGAAAGATAATAACTGGAAACCAACTTCCGAAATCATCCGGACGCTGATTGACATCGTGAGTAAAGGTGGAAATTACCTGCTGAACGTGGGTCCTACTGCTGAAGGACTTATACCCCAGCCAAGTATTGAACGTCTTTCAGAAGTCGGAAAATGGATGAAAACAAATGGTGAAGCCATTTACGGTACCACAGCAAGCCCTTTCAGCTACCTGCCTTGGGGGCGATGTACCCAAAAAGGGAATAAACTCTATCTTCATGTTTTTGACTGGCCAAAGGATGGACAGATTTCGGTTCCTCTGCAAAACAAAATTACGAAAGCCTATTTATTGTCTGCTCCCAAAAAATCCCTCAGGGTTGAAAAATCAACCACGAAAAATATCATCACACTCGAAGGCAAGGCACCCGATTCCATCGCTTCTGTAGTGGTTGTTGAATTAAACAGTACCCCTGACGTTCTTCCGTTACCTGCTGCAGGAAAGCCGGCCAGCGC
>JBBRGI010000309.1:0-4302 GCA_038240855.1 Bacteroidales bacterium | reverse complement strand
TACAAATATAACTTTTTTTCCATTACTAACGTAATACATTTGATCTTTTCTTGAATTTGATAATAACCCGGATCCCAATTTATGCATGCATTCAGTGTAATTTAAATTATTCCAAAGAGCATAAATTTTAAGGTGATATTTCCCACCGGATTGTCTGCTATGTAAAAGTATATTCCTACTTTTATCACATAAAATATTAAAACAATGAAGACAGCAATTCTTATTCTATTAGTGACTATTTCGCTCAACAGTTTTTCTCAAAAAAAGCAAGTTTTGTTTAACGGGAAAAATCTCGAAGGATGGTCAATTTTTGTTTCAGACCCAAAAATAAGTCCTGAATCATTCTTTTATGTGAAAAATGGGGTTATCGAAACACCCGGGGTACCTACCGGATATCTCCGGACAAAAGCGGAATACGAAAATTATCGCCTTCATGTTGAATGGCGTTATCCTGAAACTCCCACCAACAGCGGTGTGTTCCTTCATACAGTTGGTCCCGACAAGTTATGGCCGGCGCATTACCAGTGCCAGTTAAAACATCTGTTTGCCGGTGATTTTATTGTACATGGTGTAGGAGTAAGCGCAGAGGTACGTGATACCGCTTACATCTCGACTCCGGAGGTAAAACCAATTGCCCCTAAAGCACAACCATCGAGTGAAAAAAAGGCGGGTGAATGGAACAGTTTTGACATCGTTTGTAAAGGAAATACCATCGAAGTGAAAGTAAACGGAGTTCTTCAGAACACTGCCACCAATTGCAGCCTCACCAAAGGCGGTATCGGGTTACAGGCCGAAGGATCGAAAATTCAGTTCCGCAATATCTGGATCCAAAATCTCGAATAAGAAAATCGTTCCAGTCCTGTGGCTGTTAATGATACAAAACCGCAAAAATGCTCATTCTTATCTCTCCTTCCAAGACCCTTAACTTCGAAAAACCAATTACCGGACTGTCAACACAACCTGAATTTGTAAAGGAAGCTTCCCGGCTGATCAAGCCACTCCGGAAACTCAAAATTGATCAGCTCATGGAATTGATGGACATCAGTCCAAAACTTGCCCGGCTAAACCAGGAACGTTATTATTTATGGCAACCGGAATTTCCCGGTAAAGCAACTGCCCGGCAGGCAATTTTTGCTTTTCGTGGCAATGTATATACAGGTTTGGATGCCGATACGCTCTCATCTGCCGATATCGAAGCCGCACAGCAGCAACTCAGAATTCTTTCGGGATTGTATGGTGTCCTTCGGCCTCTTGATCTGATCAGACCCTACCGGCTGGAGATGGGCATTGATCTGGAGGTGGGAAAATGCAGCAACCTATACGAATTCTGGCAAAAGAAAATCACTTCCAAAATCAGGCTCGATCTCGATCAAATCGGTTCAAATATGGTAATTAACCTTGCTTCTGTGGAGTATTATAAAGTTATCGATCCAAAAAAACTCAAAGCCCGGATCGTCACTCCTGAATTCAGGGAGGCGAAAGAGGGAACTTACAAGATGATCTCGTTTTTTGCCAAGGAAGCCCGGGGTATGATGACCCGCTTTATTCTTCAAAACGGGATAAATTCCGAAGAACAACTTCACGCGTTCGACAGCGCTGGTTATTGGTACAACGGAAGGATTTCAATTCCGGGAAGACCTGTGTTTACCAGAGGGTAAATTCAGTTTTTAATTTCCTAATGACTGATCATTTCTTCTTCATTAATGCTTTTGTATTTGATATCAACCTCGCACAATTGTGTACAGTGAGAACATCAATGCGTGATTCATTTATAATCTGGTATAAGATCCTATAATCACCACTCACTATTTGCCTTATTGATTCATTTCCTAAAGTTGGAACCTTAACTCCTGCAAAAGGATGATTCTCCAAAATATCCACAGATTCAAATAGGCGGACAACAGTTATCTCAGCATAATGAACGGAATCCTTGGAAATGTAATCCCCAATGTCGTTTAAATCCTGCAATGCAGAGTCTGTCCAAATTATTTGAACCATTTGCTCAATTTTTCTTTGGCTTGTTCTTTTGTATTGACCCTGCCATTGGCTGAATCATCCAATCCCTTCTGTACTTTCTCCAAAAGGATGACTTGATCAATCACCTGATCGATTGTTAAATTCTCAGGCAATTTATCAAGCGTTTGAATTAAAAGCGTCTTGGTTATCATGATTTTAAATTTTTCGTAAATATAGAAAAATGATGAGACTAATCCAGAATATCAAGTTCTTTCAGTACTCCTCCCAAACGGAATTCATACAAAAGATCAGTTGCAGGGATTCGACAGCGATGGTTATTGTTACAACGGAAGGATTTCCATTCCGGGAAGACCTGTGTTTACCAGAGGGTAATTACTTTAAGATATATTGTACTTTTTTTGCGTGCCGCTCATACTGCAGAAGCTAAAGAAAAACATTTTAGATTTGCATCATCCCAACCTGTCAAGGCTTTCGTTCAGCAAATTTTCTGAGATAATTTTCGAAATGTTCGGAATCTGGGAGTACTGACCGATAGGCAATGTAAAGATCGGGCCTGATCAGATAAACGCCATCATTCTTAATTCCCAATCGCTGGTATACAATACTTGTTCCTTCTGTAAACGGAATAGATTCAATGGATGTCAAACCGGTATATTTTTCAGCGACTTTCAGGATTTTACCTGGTAATACCTGCTTTGAAAAAATAAAAAGATGAAAATCATTCCCACCGATCTTTTCCTGGATATTCACGACTTTGTCCTGCTCATTATACAGGATATAAGGCAACCTTTCTCCGGGTTTAGGTGCATGAAAGGGAAATTTTCCACGCGTGGCCTGGCGGGAGAGGAAACTCTGCCGGTAATTAATACCGATCTGAGATATCCGCCGAAAGAAAAAGTGCCTGAGCCCCTTCGTTTTCAGCATTAAACGGAATAACAGGTACAGGATGGCGGGCAGAGCATAGATACGAAATACCGTTACCGGAAAACTCCGGCTTGTCATAAGATTAAATACCTGACCTGTAGCACGAACCACTCTTCTGGCAACAAGCACCCGTTCGATAGAATAGGAATCAAGAATTGACGGAATTACCTTCTTCTGAATGACGAGGGCAAGTTTCCATGCCAGGTTATACGCATCCTGCAGACCCGTATTCATGCCCTGTGCACCCACAGGACTATGGATATGTGCCGCATCGCCCATCAAAAAACACCTGTCCGCTTGAAATTTTTCAGCATAACGGTCATGTTGACGGAATACCGAAAACCACTCCGGTTCAGACAGCGTAGCATTAACACAGGTCCTTTCAGAAAAACCTTCACTGATATCATTAAAAGTCAGCCCCTTTTTTAGATCATGATCTCCGGGAATCACCCCGTCGATTCGCCACCTGTTTCCACGCAGGGGAAAAAATCCGGTTGTTGCAGAAGCTGAAAATGAGAAGCACATCTGATCAGGCGGAATTTCTACGTGGGCTTTGCAGTCGGTGACAAACAACGAAATCGGCCAGGATTTACCGGTAAACGGAATTTGGAGCTGTTTTCTGACTGTACTGTGAGCGCCGTCAGCACCAATTAAATATTTTGTCCTGATAATTTCCACTGCACCGGCAGCAGAAATCAGAACACTGGTGACTCTATCGGAATCCTGGCTAAATTGCTCCAGCACAACACCTCTTTCAACAGATAGGCCGTAATCCTGAATGAAACCGATTAATAATTGTTCTGTCACTGATTGCTCAACCATCAGCAAACCAGGGAAACGGGTAAGTTCAGGCGCAAAATTCTTCATGGGAAGCATAAATGATTTCTTTCCGCTGAAAATCAGCCGTATTTCGTTTGCGAATATCCCTTCTCCGATAGCCTTATGTGCAATGCCCATCTGTTGAAGAATTTCGATGCTACGGGCCTGGAGGATCAACGCTCCGGAATAATTGGTGTACCGATCTTTTTTATCAATGATGCGGAACGCGATATTGCGAAGGGCCAACTGACACGCCATCATCAATCCCGATGGTCCCGCGCCCACAATTAATACATCTGTATCTGATGAATGCATCTGCATGATTCAAAAACTTTTAATCAGAATAATACCCAATTATTAAATACCTGAAAACCCATTTCCATTTTATGGTATAATGAAAAATTCCAGCCTCCTCCAGCAAGGCTATTAATTCCGCCTTCTTAAATGCACGCATCACCGAGACAGGACCATCGTTTTTTGATAATACAGATCCGTTGAACAAACGGGTGATCATGATAACGCCTGCATAAGCCAGCCAGTGCCGATGTAAATCGTTGATTACAAAACCGGATTTAGCGTTTA
>JBBRGI010000308.1:0-4426 GCA_038240855.1 Bacteroidales bacterium | reverse complement strand
AATTGAACTCATGACCTCTTCCTTACCAAGGAAGCGCTCTACCCCTGAGCTACACTGGCAAACTTGAGCGGGAGACGGGACTCAAACCCGCGACCCTCAGCTTGGAAGGCTAATGCTCTATCAACTGAGCTACTCCCGCTTATCCCACTTTTTGGTTTGCCTGAAAAAACTTTCCGAAAAGAAGTTGTGGGGAGAGCAGGATTCGAACCTACGAAGGCATACGCCAGCAGATTTACAGTCTGCCCCAGTTGGCCGCTTTGGTATCTCCCCCAATAATTGAGTATGAAAAATCCTTAAAAGAACAGACCATTTTAAAGAATCGTGCCTCAAAAATGGTCTGCAAATTTAATCTATTTTTTTTTCTAAAAAGCCTAATAATCTACTTTTTTGAAAATTATTTGGATTTGATTTTCATTTTGTATTTATCTAGCTGTTTACGAAGCGCATCCACTGCCAAATCAACAGCCTCTTCAAAAGATTTTGCCTGCTTTTTTGCAAAAAGGTATTCATTTAATGGCACAGAAATTTTAATCTCGGCCACTTTATTCTCCTGATCTTCGTCCTTTTCGAGTTTGAGCGTCACATCCGACGCGATAATTCCCTCAAAAAATAGTTCAAGTTTGCTAATTCTCTTCTCACAAAAGTCGATCAACTTCTGGTCGGCTTTGAAATGAACACACTGTACTTTAACGTCCATAATTTTTCCTCCTTAAATTTACGCTCTTGGATGAGCCTGTTTGTAAACCTTTTTTAATTGTTCGAATGTAGTATGCGTGTAAATCTGAGTAGCTGCCAGATTTGCATGCCCCAGCAACTCCTTGATTGCATTCAGATCTGCTCCCCGGTTGAGCAGATGTGTAGCATAACTATGCCGTAATATATGCGGACTTTTTTTATCAACTGTAGTGACAAGGGCCAGGTGTCGCTTAACAATACGATAAATTAATTTATCATATGCAGGTTCACCGTTCCCGGTAAGAAAAAGAAAATTTCCCGCATCCGGGAAAAGTTGGTTTCGTTGACTTGTGTATTCCTTCAGTACCGTTGATATTTCCGTTGGGAACGGTACTAAACGTTCCTTATTGCGCTTGCCGTTAACCTTTACTATTTTGGCATCCGTATTGATATCAGACAAGCGAATTCCCACCAGTTCAGACAACCGGATACCTGTTCCATAGAAAAGACTAATCACCGCTTTATCGCGCCTGCCCTCAAAATCGTCGGTGAACAATAACCTTTCGTCAAGTAATTTGTTCATCTCTTTTTCCTGAACGAATACAGGCAGTTTCTTGCCTGTCTTTGGCATGACCACCCTGTCTGTCGGAATTTTCTCAATGACACCTTCGCGCATGAGAAATTTGAAAAAAGTCTTGAGTGTTGCAATTTTCCGGTTTACACTAACCGGTAAAATACCATTTTCAATTAATGAAACAATCCATTGACGAATCAGATGGTGATCAACTTTTTCAACACAAAAATCCTCAACCAATATCTTTCCAAACAAAATAAATTGGTCGAGGTCATTTGCATATGCGGTAATCGTGTGAATCGAATACCGCTTTTCGTATTTTAAGTAATTGAGAAAAAGTTCCAGATTTAACATTTCGTTGGAATAAATTCCGCAGTCAATATACGAAATAAAAACCGTTTCTCCTAAAAACTTTCCCTGGAAAAGGTTTATTCTTCTGAACGCTGTAAATCTTCGATATAGATCGCCTTTTTAATCTCAGTACGGCGTGTAATGGAAGGTTTCTCAAAAGCCTGACGAATGCGAAGTTCTTTCACAACACCGGTTTTCTCGATTTTTCTTTTGAAACGTTTCAATGCACGTTCAATATTTTCGCCGTCTTTAACTGGAATAACAATCATACAATTTTTAGTTTTATTTTATTTAATAATCAATGTATTTCGGACGGCAAATTTATGAATATTCTATAATTAATCAAACTATCAGGTCAAAAAATAATAAAAATGGAAAAACAATCTGCCCCGGTAAAAAATCACCTGATAAATCGCATATATGGAATTAGTTTTTTTAAAGAATCACCCGTGACAACCGGAGAAAGATTTTCGGGTGACGAAAACTTCCCGGTTCTATCGCGCAATTTACAAATTTTGCGGGCTGCACTATATCCAATATAAGGATGTCGTCCTAATTCCTGTAAGGTTGAAAAATTGACGTTAATGGTTTTGTGAGCCGATGAATCGACTGTAAAATATTTTGATACAGCCAGGTAATTGTCCTCCCGCATACCATACACCTCCTTTAACTGGGAAACCGAATAATACCCGCCCAATAAATTCCGGTAACGGATTATTCTTGATGCAAAAACAGGTCCGATGCCCGGGATATCCAGCAAATTAATCGAATCGGTGCTGTTAAGCTCCTGAACTTCAATTTTTACTGCATTCTTTTCGGTATATTGTTGCCGGGAGAGCGAGTCGGGAACATTTATAAATGTCGGTTTATCTTTGCGAATTTCAGGCAGATTATTCGCCGCTGTTGTTATTGGGGCGGGGAAAACCAGGAAACTATCAAGACGCCCGTACAAAGCAGGGGTCATACCGAAGATTTTTTTTACGCCCTCCTTATCCCTGAATCTGCCTCCTTTCCTAAGGTACTTTACCCAGTTGGAGGCAACCCTGGGCGGCAATCCCATCGTGATTAAATCTACAGAATCAACATCATTCGGATTAAATGCAACAGGATGAAGAGTAGTTTCACGATGCATCTCCGTACTGTTCCTGTCAAGGTAGGCATTAACTTCGGCATCCCAACCCGAGAAATCAGTTTTGTCCGACGGGATTAACTGTGGAATCAGCTTTCCGATTACCACTAAGATAAAAATGATAAAGAGCAATCCAATGATCCCGTTACGCTCTTTCGCCGAAAAGCTGAACAATTCGCGAAACCATCTAATATTCATTGTATTGTATTTAGGTACAAAAATAATCAGAATGGGTAACCAATTGCAAAGGCAAGATTTATATTGTCTTTTTGTAGCAGATTAACTGCAGGAATCCACCGCGATCCCGCGCTCAAGGAAGGATTATGAAGTTTAATTCCCAGGTCAACACGGATAATTACAAATGAAAAGTCGTATCTAAGTCCGAACCCGGTACCAAGCGCAATCTGTTTATAAAATTTCGAAAATTCAAACTCTGTTCCGGGACGGTTATCTTTCAAAGACCAGATATTTCCCATATCGACAAACAGGGCACCTTCGAATTCCCCAATCATGGCAAACCGGTATTCGGCATTTGCTTCCAGTTTAATGTCACCAGACTGGTTTGGAAATTCATTGATATTGGCACTGTACGATCCTGGCCCAAGTGTCCGTATAGGCCAGGCTCTGATTCCGTTAGCACCACCTGTGAAATATTTTCGTTCGAAAGGAACCTGATCGGAATTGCCAAATGGGAAGACAACTCCGGCAAATGCCCTGAATACTAAGGCATTATAATTATCAATTAGCAATCCTTTGCGGTATTCCAAATCAGTTTTAAGATATTGGGCAAAGGGAGTACCAAGAAAATAATATTTCATACCTCCCAGGGTATCGCTGGGATATTGTTTGCGGTCGAAGAGCTTGCTTACCGAATTGAGCAGTGTCCCGGCTGTCTCCAGGGATCCCCTTATATAACTGTAGTCTGACCGTTTCTGAATGTTCTGTGTATTGCGGGTATAACTGTAATTCCAGGCCGAAATTGAGTGATCGGTATATGAACTTTTTATATAGAGGTTCTCGATGCGTGCCACAAATGTTGAATCATAGGCAAACATCCTGACCATATTCAGGTCGAGCAGATTAAACCGGTGAGTGGTATATTCCGAGGATTTCCATTGATACCCCAGACTTGCCCTTAAGATTGTGCGGGTATAGTCAGGCCGACGCTGATAGTTGTATGAAAGGTTCATCAGGGTTTGTGGGGTAGAGTACCGGAAAAGATTTTTTGTTTTTAAAGGCGCCAGAAACTTGGGTAAAGTAATCCGCGACTCCACTCCGGATTCAAAAGAATTAAATGTAGTGGTTGAATCACGTTTCCCATAGTTTTGCTTTTCGGTTGCTCCCATCAGCACGACATCGAGCAGTTCGCCGCCCCTGAATATATTTTTATGCTGGTAACCCAGGTTACCCGCTATCCCGAAATTACCCAGCGAGTTTGTCCCTTCGAGTGAAACAGAATAGGCTTGCCGCACTGACGGAGAAAGTTGAATGATACAATCAAGTGTAGGGTTTCCCAGTGAATCGTTTTCGTTTGTTTCGACAAATCGTATATTGATCAGCTTAAACAACCGGAGTGAAAACAAATCATTATAAGTTCGTTCCACAAGTTCAATACTATAATACCCTTTGTCACTGATGTGATTCATATTCATCAGCATCTCGGGATTGTAACGCATTTTTCGGGATGAAATAAAATA
>JBBRGI010000307.1:0-4456 GCA_038240855.1 Bacteroidales bacterium | reverse complement strand
TTAAAACAGCTTACTCTTTTGCATTTCATCGTGTATTAATCTTAAACAACTTTGTCCCTCTGTTTTTGAATCCCAGTACATTCCATGAGATTTGACACTATGGAGTAAAATAAAATCCATCAATCCGGTTTTGCGTACCGATGCCACCTCATAATTGATATTTACAGGTTTAATCGACTGATTATCTAAACCAAATTGCGACTCCCCGATTTTGGCATCTTTACGGAAATTTGTTGCCAGCGGATCTGCAATCGAATAGATATTAAACCAGCGGATTTTGTTTCCCAATTCATTTTGACGATTTACATAAAAATAGGGGTAATATGACTTGATAAACTCAAAGGGAGATCCTATTGTTATAAGCAAATCAGTAAATTTCAATGCATTACGCGTCAGCACATTGCCAAATGGAAAAATGTAATCAATCGCGACAATACTTCCGAAACTGTAAGTGTGAAAATGAATCCTGCAGTCACCCTCCTTTTCTGTAATATAATCAACCAGCATTTCAAGATTCCCTTGTACCAGTTGTTTCTGAACCCCATGTTCGATATAATCGTTGGCACAAACATATTCTGTTGCCAGGTTGGTGATTAAAACATTTGCATTAGGAAGAATAAGGAGTAAAACTGCGGTTACAGAAACGATAACTTTTGAGATAATTTCGACATAGGGTTGGGATATCAGGGGGGATTTAAAAAAATCATTGATCACAGCAACTGTGGCAGGAAGCATAAGCAGAACTGAACCAGCTATAACGAGGAAAATCATGAAAACATAGAATGACTGAAAAGGTCTGGAGTAATCCTTTGGATCGAACAGACGTTTAAAAAGCAGCGGGATTTTTTGAATCACCAACAGAAATAACAATAGATTCTTTACAATAATTGAATGACAATTAAACTTTTCGGTGAGTATTTTGTGGTATTGAAAATCATACATCTTATAAACAAGCCGGGTTTCGTTTTCGCTCTGCTCAAAAATACTTACCACTGTACTATCTTTCTCTTCGGCATAATTGATCTTTTCGGTTTTTAACTCATATTTCACGCCGTGCGTAAAATAACTCATCTCGTTCATCAGCCGGGTTGAATATTTTTCAACCGATTCCTGAACAAAAGATTGCCCTAAACCACAAATGTATATCCCTATTTTCATCGCTTCACAGATATCATTAATAATTTTTGTATCGTCCTCTTTTTGTAAACGAATAAACCGAATAATTGTTATAATCTTCGATCTAAACCATTCGTTAGACGTATTTCCTTTTTACGTTAAATGCACCTCAAAAGGTTACATTCACACGGACTATTAGAATGGACAATAAAAAATTTCAGAAAGTGGTGGAAAATAAAAAGTAAATTCTTTAATTATTCGTATCTTTAAAGGTCACAATCCATTTTGAATGAGCAATTTCAGCGAACTACTGCACAGCGCACCATTCATAAGGCTTATTGTTCCATTTATTGGAGGAATTGTGTCAGGCGACCTGGCTGGACCTGAACATAAATGGGTATTTTTGGGAGTTTCCCTGTTCTTTGCACTGCTTCTCCCCTTCCTTATCTCACTCTCGTTCCGGCGCGAATCACTGTTTGGAATCTTTCTTTTTCCGGCACTTTTTTTCCTTGGAATTTTTATCAGTATCGACCGCAAATATGTGCCGGAGCATTTGCCCAAAAACGATTACTATGCCATAATTCACGAGTTCCCGGTTGAGAAAGAGCATTCAAACAGGGTTGTAATCCGGCTAATTGAGCCTAAAATAAAGGTGCTGGCATATATCGATAAATCGGTTTCGCTTGATAATGTCGAACCTGGAACCATTATGTGGTTCAGGGGTCAACCTGGTTTACTGCTTAGCACCGGAAATCCGTTTGAATTTGATTATGCAGCCTATGCCATCCGTAATAAAATCGGTCACAGAATCTATTTAACCGGAGATAACCTTCACTTTATTCACGGCGAAAAACATTTAAATCTCGTAGAATGGTCACTGATCATACGCGACCGGCTGATCCGGATTTTAGAAAAGAGCGGATTAAAAGGCGAGGTCCTGCATTTGGTGTCGGCTGTTGCATTGGGAGCACGGGAGGATCTTGAGCCTGAAACCACCCAAAGTTTTGCTAAAACAGGGGTGATCCATGTGCTGGCAGTCTCGGGAATGAATGTTGGTTTAATTTACGTGGTACTTCATTTCCTTTTGAAATTCCTTGTCCGTAAAAGAGGAGGTATCCTCCTCGAAACGTTGGTGATCATCTGTGCCTGCTGGGGATATGCACTTATCACAGGTCTTTCAGCCTCCGTGCTCAGAGCAGCAGCTATGTTTTCGTTTATTGTCATCGGTAAAAGCCTGAGCAGGCATCCCAATATTTACAATACACTGGCAGCTTCGGCGTTTGTGCTGCTCAGCATTAATCCGTCACTCGTGTATGATGTTGGATTTCAGCTTTCCTATGCAGCCTTATTTTCAATTGTCAGTTTCCAGCCTTATTTATACCATTTATGTTACTTTAAGTACTGGATACCTGATTATACCTGGGCATTAATCACAGTATCACTTGCCGCACAAATCGGAACGCTGCCTTTACTATTACATTATTTTCATCAGTTCCCCACCTGGTTTCTGCTGGCAAACATTATGGTCATACCACTCGTGACTGCAATTTTATACCTCTCATTTATCGTATTTGCAATTGCCCCGGTCATACCCCTGCTGGGAGTGCTCATAACGTACCTTCTTGACTGGGCAGGACAAGGAATGCTCTTTTCCGTTCATTTTGTTGAACAAATACCATACGCCCTTTTGGAGGGATTGTATCCATCGGACTTGACACTTCTTTTAGCCGTACTCACCTCTGTTTTGCTTACCCTCTTTATCGTATATAAAAAACCGGAAGCCTTAAAATTCGCTTTTGTTTTAATAGCTATATTGCTACTTTTCAATAATTTAGATAAATATAACCGGCTCTCGCGCAAGGAGGTAGTCGTTTTTAATATCCCGGGAAAAACTTTAATCGCTCTTACATCGGGAAGTGAAACTACATGGTACACCACCGAAAAAAGCGGGAGCGCTGAAAGGTTGAAATACTACACCTCTCCTTATGAAGGATTCAATGGCATCAAAAAGAGTTCCACAATATGTTTTACGGATTCATCCCGGATAATTACAGGTAAGGTATCGGCTAACAGCGGTTTTTTGAATTTTGAAGGGTTGAAATTATTTGTCCTTCATGACCGGCCAATGACCGGTATTGATTGGGAACATATTCCCCGTGTTGATCTGATCATCCTTTCAGAAAAATCATCCGGCGACCCTGTTCAGGTGCATCAATTTCTCCCCCAATCGGTAATTATCGAAAACCGGATACCCTTCAAAGCCGGCAGGGAGAACAACCCTAAAATTTCATCAAATGACCCCAAAATTTTGAATACAACGGTAAGCGGAGCTGTTCAAATAAAGTTTAGACCGGTCAAAGGAGAGAAAAGACCATTCCCGGATACGGATATTTTTATCACGAATATATTACCTTAACTTTGCATCAGAATTTTGCAGGATTGTTTCAGAACCGGAACACATCAAACCGGAGTGTTGCTGTATGACTCTTCTGCAAGCGGAGACTAAAAAAATTTATTTCAGGATGAAAATTGTAATTGCTGGTGCCGGTGAAGTTGGCACCCATTTGGCTAAAATGTTATCGAAGGATGAACATGATATTGTTCTGTTTGACGAAGCCCAGGATAAGCTCGACAGTATTTCAGCGGCACTCGATGTATTGACTGTTGCAGGAGGAGCGATTTCGATCTCCGATTTAAAAGAAGCTGGTGTAAGTAACTGCGATCTTTTTATCGGGGTCACTCCGTATGAAGACCGAAATATTGTAGCCTGTCAGTTAGCCAAACATCTTGGCGCTCAGAAAACAATAGCACGTATTGATAACCAGGAGTTCCTGTTTACGCAAAACCGCGATTATTTCAAATCGATCGGAATCGATGAATTGATTTACCCCGAACATCTTGCGGCCAAAGAGATTATTACAAACATCAAACAAACCAGCATGCGGCAGATTTTCGAATTCTCAGGGGGAAAATTAGTGCTGTTCGCTGTGAAAATCAGGGAAAATGCTCCTATTCTGGGAATTTCTCTTAAAGACCTCCGCAGCACCATCGGCGATTTTGTGGTTGTTGCTATCGCACGCGATTCGAACACTATTATTCCTCACGGTGACGATATGATTAAGGTAGATGACCTGGTTTTTTTTATTTCCAAACCCATTACCGTGGAGTCTATTCTTCAAAAAGCAGGCAAGGAAAAGTATGTTATCAAAAATATAATGATTCTCGGTGGAAGTCGTATTGCGATGAAAACAGCCTTACGTCTTGGTGATGCCTTTAACATCAAAATCATTGAGCAGGATAAAGCCCGGGCGCTGAAAGTGACGAGCAAAGTCAGCAATGC
>JBBRGI010000306.1:0-4468 GCA_038240855.1 Bacteroidales bacterium | reverse complement strand
AAGTTCGACCCCGGCCGGGGTCGTATGGATGTTATGTGCTTCGCTTTCTATAAACATGCGACCTCTCCGAGGTCTGGTTTACCTTTAAATAAATTCAACGATATTGGCAAATTCGAATAATATTGAAAGCTGTCCAATTGTTAGCATGAAATCCTCTAAAAATCTGAAATTGCGTTTTTTTAGGGTGTCCCAATGACGAAAACAGGTGATCAACTTTCTTTAGCAACGGCAGAGGTGTCAGAATGGATACAAACCAAATCGCTGAAGAAATTTTAAACATACTTTCACTGTTTGCAGATTCAATAAATCCGGTGACGGTAGCCAGAAAAATCTAACAATGAGTTTATCAGCAGACCCTAAGTAAACCTTGGGTTATTAATCCCTGAGGGATTAAATGTTTAGTGAAAATGATATGACAGTAGAAAGTTCGACCCCGGCCGGGTCGTATGGATGTTATGTGCTTCAATTTCTATAAACATGCGACCTCTCCGAGGTCTGGTTTCAGCTATATTGGCAAATTCGAATAATATTGAAAGCTGTCCAATTAACCTATCCATTCAAATAAAAATTCATCTTTAAATTCAATCTCAAAAACAGGGATAAGACCCTCGCCCCATATGCATACTGGATTAAAGAATCAGCGCCATGCCGTGATTGTAAAATAGTTTTACCTCTGTTTGAATTAGCGTGTTGTTTTTTGTATCTTTACTTTTCAAAATAGCTCTTTTTACTGTAGCTATTGATTTTTAATAAGATAATAATCTCTTTTTCTGACGTAGTAATCATCAAATTATAAAACAAATGAAAAGACGTGATTTTATCAAAACATCAGCTATTGCCGTTCCTATGTTAAGTCTGTTTCCCACAGATTTATCCGCAATTTCGAGAAAAACGGAATCGGGAAAGCTCGAGAAACGATCGTTAGGACGCACCGGGAAGATGTTATCGGTGATCGGTTTTGGCGGGATCGTTGTTAAGGACACTACTCCGGAGGAAGCCTCAGCGTATGTTAAATCGGCTATCGACGCCGGGGTGAATTATTTTGATGTAGCCCCCTCATACGGGAATGCAGAAATTATGCTTGGCCCCGCACTTGAGCCCTACCGGAAAGATGTTTTCCTCGCCTGTAAAACCGGCGAGCGGATGAAAGAAGGTGCAAGGAGTGAACTTGAAAGATCACTTACACGGTTACGCACCGATCATTTCGATCTTTATCAGTTACATGCGATGACCTCAATGGAGGATGTTAAAAAAGTAATGGGTAAAGGTGGCGCAATGGAGACCTTCATTGAAGCAAAGAAAGAGGGGAAAATCAACTATCTCGGATTTTCGGCTCATTCCGTTGAAGCGGCTCTGGCACTAATGGATCAGTTTGAATTCGATACCATTTTGTACCCTGTAAGTTACACAACCTGGTATGCCGGTAATTTTGGTGCACAGGTACTTGAACGTGCAAAGGAGAAGAAAATGGGGATTCTTGCACTTAAGGCAATGGCCAAAGGTCCATGGCCTCAGGGTGCAGACAAGTCAAAGTTTCCCAAATGCTGGTATGAACCATTATCCGACCCTGAAGATGCCAGAACGGGTCTTCGTTTCACCCTTTCACATCCTGTCACTGCTGCCATTCCTCCGGGTGATGGCAACCTGTTCAAATTGGCCTTGAATCTGAAAGACAATCTGGATCCCCTGGAAAACAGCGAAGTGAAAGCGCTAAAAGAAAAAGCCCTGACAGGCCAGCCTTTATTTAAATTTGTTGGTTGATCAGACTGCAATCCACTGAATTAATAAGCCCCGCACAATTACCAAAAGGTAAATGCCCGGGGCTTATACGTAATAGTTTTTGCTTTCTATCAGTTGTAATTACCCGGATTCTCATCCTGCCACTCATTCACGCCATCACGCATGCGGTTGCGGAACGTTAGGGTATCCTTGGCATGACACCAGTTGCCTGCTGCATCCTTGTATTTATAATTAAGGTAAATCCTGCGGTTCTGCAATAATTTAGCTTGGTTATAAGTGCTGGCGCCATCAGGTAGGATTGCATATTTCCCGGAGGTCAGCGAACTGATGGTAACTGTTCCACCGTTCAAATTCAACGCAAATTCCATCCCTGCGGGAGATGTAAGATCACTGTATCCGTTTGCAGCAACTGCATTCGGAGCAATCGTTTTCAGCGACCAGGTTTTAACCTCTGAAACAGGTATCTGGGTGAAATACGTAATTGTATCAATAACATTTGCATCGGCAGCATCTTTAACCATTGTAACTCCGCCATGCCAGTAAGAGCCGAAAAGCATATTCTCGAATTTAACCCCGATGACCGCGGTTTTCTTGCTTGAAAGCAATGAATCGGCATCCGCCGTCATAATCCTTATTCCAAGCGCGTAAGTTGGAATAATAGAGGCTACATCAGTTAAAAATTTAGCAGAGTCGGGTTTAATCGTTACTCTGGCATTATGATCGCCCTTTTTGATGACCATCTGGTTTGTATTGCTCAGTGTGTAATAATTGACCGGCAATGGTTGCAAGGCAGTCACCAGAGCAGTTGCCGCAGCGATATATGCCTGCCCGCCTTTGAGTCTGGCCAGGGCATCAGCCGTAAGCAGACTATTATCAATCTGGTAAGTTACAATCCTGTCCCGGGTGTTCTCCCTGACTCCGGCCAATTCAACGCCGAAATCAAACTTCATACCTTCGCCCACAACAAAAGTCCGGACATCAAGCTGTATCGGGATATAGATGGCATCATAATCAAAATCATTGATATAGTCCTTGTAGCAGGAAGTAATTGTCCCTGCCAGCAAAAGAAAAGCTAATATTTTTTTCATCCTTGAGTATTTTTTCTTTCCAACCGGTTTGAATATTCCATTCCTGTTGTCGTTATTAAAACCAATTCGTTTCATAGCTGCTTTTTTACCTATTTCCATTTATCCCAACCTTCGTTCTGAACCAATTTGCTCATCCGAAGAATTTCGTCGTACGGCAAGGGCATATAAGCAGAATTGTATTCACGCGTTTCAACTTCCCAGTTCAGGTCGTAGGCATATACTGAGCCTGTTTTTATAGTTTTTACACCATGAACAGGTTTGTTATAAAGCGCATTGAATTCTGTATCGTTTGTCCAGCGAGACATGTCGTGAAAACGTTCACCCTCGAAACTCAGTTCGATGCGTCGTTCATTCTTGACCAAATTATAAAAGGCATCTTTTCCGGCTGTTGCCACACTGTTCAGATAAGGATCAGCAGCAGGAATACCTGTTTTGTCCTCGTAGGTTTTCATCGAACGCAGGGTGCCGATTATTGACTTCGGGGAATAGCCGTAAAGTGTACCATTTGGGCCCACAACCTGGTTTGCCGCTTCAGCAAATGCAAGAGCCATATGTGCATAACGAATATTAAACCTGGCACGTGGCCTGCGTGCGAAACCGGATTGTTTCCAGTTGATGCCGTAACAGAATTTCTTTACATAAATATTAGTCCTGACATTGTTGCCATTACCCGCCCTGTCTTTACCTCCATTTAAACCCTGATCATCCGGTTCCCATGTTTCAAAGGTATAAATCGGGCTGGTTGTTCCATACGCGGGAATATACGTCCTCGAATTGTAATTAATCATAGCGTAGAAGCGTGGCTCACGGTTGTCAAACGGTTTGGCAGCATCGTAAACAGTGCTTGCACTGATCGGATTGCCATCTTTATCGCCAAATGCGCCTACAAATTCACTTGTGGCACCAATATCGCCGTAAGGATTAAATCCGTTTCCGGTGGCTGCAGCAGGGAAGAAGACCGATTCCATAGTAATGTCGTTTTCAAGAACCCTTGATGACCAAATAATACTCTTATCGTAAATATCGTTGAAATCCACGCGTTTAGTGGGATCATAAGCATCACCATTTGGAGATGCGGCTCGTTTGAAGTCCATAACTTTTGCCGCATACTTTGCTGCTGAATCCCAACGCGCAGGCTCATTGTTCGGATTGAAACGTTTGCTGGCCCATGAAAGATAAGTCATAGCCTTGATGGCATACATAGTCAATCCATCAACACGGTTCCAGTTTACAGCTCCCAGGAAATCTTTTTTATCACTTAGATAAGTGGGGGTGTAGAGATAATCACGGTGAGCAATGGGCAAATATTTAAGAGCTGAGTCACAATCGGTGATGATCTGCTTCACACAATCATCGTAGGTACTGCGCTCAATATTGATTTCCTCAGATGCATTCAGCGGTTCTGTTACAATCGGGAATCCAAGTAAGCGGGTTCCGCCCAGTTCCTTACCGCCAAATTTTTTCAGCAGGTCACGTTGGGCCCAGGCACGCAAACCAAATGCTTCTCCCTGAAGTCTGCGTACAACCAATGTATTTAATTCGGGTTTGATTAATACCCTTGAATTAATACCGCGATTGTCTTTTAAAAACAGGTTCAAAAGGAAAATGGCATTGTAGTCTCTTGTCCAGTAATCTCTCAC
>JBBRGI010000305.1:0-4481 GCA_038240855.1 Bacteroidales bacterium | reverse complement strand
TGATCTGAAGAACGAAATGATTGAAGCCTCTTTTGGTTTCGATACTGCCTGTAAAACTTACTGTGAACTGATTGGCAACATCATGCGAGACGCCAACTCAGCAAAAAAATACTGGCACTTTATTAAACTGATGGGACGTTCAGCTTCGCACATCGGTTTGGAATGTGCTTTACAAACTCAACCTAACGTCTGCATTATTTCTGAAGAGGTGGCTGAAAAAGAGCAGACACTCGAACAAATTGTAAGCGAGATTGCTGATATTGTTACAATCCGTGCACAGAATGGCGAGACATTTGGTGTAGCCCTTATTCCGGAAGGTCTTGTCGAGTTTATTCCCGAAATGAAGGTGCTGATTGCCGAATTGAATGATTTGCTTGCTGAAGGTGATGCATCTGAGAATTTTCAGTTGTTACCTACGAATACCGAAAAGCGGGATTTTGTCATTGCAAACCTTACAAATGAATCTTCAAAAGTATACGCATCTCTTCCTACCCGAATAGCGCGGCAGTTAACACTTGATCGCGATCCTCATGGTAATGTTCAGGTTTCGCGTATTGAAACGGAACGACTGTTAATTGAGATGGTTGGAAATCGTTTGACCGAATTGATCAAGAGTGGAATTAAGGTGAAATTCTCATCTCAGAACCATTTCTTCGGTTACGAGGGACGTTGTGCCGCGCCTTCAAATTTTGATTCCGATTATTGTTACTCATTAGGGTTTATCGCCTCTCTTTTGATAGGTAATGGTATGACAGGTTATATGGCATCGTGTCGTAACACCACTGCTCCTGCCAGTGAATGGATTCCCGGAGGAGTTCCCATTACGATGATGATGAACATGGAACGTCGTCAGGGGGAAATGAAACCAGTTATCCAGAAAGCGCTTGTTCGTCTTGACGGGGCGCCATTTAAAACTTTTGCCGCTAAACGTGAAGACTGGGCTATCAATACTTCGTTTGTTTACCCGGGACCGATTCAATACTGGGGACCGGCATCGGTGTGTGACGCCCCAACCAGAACGCTGCAACTTGAACATTTGAAATAGCTGCTAAAACGGGTCCGCTTAAAATCAAAATTGAGAGGATTTCTCTATTTATAATAAACCCCGGTTCGCCGGGGTTTTTAGTTATTGATTGATAAGATTTACGGTGTGACAGGCTACCACAGCGGCAGTTTCTGTCCTTAACCGTGATGTTCCCAATGATACAGGTATAAATCCTTCACGAATTGCAAATTCCACCTCCTCCGTTGAAAAATCTCCTTCCGGGCCTATTAAGATCAGGACATCTTTCTCTTTGATCACGGCATCGCGCAAGAGTATTTTTTCTCCCTCGTTGCAATGTGCTATAAACCGAAGTCCGGTAAAAGGTCTTTTTATAATTTCAATGAACGATTGAATAGTATCAAGCCTGGGGAGATAGGCTTTTATCGATTGCTTCATGGCTGAAATCATCACTTTTTCCAGCCTTTCGTGCTTGATCTCTTTTCTTTCCGAATAACGGCTAATCAGCGGTATTACACCATCAATTCCGATTTCAGTCGCTTTTTCAAGAAACCATTCATAACGGTCGATATTTTTTGTCGGTGCAACACCTATTGTTAGTTGATAATCTCTTTGCCCATACTTCAGTTTTTTACCAACGATCTTTAATATACAGGCTTTGGGGTGGGCATTAATGATCACTGCTTCACAAAAGGTTCCCATTCCGTCGACAAGGAAGAGTGTTTCACCATCTGTCAGTCGAAGGACCCTTACGCAATGTTTTGATTCTTCCTCGCTTAAGCGGTAGGTGTCATTTAGGAGATCGGGAGTATAGAACAAATGCATAACGGAATTTATAGGCAATGAATGATGATGCGAAGATAAGTGATTATTTCACTCAAGAAATAGTTCATCTTTTCAGTTTGATGGGATTTGTGATCATCCAGAGGCAGTGAATAAACTTTATTCAGTTCTTTTTGAAATAATAGAAAACCGGTATTCCTGTCAATGCCGTTACAAGGGCTATGGATGATTCCACAGGACGTTCGAGGTAGGAGAGCGAAAGCATCAACACTCCGAAAAACAGGTATAGTAAAAGATGTAACGGAAATCCCTTAATAATCCGCTTGTGAACCTCCCGTGCACGCAATTTAAATACTCCGGCCACTGCCAGTATCGGAAATATTCCAAGTGAGAAACCCATATAGGTAAGGATCTGGTCGAAAGTTCCTGATAATGCCATAATTACGGCAATAACTGCCTGCATAATAATGGCCGCGGAAGGGACATGGTAGCGCGGATGAATTTTCGCGGCAAATTTAAAGAAGTATCCATCCTGTGCCATCGAATAATATACTCTCGGTCCGATAATGATGAAGGCACTTAACGATGAAAAAAGGGCAAAGGCGATGAGTAGCGAAAAAGCAAATTCCATTGAACTGCCCCAAAGATTCCGAACCGTAAGTCCGCCAATTGAGATAACATCTTTCATCTCTTGAGGTGAAGTGGCATAAACAAAAACGATATTCAGTAAAACATACATGATCATAACTAATCCTGTTCCGTACAGCAGCGATCGGGGAATGTTCCTTACAGGATCTTTTATTTCTGAGCCTATATAGGTCGATGCGTTCCAGCCACTGTAGGCAAACATGATCCACATCAGAGAGAGCCCCATGGTTTTGAATGTGCTGAAATTTAAAACTGCGGGCGTCCCTTGCGAGAAATGAGACAAATCACCTTTCCCGAATGATAATCCCGCAACGATAAGGACCGCAATAACTACCACCTTCATAATTGTGAGGTAGTTCTGGATCTTCGATCCGAATTTTAGTCCATGAAGATGAATCAGCGTAAAAAGAAGAATAATCGCGATCGCAATGATCTTATCGAGGTGCTGGCCCGGATTGCCTGTTTGTATCAGCCCAGGGAAAGCCCTGAATAAATATTCACTGAAACCGATTGCTGAAGCAGCTATAGGTGCAGAAAACCCGGCCACAAATGACACCCATCCACTAAGAAATCCAAAAAGGGGGCTGTACAAACGCGAGAGAAAAATATATTCTCCGCCTGCCTGGGGCATTGCAGCACCCAACTCGGCATAGGCGAGTGCACCGCATAATGCAATTATCCCGCCGGTTACCCAAAGGATAATCAGAAGCCATGGATTTGAGAGACCGGTCATGAGCAATCCGGAGGTTGTAAAAATACCGGCTCCGACCATATTGGCAATCACAATATTGGAAGCTGAAAAAAGGCCGATTTTATGTTGAATGTGTTGGCGTGCTATGTCTTCCATAGCAATAACTATTTGGTCTTTTTATAACTAATTGCCACTCCGGCACCTTTGTTATCGAGCGTGGTTTTGTAATTGGGAAGTTTGCTTACATATTCATAGAAACTGTAGTTGTTATTCGGGCTTACATTATGGGTAACAAAACATCCACCCACTGTGAGCTTTGGGTCCATATCTTTGAAATAGTTGATATACCAGCTCTTATCTGCATCACTGAAGACAAAATCAACGGGTCCTTTTAAGGCAGGTACAAGTTCATGAGCATCGGCAAGCCGCGCATCAATGAATGCGGAAAGACCTGCTTTTTTAAAATTAGCCAAAGCCTCCTGGTGTCTTCCCTCATCTATTTCGATAGTTATCAGCTTCCCTCCTGTTTTGCTTAGCGCCCAGGCAATCCATATACCTGAATGTCCTGTAGACGTGCCTATCTCAACGGCATTTTTATAATTGTTTTTTAGGATAATATCATACAATAGCTGCCCGTCCGATTCCGGTACATTCAGATCACGCCAACTATTCCGGCTGCTGTCCAGGAAATCCCTGACCTGTTTATCCCGACTATTGTCATTTGATTGTGCCTTAACTTTATCATTCATAAATAGTGTCATTAAAAGGATGCCAATGGAAAAAAGCAATAAAAAACGATTAAAGATTTTCATAACTTCTGGTATTTGTAAATAAATAGTGAACTCTCATTTTGTTAACAGCTTACGATTCTGTTTGTTTAAATAACAATCATTGTTTTTAATCCCCGAAGAGATTCTCCGACAAGCGGGATATTATGCCTGATCACTGATAAAGTTTCAAATCTAACGAATAGTGGTGCTGCTTATTCCGTGCAATTCGTATTTTTACAATTAAACTTTTCAGAATAATTTTAGTCGAATGATTTTAACTTTTTGTTTAAAACAATTGTAATTAATTAACTTAATTGATGGATTTGAACATTAGAAAATCAGTCAGGACCACCATTACAATCATATTGATTGTTGTAATACTTGGGATCATCCTATACCCTAAAATTAAACCCATGTTTAAATCGGGACCCGGCTCACCGGCTGTTTCGCCTGCACGGGCGCAAGGTACGCGCGGGGGTGGGCAGGCCTTATTGGCAAGTGGTTATTTTATTGCACCGACACAAATGAGTGAGCTGATTTACAGCACCGGTTCATTGAATGCCGACGAGGAGGTGGAACTCTCATT
>JBBRGI010000304.1:0-4494 GCA_038240855.1 Bacteroidales bacterium | reverse complement strand
CTTCGAACTCGCTACACGTCTTTACGGTCTCACTTTCAGGGAAAACAAAGCAATCCCGGTTTATCATCCTGATGCTACCGCTTACGAGGTATATGATCAGGACAGTACTTTTTTAGCTGTACTTTACCTCGATTTCTTCCCACGTGAAGGTAAAAACGGCGGAGCCTGGATGAATGATCTGAGGGCTGAAAGCAAAATAAACGGCAAAAATATAAGACCCATAATCACCGTTGTCTGCAATTTCACCAAGCCAACAGAAACAAAACCGTCACTTCTGACTTTCAACGAGGTGACTACCTTCCTTCACGAATTTGGACATGCTTTACATGGGATGCTGGCCAATACGGTTTATCCGAGTCAGTCGGGCACCAATGTCTACCGTGATTTTGTAGAGCTTCCGTCACAAATAATGGAAAACTGGGGCACTGAGAAGGAGTGGCTTGATTTGTTCGCCATTCATTATCAGACGGGTGAAAAGATTCCGGCAGAGCTGGTGCAGAAACTCATCGATGCCGAAAATTTCCAGGCAGGATATGCCTCCCAGCGACAGTTGAGTTTTGGGATGAACGATATGGCCTGGCATTCAATTACCGGGCCAACGAATGGCGATATCGTTGAATTTGAACAGAAAGCCCTTGCCCGGACTGAACTTTTCAAACCAATAGAGGGCAGTTGTCTGAGTACTGCCTTTACCCATATTTTCGCGGGAGGTTATGCAGCAGGTTACTACGGGTATAAATGGGCGGAAGTACTCGATGCCGATGCATTTTCGCAGTTCAAAACCAATGGCATTTTCGATAAGGCCACTGCTACATCGTTTCGCAAAAACATCCTGGAAAAAGGAGGAACTGAACATCCCATGAAACTCTATGTTGCTTTCCGTGGGCAGGAACCTTCCATCACCCCGTTACTCATGAGAAGCGGGTTAATGAAATAACCGGGAGCAAAATATAACACACCGGAATTATACAACAGCTAAACCTCAATTTGCTGGTCGTAATCTTTTATCCTTCCGGATTTCACTAAAAAAGCAGCTTCATAAAGAGGCTGCTTTTTTAAATATTAGCACTTAGATTAATTTCTGCAAAAATAGTATTATCAACTGCAAAGATTTACAAAGCATCCGCGGAAGCCTGCTGTTAGTTTTACAGAATTCAATGATTCAACATTATTTAACAGAAAATGGGAAAAGATATATTTAATCTGGAGGGGAAAATTGCTGTTGTCACCGGTGGAGCCGGTGTACTCGGCGGAAGCATTTCGCGAAGCCTTGTCGCAGCAGGAGTAAAAGTTGTAATCCTTGATATTCGGAAGGAACTGGTTGACCAGCGTGTGGAAGAACTTCGCGCGGCAGGCGGTGACTGCATTGGTATTATCGGCAGTGTTTTGGAGATGAGTGATTTGGAACATGCCTCCGAAACTATCGAACAGGAACTTGGCAGAGTCGATATCCTGATTAACGCGGCCGGCGGAAATTTGCCCGGGGCTACACTGGATGTGGATCAAACCATTTTTGATATGAAAATTACCGATTTCACCCGGGTTACTGATCTGAATATGAATGGTACAGTCTACCCTTCTATTGTTTTCGGGAAACTGATGGCCAAAAACGGTTCAGGATGTATCCTCAATATTTCATCGATGGCCACCTTCTCTGCAATCACGAGAGTTCCCGGGTATTCGGTCGCTAAGTCAGGTGTTAATATTTTCACGCAATGGATGGCGTGCGAGATGGCGATGAAATACGGCGATAAAATCCGGGTCAATGCCCTTGCACCTGGGTTCTTTATCGGTGACCAGAACCGGAATGTCCTGATTAATCCGGATGGTTCTTTTACCGATCGGAGTATTAAGGTCATTGCTAAAACGCCGATGGGACGGTTCGGAGATATCAATGAACTGAATGGTGCCGTCCGGTTTCTTTGTTCTGAAGCAGCTAGCTTTATTACAGGTGTTATACTGCCTGTCGATGGTGGATTCAGTTCATTCAGCGGAGTCTGATTTAGTCATTTGTATCAACTGCGGTGGACAATAGCCATCCGCTTAGATTATCACATAAAAAATTAATGATATGCTTTTAAAAACGTGGCGGTGGTTTGGTACAAAGGATCCGGTTTCACTTGATGAGATAAGGCAGGTCGGTGCAACTGGTATTGTCACTGCTTTACACCATATTCCCAATGGAGAAGTCTGGGAAGTAGCCGAAATACAAAGGGTTAAAAATGAAGTTGAAAGTCACGACCTTACCTGGGAAGTGGTTGAAAGCCTGCCTGTTTCCGAAGGGATCAAACAGGCCACTCACGTCCGTGACCGGCTGATTGCCAATTATTGCACAAGTCTGCGCAACCTGTCGGAATGTGGGGTGAAAACGGTAGTGTATAATTTTATGCCCGTACTTGACTGGGCCAGGACTGATCTGGAATACCGGTTGCCGGACGGCTCAGAAACAATGTATTTTGATTTTCCGACCTTTATCGCGTTCGACCTTTATATTTTAAAACGTCCGGACGGTGAAAAAGATTACCCTCCTCTTCTGGTAGAGCTTGCAAAAGAGATCGCCTCGAAAATGTTACCAGGTGAGGCTGATAAACTGGCCTACAACATCATCATTAAAACTCAGGGATTTATTGACGGCTCAATTGATGGCAATACATTAAATCCGAATAAAGCCTTTCTTGTGTTAATCGATAAATACAAAAACATTAATGAGGATGTATTACGTGAAAATCTCCGTTACTTTCTTTCAAAAATAATTCCTGTGGCCGAAGAAGCGGGCATCAGAATGTGTATTCATCCCGATGATCCTCCGTTCCCGTTGCTGGGATTGCCACGAATTGTTAAGACAGCCGAAGATCTGCGGTGGATTCTTGATCAGGTTCCTTCACCTGCCAATGGTATCACTTTTTGTACCGGCTCACTCGGTGTCCGTGCCGATAATTTGCTTCCCGAAATGATCCGTGAATTTGGCAAATCAATTCATTTTTTACATTTGCGAAATCTTAACAGATCGGTGAATGGTTCATTTTATGAAGCCGGACATCTTGATGGTGAGATAAATATGAGCAGGATTATGAAGGAGGTAATTACCGAACAGTTGCGGCGCAGGAAGGAAGGCAGGAGTGATTGGCAGATTCCTGTCAGACCCGATCATGGTTTAAAGATTCTGTCCGATTTTTCACGAACTGATAACCCAGGATATCCATTAACGGGCAGAATGAAAGGGTTGGCTCAACTCGAAGGATTAGCCCGGGGGATTGCTTCGGTCCTGGAATAAATCCGGTTGGCAAACAGTGTATTCGTGAGTAAAGGAAAAACATGGGTATGAAAGTACTTAAACCCATATTTTTTGTAATTTTGCGGCTCACAAAAAGAGGATTGCAATGTTAACGCGCATCAAAGAGTTACAGCAGGAGATTGAAGGGATTGTCGCCGAATCGGTTGAGCAAGCCGAAGAGCTTCGTATAAGATACCTGAGCAAAAAAGGGGAAATCTCAAAATTATTTGAGGAGTTCCGGAATGTTTCAGCCGATCAGAAAAAAGAGATTGGCGCTGCCGTTAATATACTTAAAGAGTTTGCACTCGAAAAATTCAACCTTTTAAAAGAGGGTCAGCAGGAACAAAAATCAAGCGGATCGGGTGTCGATCTTACCCTTCCCGGCGAGCCAATAAAATTAGGGACACGTCATCCCATTTCAATTGTAAAAAACGAAATACTCGATATCTTTAAAAGACTTGGTTTTGTGGTTTCGGAAGGTCCTGAGATTGAGGATGACTGGCATGTCTTCAGCGCATTGAATTTTGCAGAAGAACACCCTGCCCGCGATATGCAGGATACTTTTTTCATCCAGCGTGACCCCGATGTGCTTTTACGTACGCACACTTCCTCTGTCCAGGTACATGATATGGAGACGATGAAACCACCCATTCGTACCGTTACACCCGGGCGTGTTTTCAGAAATGAGGCCATTTCCTACCGGGCTCATTGTATGTTCCACCAGATTGAAGGGTTATATATCGATGAAAATGTATCGTTTGCCGATCTGAAACAGACTTTGCTCTATTATGCCAAGGAGCTTTTTGGCGAGAATGCCGAAATCCGCATGCGTCCCTCCTACTTCCCGTTTACAGAACCTTCGGCAGAAGTCGATGTCTCGTGTTCGATTTGCGGAGGAAAAGGGTGCAATGTTTGTAAATACACAGGCTGGCTCGAAATCCTTGGGTGCGGAATGGTCGATCCCAATGTTCTTGAGGCTTCCGGAATCGACAGTAAAAAATATACCGGATATGCATTCGGAATGGGAATCGAACGGATCGCCATGTTAAAGTTCGGCGTCAATGACCTGCGTCTGTATTTTGAGAATGATGTACGGTTTCTGCAACAGTTCGAATCTGCAATTTAAGACAATTTCGTCGATTGTAACCGAGGCGCTGACTTCACAGATTGAATAATTAAGGGGTATACCGGTTTTAACCATCGAATACGATGGCACTCCG
>JBBRGI010000303.1:0-4534 GCA_038240855.1 Bacteroidales bacterium | reverse complement strand
TCTTGAGCTCTTGCTGGCTCACATCTGTACTCAAATACTCCAAAACAACCTTTAACTTTAATTCATCCGGAAAACAGTTTACTTTTGTCTTCATAATCCTGATTTTAGTTTACTTTTTCTGTAAACCTATTTCAGGACAAGACAAATTAATATAAATTGGCTCATTTTCGCCTCTTCTCCCTTTCTCCCTTTCTCCCTTTCCCTTTCTCCCTCTCGTCTATTCCCACTCAATAGTCGCGGGTGGTTTTGAGCTGATATCGTACACAACACGATTAATACCCGGTACCTTATTGATAATGTCGTTCGAAATTTTGGCAAGAAATTCGTACGGGAGATGTACCCAGTCGGCGGTCATGCCGTCAGTTGAGGCCACAGCGCGCAAAGCAACCACATTTTCGTAGGTCCGTTCGTCGCCCATTACACCTACCGATTGTACGGGTAGCAACATCACGCCTGCCTGCCATACCTTGTCGTAAAGACCCCATTCTTTCAAGCCATTCATGAAAATAGCATCCGCCTCCTGAAGCACCCTGACTTTTTCGGGGGTAACATCACTTAGTATCCTGATGCCAAGACCCGGTCCCGGGAAAGGATGTCTTCCGAGAAGTTCGGGCTTGATTCCAAGTGCACGGCCTACACGACGGACCTCATCCTTGAATAGCAGATTTAATGGCTCTACAACCTTTAAATTCATTTTTTCAGGAAGACCACCTACATTATGGTGCGATTTGATCGTGGCAGAAGGTCCGTTCACCGAAACCGACTCAATCACGTCGGGATAGATGGTTCCCTGGGCAAGCCATCTTACCTCCTGAATGCGGTGAGCTTCGATATCGAATACCTCAATAAAGTTGCGGCCGATAATTTTACGTTTCGTTTCCGGATCACGCTCTCCTTTGAGATCGCTCCAGAATCGCTGGCTGGCATCGACACCAACTACATTCAACCCCATATCTTTATAAGAATCGAGTACATCCTGAAATTCGTTCTTGCGCAGAAGTCCGTTATCGACAAAAATGCAGGTAAGGTTTTTCCCGATCGCCTTATGGAGCAAAACTCCCGTAACGGAGGAATCGACGCCACCCGAAAGTCCGAGAACAACCTTATCGTCGCCGATTTTATCACGCAATTGCTGAATTGTAGTCTCTATAAACGAGGCGGGAGTCCAGTCCTGCTGGCATCCGCAAATGTTAACTAAAAAGTTTTCGAGAATTTTGGTCCCCTCCGTGGTATGAAAAACTTCGGGATGAAACTGTATGGCGTAGGTATCTTCATCCTCTATTTTGAAGGCCGCATTTTCGACATCTCCCGTTGAGGCAATTATTTTGTAATTTCCGGGTAGACTGATAATCGTATCGCCATGCGACATCCATACCTGTGAGTTCTCGCTGATTCCCTGCAATAGAACACTGTTTGAGTCAGTAACCCTGAGGTTTGCACGACCATATTCCCTCGAATCGGACGCTGCTACTTCGCCGCCAAAAAAATGAGCAAGATATTGTGCTCCGTAACAAACTCCCAGCAGAGGAAACTGCCCTTTGATTTGGGCCAGGTCGATCCGTGGTCCGTTTTCATCCCTTACCGAGTAAGGACTTCCGGAAAGGATGACTCCTTTAACCGATGAATCCATTTCCGGAAAATGGTTGAAAGGGTGAATTTCGCAATAAACATTGAGTTCACGGACGCGACGGCCGATCAGTTGGGTATATTGGGAGCCAAAATCAAGGATGATAATTTTTTCCTGCATCAGAGTGGATTTAAAACAAACGGTATTTTGGCGCAAAGATATGGATTATTGCGTTAGACGGAAATATTCTGATAAATGATAAGAATTCATTAACGAACAGCCGGATTTGCGGATTGACAGACTTTGTAGCCCGAAAGAACCATGTTGAGAATGGTTTAAATAATTTTAGTTGTAATCTAGTCGTCCGATGAATAAGCAATTAATTGCAAATCATTCATCGGATGACTTTTCAGAGTGCAGTATTGATGTTCCAAAATCAAAAGCCCGCTCTCCTCCAATGAGGATCAAGCGGGCTTGTTACACACAAATCAACTACTTATATCTATGGATTGGAAGCAACCGGTTTAACCGATGTCCTATGGGCAAGCAGATCGGAATAATATTTACGGGCATTATTCAGTAATGATAATTTTAAGTTGAAAGGCGTTGTATTGTGTGCTTTGCTCATTGCCAGAATATAGGAGATGTAATCATTGTAAATTTTAAGCATTTGGGCACGGATGGTTCTCAGGTCGTAAGAATCCGTCGTGGCGTTAGTTTCCATACGACTGCTAAATAGTGTTTTGTTTGATCGTTGAAAGATCATTCAGGAATCTTTTCATCAGCTGACCGAATTCCAAATTGGTCAACACTGAAGTTTGCAATGGTTCAAGGTAGCTTTTCATTTGTTTTTGAGTATTTAGTTAATCCTGTTTAAAATTAACGCTTTATATTCACATTTCAAGAGATTAAAGAAAAAAATGTAGATTATTTTAAAAAAGATTAGTCCACACAGAAAAGATTCTGATCAAAGAATAAAAAAAATAGGATATGGATACAGATGGATAAAATATTTGTTAAAATTCATAGTTAATAATAAGATTTACGTATTTTTAGTGCACTATAATTAGCTCTCTGTGATGGAAAACAAAACTGAATTAAGCAGGCGTAAATTTTTATCCAATACTGCGTTGGGTGCAATAGGAACTTTGGGATCTGCCGGATTACTGGCCTCGTGTAAAGGCAGCGACAAGAAAGGTGCTGAAGTAAAGTTGCCTGAGTTACTCAACGCGGCACCGGATGGAAAAGTATTAAAGGCCGGTCTTATTGGTTGCGGCGGAAGAGGAACAGGAGCAGCTGTTAATTTTCTTGATGCAGGTCCAAACCTGCAGATTGTCGCCCTGGGCGATGTGTTCCAGGATAAACTCGATGCCTGCCGTGCAACACTGATGAAGCAGCGAAATGTGGAGATCGATGATGCTAAATGTTTTACAGGTTTCGATAATTATCAGAAGGTAATAGACTCGGGAGTTGATGTTGTATTGCTTTGTACACCTCCGCATTTCAGACCATTGCATGTTGAAGCTGCCGTTAATGCGGGGAAACATGTCTTTATGGAGAAACCGGTTGCCGTCGATCCCAAGGGTGCCCGTTCGATACTAATCGCCTCAAAAAAAGCAGCCCAGATGGGGTTGTGTATGGTCAGCGGAACGATCCGCCGCGTACAGAAGGATTATATTGAAACTTACCGCAGAGTTGCAAACGGCGAAATAGGGGAGATTGTCGGGGCAAATATTATTCGTAACGGCGGTTCGCTGTGGGCTAAAAACCGACAGCCCGGCTGGACCGACATGGAGTATATGCTGCGCAACTGGGTTAATTTTACCTGGTTGTCTGGTGATCATATTGTTGAGCAGTTTATCCACGAAGTAGATGTGATGAACTGGTTTGTGGATAAAATCCCTGTAAAAGCGATGGGGTGGGGTGGCAGACAACGCCGGATGACAGGCGATCAGTACGACTTTTTTAGCATCGAATATGTTTACGATACTGGAATGCATACCCATTGTGCAGCGCGTCAGATTAGCGGTTGCAGTAACCTGAAAAAGGAGTTAATAACGGGAACCAAAGGTTATGCCGACTGTAGTGGCGCCCTTTATGATCTGAAAGGAAATCCTGTATGGAAATACGAACACCCGAAAGAAGGAGATACAGACCTTACCTGGAAAGTTAAAGATCCCTATGTTCAGGAACACATAAATCTGGTAACCGCGATAAGGACCGGAAAGACGATCAGTGATGCAGAAGCCCAGGTAAATTCGACACTGATTACTATTATGGGTCGCATGTCGGCCTATACCGGCAAAGATGTGACGTGGGATGAGATGTTGAATTCGGACCTTACACTCGGTCCGCGGAGTTATGCCATGGGACCCGTACCCAATATTCCTGAAACTGTACCGGTTATAGGAGTAGAAGCAAAATTAACGTAAGCGAACCCGATATTTAGGCATGCACATTTAATTGATAAAGGTATGAACAGACGACAATTTACAAAGAATACGATATTAGCAACAGCCGCTATTTCAGCAACTTCCATATATGGTTTTTCAACTGCCGGCACACCGGCAGGCCGCACTCTGAAGAAGGGGATCATGTGGGGTAGTATTGGTGTAGGGAAAACTATTGCGGAGAAATTTGAAGCTGCAAAACTGGCGGGTTTTGATGGTGTAGAAGTGATGAGTCACCTCGACAGGACTGAAGTTTTAAAGGCGCGTGATGCCACAGGTTTAATCATTCCGAGTGTATGCTGTGCATTGCATTGGAAATTACTTTTGTCAGACCCCGATGCTTCCGTACGCGACCAGGGCATCGAAGCGCTTAAGTTGGGTCTCGAAGATGCAAAAGCCTACGGTGCCGATACGGTATTACTCGTTCCGGGCCGCGTTAGCGAAACGGTTAGTTATGACGATTGCTGGAAACGCACGACCGAAGAGATCAAAAAAGTGATTCCTCTGGCCGAACAAT
>JBBRGI010000302.1:0-4553 GCA_038240855.1 Bacteroidales bacterium | reverse complement strand
ACATTACAAAAAAATCCCGACGATTCGGCTTATCGTTTTATTTACGATTGCGAGCATATCCAATGTACAACACAATTTTCCAGCGAAATTTTTTTACATATATATTTTCTGATACATAAATTCACCTGTTTATGCCAACATTCATTGTCCGGTAACAAGATAAATTGTTCCGCTGGTTACCCCGGCCACATAGAGCTGTCCTTGGACATCCTCGCCAAATGTACTGAAATTGTTACCAGGAAACTGACCGAAATCTTCCATTTACCAGGAGTTGACCACCTTATGCAGAGTCCAAATTTTGTCGGAATAATAATCGGCAAAGAAATAACGACCATAATATAGTGATGATTTATCACCCCGGAAAACATACCCCCCCTGTGACAGAACATTCTACATCAAACACATTCAGGTTCAAAAAAAATTCACAGGACTTGACGCCTTTACAGACGCCGACGGGAACATGAATACAGATTTTCCACAATCAAAGTTTCGTTTTTATTATACTATTTTCCTAAATTTGTGCGTTTCAAAGAAACTTGACAAAACAATAAAAAGTAAAATCCAGGCTATTCCATTTTAAAGAGTGGTTTCAAAACTCTGTGATACATGACGGGGATGAAATTAATTCAGGAATGGGTGGCAGTGACTGCAAAAATTTAAATAAACTTATGACCCTCGTATTTTCAGGCATTAGGATACACCACCGCTCGCTTATAATTTTGTTTATTTCAGCACTTTACACCACTTCAGCTTTTTCGCAGACCGTAATTAAAAAAAGAGATGAAAACTATTTTCTGAAGTTCAAGGTGCTGGAAAGCACTGCAGATATTGGAAAATATGTGGAGGTCAATGCTGATTCACTGGAATTTTCAGAATATTCCCCCGAAAACATGCCTGGCAAATTCTCCTCTCAAAACAGAATGCTGACGTTACGATCTTCCGTGGTAATTGATTCAAATGTTGAAAAGGAAGACTGGGTACTGGTTTTTCCACCCGTTTTTTATGTATGTAATATCTATCTTAACGGCAAGCTGATCGGGATAAGAGGCGATGCAAAATACGGATATACCAGCCGGAACCATACCACAGAAAGTTTTATGCTATCACCCGATTTATTGCATCGGAATGGAAAAAACAATGAAATTGCTATAGAATTATTGCCGGAATACGGTGAAAACAATTCGGTTTCCGGAATATTTGTAACCAGTCGCCAACAGGGTCAGACTTACGTTTTTTGGAGAAATTTTTTCAGCATCGACTTTACCAAGGCAATGATGCTTAGTTCATTTATGGTTTTCCTTTATTTCTTTATCTTTTCATTTCAGCGTAAATCGGAAAGCACAAGTTACTACTTTCCTTTTTCGATGGTATGTCTTTTTTATCCCTTAGCCTATCTTACTAATGCACTAACTTTCAACTTCGCAGATACTTTACTGCTCGAACGGATCACACGTCTCGGCACAGCATTCTGGTCCTATTTTGTCCTTTTTTATATGCTTGAATTCACAAATATCACAAGATATAAGAATCACATTATAATTGTATTGGGAGTTATTTACATTCCATTTATAATCTTTGGATGGCTACCCGATACCGTTCCCGGTGTGGTGAAATTTAATCTTAAATATACCTCATTATTAAATATATCAGTGACGTTGGCTGCCATCACAAGCTGCTTTATTTTTGCCGTTCGTACGCGGACAAAATATGCCTATATTCTTGCGCTAGTCCATTTATTGGTTATTCCTTATTTGCTTTTCGATATGTATTACTCAATGGTATTGCAAAACAAGCCATATGCATTATTATTGCCTTACATGATGTTTCTAACAATAGTGGTCTTCTTTTTCATTGTGTCGTGGCAGCAAAGTGACATCTATAAGCTGGCTTCAAAACAAGCTGTTGCACTAAAGAACATCACCGAAAATCTTGAATCCAAGGTTACAGAAAGGACGATGAAATTACAGAAAAGTGAAGAACAATTATCGCTGGCCTTTCAAGGAACTTCGGAGGGACTGTGGGACTGGAATTTAAAAACCGACGAAACCTATTTTTCACCTGTCTGGAAATCGATGCTGGGATATGCAGAAGATGAGCTCGAAAATAATTTCTTAACCTGGAGGAGATTGGTTCATCCTGATGATTTACTACATGCAAGCACTTATTTGAATGAATTCCTGGATAAAAAACACCTTCGTTACGAAAACGAATACCGGATGCTTCATAAAAACGGGGAACATATCATCGTTTTATCCCGTGCTATCAAGCATTTTGATGATCAAACCGGGAAAGTGCTCAGGCTGGTAGGAACAAATTTAAACATAACTTCTATCCGGAAAGCTGAAGCCCAGATCCTGAAATTATCAACAGCTCTGGAACAAAGTCCCACGACCATTGTAATCACTGATTTAAAGGGTAATATCGAGTATGCAAATCCTAAATTTACAGAATTAACAGGATATACTACTGAGGAGTCTATTGGTCAAAATCCAAGTATTTTAAAATCTGGAAAAACTGACGGGAAAATTTTTACAGAACTTTGGCAGACGCTTAATAGCCGTAAAACCTGGCAAGGCGAATTTATCAACCAAAAAAAGAATGGAGAAGAATTTATTGAAAGTGCTGTCATCGCACCAATATTTGATCAAAAAGGAACAATAATCAGTTATGTTGCCATAAAAATAGATATTACTGAACGTAAAATAGCTGAAGCCGAAGTTCAACGCAAGAATAATGAACTCCAAAAACTAATTCGCGAAAAAGACAAATTCTTTTCCATTATTGCCCACGATCTGCGCGGACCTTTCAACGGGTTTTTAGGATTAACACAAATAATGGCTGAAGAATCATCGAGCTTGTCGAGGAAAGAAATACAGGAAATGGCAGTAAATATGCGTAAGTCTGCAAATAACCTGTTCCGTTTACTCGGTAATCTTTTGCATTGGGCCGGAATGCAACAAGGAATCATTTCATTCAATAAAGAGAGAGTCATATTGTTTCCTCTTATAGCCGAGAGTGTAGAAATGCTCATTGAATCTGCCAATTATAAAAAAATAGACCTGAAAACAGTCGTTCCCCCACATCTTGAAGTTTTTGCTGATGGCAATATGCTTCAGACTGTCATACGTAATCTTGTATCAAATGCCGTAAAATTTACCCCCAGAGGAGGGAAAGTTTCTATTATGGCAAAGTCGACTGTTGAAAACTATATTGAAATATCTATTAAGGATTCAGGTATCGGCATGAATCGTAAAATGATTGACAATTTATTTCGCCTCGACATTAAAACAAACAGGAAAGGGACCGATGGAGAGCCAAGTACGGGATTAGGATTATTACTCTGTAAAGAATTTGTTGAAAAACACGGCGGCAGATTATGGGTGGAAAGCGAAGAAAAAAAGGGTTCAACATTTTATTTTACCATCCCGGCCTGGTTAAAACAGAACGGGAAAGAGGTCGCACTTCAAAACGGGTTAGCTGAAAGTTTGGGAAATAAAATTGATCTCTCAGCTTTGTGTCTTAAAATATTAATTGTCGAAGATGAACCAATGTCGGCAATGATACTTTCGAAATTAGTGGAACCCTTTTGTTACCAGCTCTTTACAGCAAAGACCGGGATTGAGGCTATAGAAGTCTGCAGGAATAATCCTGATCTCGATTTGGTTCTTATGGATATGCATATGCCGGAAATGGACGGATACGAAGCGACACGGCAGATACGTGAGTTTAGGGATGATTTGGTAATTATTGCACAGACTGCCACGTCACTGCCAGGCGAAATGGAGCAGTTAATTATGATCGGATGCAATGACAGTATCACAAAACCAATTGATAATGAACTGTTATCAGGACTAATTCACAGGTATTTTATGAGTCAATCCTGATAAGTTTGTTGGTGAATTTCCAGAAATTACCTGATGTAAAAATATTTCTTTTCTATTTTAGTTTAGGTAACGTTTTAAACTCAGACTCATTCCCAGGTAAATCATCCGCCCGAAATCGGGATAGCCGATTACTGTAGAGTATCGTTTATCCATTAAATTTTTTACTTTGAAATAACACCTCACAGGTATTTTGCCCTTAAAACTATAGCTACCTGTCACGTCCGCACTTACAAAGTCGCCAAGAGGCTGCGGACCGGCAGATACACTGGCAAAGCGCTGATTTTCGAACGGTGAAACATATTTGAAGAGAAGATTTAAATCAAACCCTTTTTTATCCAGGTAGAGTCCTGCGCTTGAAATAAACACGGGATTCTCAAGATTGCGAATCATGCTCCTGTCCTTTTTCATCTCCGACTTCATCAGGGTAAAATTAACAAAGGGATTTACCAGGTTGAAAAGCCGGGGTGTCACCAGTTCATATTCTATTCCTGCCTGGTTCTGCCCCCTGTTTACATATAACTCCCTGACTATACCTGTTACCATATCCTTTTTTGTCTTTCCGCTCAGGGCAATGGCGTCTTCCTGCAAAATTCCGAAGGCAGTAACCGACATTTTCCCCGTCACGCCAATTTTCCGGATCGCACTGATATCAATCTTAATGCGGATTTC
>JBBRGI010000301.1:0-4559 GCA_038240855.1 Bacteroidales bacterium | reverse complement strand
ACCATTCCCTGTTACGGAAGCAATTACTCCATATAACTCTTTTAATTTCACAGGTTTATTAAGAAAATAATTAAATCCTCGGCTCAATACCTCGTTACGCGGGATAACATCAGTTACTGACGACAGTAGGATGAGCCGTGTAGAACAAATCACAGGATTTTGCTGAATTTGTTCAGCAAGTTTTAGACCGTCCATTCCTTCCATCTGGTAATCGATGAGTGCCAAATCGTAGGCGTTATTCTGTTGCGCATTTAGAATTAACATTTCCAGTGCAGTTTTGCCATTATCTGCCTGATCATATTTGCAATTCCATGTGTCGAGGTACTTTCCGAACACAAAACGATTGGTGCGATTATCATCCACAATTAAGACCTTCAACCCGTCAATCAACAATTTCGGGGTTGGTAGTGATTCCTCCAGTTCGGAACTGGGTCCAAAGTTTGCAGAAAACCAAAACAATGATCCTTCTCCTTCGGCACTTTCGACTCCAATAGTCCCTTCCATCATTTTCACCAATCGCTGGGAGATGGCAAGGCCAAGCCCGGTTCCCCCAAATCTGCGGGTAGTGGAGCTATCTGCCTGGGTAAACGATTGAAAAATCCTCTGCTGGGCCTCTTTTGAAATCCCAATTCCGCTATCCTTGACATTGAACAATACCGTGTATCCTGAATGGTATGCTTCAGTTAGTTCAGCAGTAAAAAATACTTCCCCAATATTGGTAAATTTCAGGGCATTATTGACCAGATTGAGCAGAATCTGATGCAGGCGCAATGCATCACCCTGCACAATCTCAGGGATTGATGAATCGACATAATTTACAAGGCTAACACCTTTGTTTGTTGCCGTAATTATAAGTGTATCAGCCACATTTTCAATTACTTGTCGAATATTAAAAGGAGCCATTTCAAGTTCAAGGCTACCCGATTCAATTTTAGAAAAATCAAGGATGTTATTAATGATGCTTAAAAGGTTATTACCCGATTTTGTAATAATGTTTAAATAATCATGCTGCTCATCGGTTAGTTCGGTCTGGTTGAGAACATCTGCCATTCCAATAACCCCATTCATCGGAGTGCGGATTTCATGACTCATATTAGCCAGGAAAAGACTCTTGGCCCTGTTTGCCTCTTCGGCTTTTTCTTTTGCGAAATTGAGATTGGTCCGGGCTTCTTCAATCACTGTCACATCACGGGAAATACCGATAATCCCTGTAATAATACCAGTCTGATCTTTTATCGGTATTTTGGTCGTGGAAAGCCAGAGAATTTTTCCATTAGCATTTTGAACTTTTTCAATCCTGTTGATTTTCGGTTCTCCACTTTTTAAGATATTCTCTTCATCAAGGCGGGAAAACATTACTTGCTCTTCAGGGAAGAAATCCGAATCACATTTTCCGATCGCCTCATCGGGTGATTGTAGTCCCACAGCATCGGCAAATGCCCGATTAACCCTTGTAAAACAAGAATTCACGTCTTTAAAATAGATTGTATCCGGTACAAAATCCATTAACGACTGCAGCAGCTCCTTTTCATGAGTCAATTTTGATTCAGCCAGTTTTAATTCAGTGATATCATGCGATATCCCGATCATCCCCACAACTATTTTATTCTGATCAAATAAAGGAACCTTATTGGCCAACTTAAAAACCTGATTACCGGATGGGTCAAGTCGTTTTTCAAGCATATTAAACAAAGGCTCACCCTTATGCATTAATTCCTGCTCATCACGATAAGTTCTGTCGGCAAATACCGGGTCAAAGAAATCGGCATCCGTTTTCCCAATTACTTCTTCTGCCTTAGTGATATCATGCAGATTGAGCCATGCTTTATTGATTCTGGTAAATTTTGAATTCCGGTCTTTAAAATAAATAGTATCAGGAACACTATCGAGAAGTACGTTCAGCAGATTAGTTTCCTGCTGGAGTTTCATTTCGAGTATGTGTTTCTGTGTGATATCTCTCGAAACACCAACCATACCAATAATTACTCCCTGCTCATCCTTTAACGGAATTTTAGTGGCCATTACATATTGAGCCCCTTCCAGCGACCTAATCTTCTCCAATTTGTTTATAACAGGTTCTCCGCTTTTCATCATTTCCTGTTCATCGTTTTGAGCGGTTAAGGCAAATGTTTCATCGAAAAAGTCGGCATCTGTTTTCCCCACTGCATCTTCGGTATGCTGAAGACCCAACGTTTTGGCCTGAGCATTGTTGATCCGGGTAAATCGAGAATTCAGGTCTTTGAAATAGATGGTATCAGGAATATTGTCCATCAACATCTGCAAAAAGCGCCTTTCGTCCTGGAGTTCGATTTCACGCTTTATTTCTTTTGTTATTTTCTCGTACATCCCGAGGATTCCGGAAACAGCGCCATTATCTTCCCGTATCAGAATTTTCCTTTTCCAGATAACCTCCTGATTGCCATCCTTATCTGTCTCGGTTTCCTCGTAACAGAATGCAGAGGCATTACTCTCGATCAATTCCCTGTCTTTTTGTATATATTCATCCGCAGAAGTCGAAGTGAAAAGATCGTAATCGGACAATCCGATAAGTCTTCCGGTATCTGTAAATCCCTGATCATCAGCAAATATCTTATTGCAACCCAAATATCTGAAATTTAAATCTTTCCAGAAAAGGCCGATGGGAAGATTATCGAAAATCCACTTTAACGGCTGATTATTGAGCGATTGGATATTAAATGTCTGGATAGGCTTTACATGCTGATAGAATTCGTCAGCATAAAATCCGTCATGAATTAATATGAGGTTCTGGTACGGATAATTAAATGGTTCAAGGGGATCATGCCCTGCCAAAAATAACTTATTAACCGAATTAACAAGTGCAAGACTTGCTACATTATTACTTAGAATCTGCAATTCATGATCGCCAACTATCAATAAATCGGGTTGAAAAAGTTGAAATTCATCAGCAAATTTACCTATCCCTGAAAGAAAGTAGAAATCGACTCCCTTCACGCCAAGTGAAAGTGTGATGAATTTCTTTTTCACCCCGGTGTCACTGATAATAACTAAGCCCCGTCCCATAAATAATTTTTAGATGACCGCAATATATTGATTTTTCACTGAGTTTGTCATCTTATCTCAAACTATCATCGCAATTTTAAAAAGTATAGATCCGAACATAGTCTATCCTGTACTCAACAGGAAAAATTGAATCATCTATTCCCTTCTTTCCACCCCAAGCACCACCTATCGCGAGGTTGATCAATAAATACTGTGGCTCCACGAAAGGCCATTCACCGATTCCTTCCCCTTTCCGGACGCAGGAATAATACATTTGGTTGTCGAAGTAAAAATCCATCCGGTCATCAAACCATTCAACAGCATATATATGAAAATCTTCCCACGGGTTTTTATAGTTAAGCGACCCTCCCCTGCCATTACCTTTAGTATGGTTATAATCTTTGGTATGTACATTTGCATAAACTATATCCGGCTCGTAACCAACAAATTCCATGATATCAATCTCACCGCAGGCAGGCCATCCTCCCAGACTTTTATTGGTTCCAAGCGTCCATATGGCGGGCCACACTCCACGTCCGTGGGGCAGCTTTGCACTTACTTCGATCCTCCCTTTCGTAAATTCATATTTTCCTTTGGTATTGATACTTGCCGACGTGTACTGCCCACCTTTGAACTCTTCCTTAATAGCAGTAATAATCAGATTACCACCTTCAATGCGCGCGTTCTCAGGCCGGTTTCTGGTATAATACTGGGCTTCATTATTCCGGATCTTTCCCTCTTCATAACCCCATTTCTGATTATCCGGAAGACCGTTGACATTAAATTCATCAGACCAGACAAGTTTTTTGGTTGTCGGTGATGAAGGTTGACTATTGCCCAAAATTGGTTGAACAAGAATCACCAAAAAGAATAAATATTTCATAATACATTGTTTTTTAGTTCGTTAATCTTAACTATTAGATTTAAATTAAAAAAGGGATATGCTGCAAAACAACATATCCCCTTTAAAATTTTTCATGCCATTATCATTTTACATAGTCAGCTTTGACCAGGTAGTCAATACTTTCTTTAACACTGGCAAAAGGATCATTGTTGGTATATTTCTCAACTTCAACATAATACTCCTTCAATCCTTTGGCATAGGCAGCTTCAAAAATTGGTTTAAAATTCATTTTCCCGCTGGCACCCAATTCTTTTTCATCCTTGATGTGTAATACAGGAAAACGACCATCGTATTTGTTGATATATGCTACAGGCGACTGTCCGCCTTCAGTAATCCAATAAACATCCATTTCGAAGAATACATGATTAGGACTGGTATTTTCGAGCATAAAATCGTAGATCAACTTTCCGTCAATTTCGCGGAATTCGAAGGAATGGTTATGATAGCCAAAACCAATTCCGCCGGCCGCAGCAGTTATATAACCCACGTTATTATAATAATCACAATACAGCTTGATCTCATCCATTGTTGTCTGATCATTGACAGGCATAAAAGCCTGAACAAGGTATTTTACACCGATCTCAGCATGAGCACCACAAGCTTTCTTCCACCATTCCATGATATCAGCTTCCTT
>JBBRGI010000300.1:0-4566 GCA_038240855.1 Bacteroidales bacterium | reverse complement strand
AGAAGATTCAGGACCAAGTGCAGTCTCCGCAATTATGATTGCCAATGGTATGATGTATCTGAGGATTCTTTTCCTGGCCTTTCTTTTTTATCCGCCAATAGTTAATGTACTGGCCATTCCTTTCCTTGTTCTTTTTATAATCTGCTTTATTCTTTCGAAGATACCAGGCAAAAGAAAAGATTCTGATGCTACTTTAGAGGCTGAAACCAACAATATAGCTGGCAATAAAAATCCGCTTGAACTTAAAACGGCCATAATTTTTGGAGTGTTGTTTGTCTTCTTTGCCATAATTACCGAATATGTCATGAAAACTTATGGAAACCAGGGGGTGACTTCACTGGCCTTTATCGTTGGAATCACCGATATCGATCCTTTTGTACTTAATTTACTTCAGCACAATAGCTCAATAAATGAAACAACCCTTGCTTTAGCCATACTTAATGCCACCAACAGTAACAATGTCATGAAAATGATCTATGCGTTAACATTAAGCAGCAAAAAAATAAAAAGAAGTCTGATGGTTAATTTTTCTATCCTGATCCTCTCAGGACTTGTACTGTCACTACTTTTCTATTTTCTGTGATCGTACTTACGTTTAAAATTGTTTGAAAAAAAGGGGTGAATAATTACCTGTGTAGTTATTCACCCCTTTTTTGACCAGGTAACCGGATCTATCCGAAATTCAGGATTCTGAAAATCCAGTAAATTATCGCAGCCAATGCCATTGAAACAGGGATTGTCAGAATCCAGGCGTAAAGCAAATTAACGGTAACACCCCAACGAACAGCAGAGACCCGCTTGGTCAATCCTACTCCCATTATCGCTCCTGTAATAGTGTGCGTGGTACTGACCGGGATTCCAAATGCCTCGGTACCAAAGAGCATTATTGCACCCGCGCCCTCGGCAGCTACCCCTTCAAACGGGGTAAGCTTGGTAATTTTACTGCCCATTGTCTTGATAATTCGCCAGCCACCTGATAACGTTCCCAACGCTATTGCTGTATGACAACCTATTACAATCCAGAATGGAATAGTTTCGATCTTGCCAGCCTCATTAAAGGTAATATGCGCCCAAGCTGGTATTTGCGAAGGATCTACCGAATGGAAAAATACCAGAAATGTAGCTGTTATAATACCCATTACTTTCTGGGCATCATTTCCACCATGCCCGAGGCTGAACATTGCAGATGACAATAGCTGTCCTACTTTAAACCAGCGCTTTAACCTGAAGGGGTTGAAATTTTTAAAAAACCATAAAAGCGTGATCGACAAGAGGTAGGAGAGCAACATTCCAATCATTGGCGCCAGGAAAATAAATGCTGCAATTTTCATAATCTTTCCTGTATGTACAACATCCCAGCCGGCATATGCAATAGCAGCACCGGCGAAACCACCTACAAGAGTATGTGATGAACTTGAAGGGATACCTAAATACCAGGTTAATAAATTCCAGATTGTGGCAGCAATTAATCCTGCTAATATAACCTGCAGGTTAATGGCAGAAGTATCAACTGTTTTTGCGATTGTGTCAACAATATTAAGTTCAAAAACCATAAAAGCAATCAGGTTAAAAAATGCCGCCCAGATTACCGCCTGCAATGGTGTTAATACCTTGGTTGAAACAACAGTAGCAATTGAATTTGCAGCATCGTGAAAGCCATTGATAAAATCGAAAATCAAGGCCAGTAAGACGATGACAATTAAAAGGGTAAAACTCATAAGGTGATAATTAGTATTGAGCAAATTATACAACTATTTCATCGTTCAGCAAAACGAAAATAACAGTTATACCTATGATATCTTAACTATGATTGATAAAAAGACATTGGCAACATCGTCACATTTGTCAATGGCCTTCTCGAGTGATGCCAGAATGTCGCGCTTTTTAATCAGATTAATCGCATTTGTTTCCAGTTCAAACAGATTGGACAGATATTCCTGGTACAGATAATCCACTTCACTCTCATATGCATCAATTTTGGTACAGGAATCAGTAAATTTCAGAAAATCTGATGCACTCTTTACACTGCGAAGTACCAATTGAATCTCAAGGTTTGCAAGGTGAATGTAGTCGGCAATTTTGACAAATTCCTCAGGGAAAGTAGGAAGTTTGTAAAAATGCATCCGGGTTGAAGATTTGTGGATGTAATCAATAACATCATCGATCGTTGAAATGAGCTGGTGAATATCTTCACGGTCAAAGGGCGTAATAAATGTACCATTAAGCTCGGTAACAAGTTCACGTGTAATGTCATCTCCTTCATGTTCAGCCTCTTTAATAAGCTTTATGTAAACTTCACGTTGAACAAGGTCGTTTTCACCCATGAGCTTCACCAGCAATTCGGATGCCAGCACCAGATTATCGGCGGCTTTGTTAAAAAGGGGAAAGAACTTGCGGTCTTTTGGAACAAGAAATCCGAAAATTTTGTCCAGATTCATACACTTTACTATTTTAATTTTTCTCAGAATTTAAGGTTGCAAATTTATAACTTTCTGAGGGAGGAATAAGTGATTTATGATTTGAATATGAAAATTTTATCTGATTTCTTCAGAATTGAATGTAATGCACTGGAGATCAATGCAAATTTTTTCACTTATTCAGGATTTGGTATACGACACAAAATCCCGGGTGGCTTTAAGCAAATTAACAGTCTGCAGGAGCAGATTTTTTGTTTCCGACATTACCCCGAAGTACAACACCGTATTACGGGTATTGGTTTCTTTTCGCCTGATTCTTCGGATTTGAAGTTTCTCCTGTTCGCGCATCAATTCGAGTACTGACTGACGTTTCTGGATAAGATCCTCAATTTGTTCAAACCGCGATTCCTTGATAATATGGAGCGCAAAATTCAGGAAATCAGTAACCTGACTGCTAAACTGGGTTAACTCTGTATTTTGATCTTCTGAAAAAGGTTTGTGATTATTTATCAGGTGCTCATTGAGCGGATGAACCACATATTTAATGGAGTGTGCCATTTCGCGCAGGTAATCCACAATTTGAACATAATAATGACCTGTATCAATCGAATCCTTCTGTAATTGCTGAATAACCATGAGCATATTGGCTTTCAGCCTTCTGACCCGTTGATTAAACTCTTCGGTCTCTGTCTCTATTTCACCCAAAACCTTACTATTCTCGGAATGAAAACCTGATATTCCCAGATAATAGGCTTTTGAAATCATGATAATCGCATTCGATGAATCTTCTGTAGTTTTAACCAGAACACTTTCTGCCTTTAACGAATTCTCCGGATTCCGGTCGTTTTCAGACATGTTAACTTCACTTTTACGGTCGGATTTAAACCGACGGAAAAAGGTCAGTGTTGCCCAGGTTAACACAATTCCCAGCAAAAACCAAAAAAGATAGAATTTCTCCATTAAAATTAAACTTTTATAACTAACAAAGGTATTTGTGTTCGCGGTCCCAACCTGCCTGTATTGTATTAAATAAATGTTAATTGGAGGTTAACATTCAAAATTGTCACAAAGAATAAATAAATATAACTTTGCCCTCATAAAAATCAACCCTATCCATGATGGTTTCAATAAAGCCCAGTACCCCGCAAAAACTCTCAATTATCTCCTCGGTTATCATCACCGTGTTTACTATGCTATTGATGATCGTTTCACTTTGGCTGAGATGGGAAATCTGGCTTGCACTTTGTATCCCGGTAATATTTCTGATCTCCTACGTCACTACTCTTTATATTCTTTCAGTGCTGATAAATGATAAAATCACCCCTATCTATAAGACTATACGCGAAGTTCCTATCGAAGTGAAACGGCTTACTAAACTGATGTCGGGGAAAAGCGATATAATCGCGGAAGTTGATCATGAAGTTAAACAATGGGCTGAAGATAAACTGGCAGAGATTGATCGTTTGCGTGATCTTGAAAAGTACCGTAAAGATTTCGTAGGAAATGTTTCGCATGAACTTAAGACCCCGATTTTTAATATCCAGGGATACATCCTCACGCTGCTCGACGGAGGACTTGAAGATCCGAAAATAAACCGGATTTATCTCGAACGGACAGAAAAAAGCATCGACCGGATGATCAGTATTGTTGAAGACCTCGAATCGATTACAAAGCTCGAATCAGGCGAGATGAAGCTGAGAAAGGAACCATTCGACCTGGTTAAACTCACGGAGGAGGTATTTGAACTCGAATTGCGCGACGCAAATGAGAGAAGGATAAATATGAACCTGGCTGTGAAGGCCAATAAACCCGTAATGATTTTTGCTGATAAGAAACGAATCTTTGAAGTGCTGAGTAACCTGGTGGGCAATGCAATAAAATACGGTAAAAAAGGGGGAAACGTAAACGTGGTTTTTTACGATATGGATAAGATGGTACTTATCGAGGTGAGTGACGACGGAATCGGAATCGAGAAGAAGGACCTGATCCGCATTTTTGAACGCTTTTACCGCGTCGATAAATCCAGATCAAGAATCCAGGGGGGAACCGGCCTTGGGCTCTCTATTGTCAAACATATTATTGAGGCACACGAGCAGACAATACACGTAAAAAGCCAGCTAAATAAAGGGACAACGTTTACATTTATGCT
>JBBRGI010000299.1:0-4584 GCA_038240855.1 Bacteroidales bacterium | reverse complement strand
AGCAGCAAATCAGGCAGTTTGTAGCCGATGTTTCGCTTGATGAAGGGAAAACATCTAAAAAATCGCTCCACAAAGTCTCCTGACAACGAGGGTTCTGCTGATTGAATAATGGCCTCATTGGAGTACAATGAGGCCATTATTCATTGAAAGACTGACTGATCAGATAATTTTAGCAGTCAGCAATTGCACCACTGAATCGCGCAGGGTGTTGAATTTTGTGAGGTTGGCTGGCTTTATTGGTTCTGCCGGTTCTGATTTAATTTTGAGCGGATCAACAGCGGTTCCTCCAATGAAGACCCTGAAATCGAGGTGCGGACCCGATGACAAACCCGTCGAACCGACATAACCGATTACCTCGCCCTGTCTGACACGACTTCCGGATTTAAGGCCACTTGCAAACTTCGATAAATGCATATAGCTTGTGGTGTATACCGAATTATGCTTGATTTTTACGTAATTTCCTCCGCCTGCTGCCTGGTAGCTTTTTTGGATGACAACGCCGTCCCCAATCGAAACAACAGGGGTACCTTTTGCTGCGGCATAATCTACGCCATGATGGGGCCTGGAAATTCGTAAAACAGGATGCATCCTGTTATTTGAAAATCTCGAACTGATGCGTGAGAATTTTAACGGTGCTTTCAAAAACGATTTACGCAGACTGTTTCCTTTTTCATCGAAATAACTCTCGCCGTCGTCCTGTAAAAAATGGATCGCATAAAAAACGGTTGATCCCTGGGTAAACGATGCCGAATGAATCTTTCCTAAACCTATCGCTTCACCATTGACAAAATCCTCATCATAAATAACGGTGAAATTGTCCCCCTTCTGAATGCCAAAGAAATCAATAGACCAGGCGTAAATTTCCGATAGTTCGACCGCAAGCAAAGGACTTATATTGCTCTCTTTTATCGCGTTCCAGAGAGAGGATTTAATCACTCCCGATTTTGTCTGCCTTATGGAGGTCACCTCGTGTTTGCCAGCGATTACTTTGAGCGAACCGGTAAGTGAATACAGGTAGTAGTCAACACCATTATTCGCGTAAGCCAAATATAACGGCGACCTTCTGTCATCTTTTGAGTAAAATACCGAATAGCGGTTTCCGGCTTTCATTTTTCTTACGTCAAAAACGGCGACCGAATTTTTGGCCAGTTGATCAACAGATTGCGCCGAAACTCCGCGGTTAGTCAGAATGTCGGATAGATTCTGATTCCGCGAGATTGTACTTTCCTCGATGTGGAATGAATCAACCGGCAGACCATAGAGCAGTTTTGGTTCAGGGACAACGATAACCACATCAGCCTCTGGTTCCGGAAGTATTTGATAATAGCGTATAAATCTAAGGGTTAAAAATACAATTAAAGTGATGATCACTAATCCTGCTATCCAATAAATCCGGCGTTTCTTCATCCTTAAAAGGTTTATTTTTAATTAATGCAACAGCATAGAAAGATAACATAACTGCTGTTATCTTTCCGATTGACGATCGGCTAAATTAATTATTTGAGGGAATATTCAGTGCTTTAGCTGATCAAAACCTTTGCCATAAACACCCATTACCGAATTTAAGGAGATAAATGCGTTGGGATCCAGTTCTTTAATTTTGCGAAAAATTTCAGGTGACTCGCGTTTTCGCACCACGGTCATAATTACTTTAACATTTTGACGTGTGTACCAGCCTGTTCCATCAAATATTGTTAATCCGCGCCTGGCCTGCAAATTAATAAAATCGGCAATCTGTTCATATTTTTCTGAAACAATAAATAATTGTACCGATTGCTGGGCACCCGTCAGAAATGCATCGATCGAGTAGGCCACCACCCACATTGACACGTACCCGTAAACCAGTTTTTCAACCGATTCCAATACAAAAAACGAGGAGGCAATAATGATGACATCGCAATACATAATGATCCTGCCGGGACTGATGTTCCGGTATTTGTTGACGATCATCGCGATAATGTCTGTCCCTCCTGTGCTTCCTCCTTCATTAAATATTAATCCGATGCCCACTCCGCCCAGAATTCCGCTCAGGACAGCGGATAAGAACATGTCATTCAGAATTGGTTCGGTGATATAAGTTTGCATCACATTTAACAATATGGCGATGATCGACATGCTGAAGATCGTTTTCAATCCAAAGTTGGCCCCGAGTACCTTAATGGCCAGAATGACGAGAAAAATATTGATGATAAAATAGGTGTAGCCTGTTCCGAAGCCTGTCGCATAATAAACCAGCATCGAAATACCGGTTACACCGCCGGCGGCAATTTTCAACGGAATCAGAAAGGCAGTAACCCCAAAGGAATAAAGTGCCAGACCGATAACCATGACCGTATAGGAGCGAACTTGTGTTAAGATTTTTGACGACATATTTACTTAATTATTCCGGCGCAAAAGAATGATAATTTAGACAGCAAAAAGCTGATTTTAGGCAGATTTCTTGTTGAGCATATAAAATATCCTATATTTGACCCCATTAAACCAAATCAGTAACCCCTGTTCGAAACCAATTCGGAATAAAAAATGTTAATATAAGGGTAATTTCTGAATGTGGAGTGTTTCACAAATAATTAATCTACGTATGAAAATTCATGAGTATCAGGCTAAAGAAGTTTTAGCGCGTTATGAGATTCCTGTCACCAACGAAATCTTATGTCATACAGTAAAGCAGGTCCAGGATGCGGCCAATCAGCTTGGTTTTCCCAATGTTATTAAAGCCCAGGTTCTTACCGGCGGAAGAGGGAAGGCCGGGGGTGTTAAACTTGTTCGCAATACAGAGGAAGCAACCGCTGCCGCTGAGAAAATCCTTGGTATGGACATCAAAGGCTTTACTGTTGAAAAGGTGCTTGTAGCACAGGGTGTTTCATTTACAAGCGAAATTTACGCGGGCATAACAATAGACAGGAACACAAAATCTGCTGTTTTTATGGTCAGTCGCGAGGGTGGTGTTGAAATTGAGGAAGTCGCCAAAGAAAATCCGGATGCAATTCTTAAATTTACGATCGATCCCGATTTGGGAATGGCACCTTTTGTGGCACGAAAAATTGCCTTTTCACTTTTCGATGATCCGAAACTGGTCAATCAGGCGGTAGATCTCTTCCGAAAATTATACAAGGTATTCGTTGAAACCGATGCTTCACTTGTCGAGATAAATCCGTTGGTTATAACTTCCGAAGGTAAGCTGCTTGCCCTTGACGGAAAGATGAATTTTGATGATAATGCACTGTATCGTCAGTCTTATATTCACTCACTTAATGAACCAACAGAAGACGAAAAAAAGGAGATCGATGCGAGGGATAAGGGTCTGTCCTATATCCGGCTCGACGGTTCCATCGGTTGTATGGTTAACGGGGCAGGCCTTGCCATGGCGACGATGGATATGATAAAATTATACGGCGGCGAACCGGCAAATTTTCTGGACATTGGCGGCAGCTCCAATCCACAGAAGGTGATCGATGCAATGAACCTGATTCTATCAGACAAAGGTGTGAAAGTGGTCATGATTAATATATTTGGTGGGATTACCCGTTGCGACGATGTGGCAAAAGGATTGATTGCCGCGCTTGAACAGATCAAGATTAAGATTCCGATCGTGATCCGGCTCTCGGGAACCAACTCAAAAGAAGGACTCGAAATATTACAGAAAGCCAATCTTCCGACTGTTGAAACGATGAGTGAAGCGGCACAAAAAGCAATCAGTCTGAGTGTCGATTTTTTAAGATAACCTAATAAAAGAAAAAATATGAGCATATTAGTCAATAAAGATACCCGATTGCTGGTTCAGGGTATCACAGGTCGTGATGGAAGTTTCCATACCCAAAAAATGATCGATTATGGAACAAAAATAGTCAGTGGCGTTTCTCCGGGGAAGAAAGGGCAGCTTGTCGGTGGTGTATCTGTTTTCAATACAGTGTCCGACGCTGTTAAGGAAACCGGCGCCAACACTTCAATTATTTTCGTGCCTGCTGCGTTTGCTGCCGATGCAGTGCTCGAGGCGGCTGAAGCGGGTATAAAACTTGTGATTGCCATTTCGGAAGGGGTTCCGACACTGGATATGGTTAAAATCACCCCTTATTTGCAAAAAATGGGCACAAAACTAATCGGTGCAAATTGTCCGGGACTAATTTCGCCCGATGAAGCGCTGGTTGGAATTTTGCCGGGAAGTATTTTTAAGAAAGGAAATATCGGGTTAATGAGCCGCAGCGGAACTTTAACCTATGAAATGGTGTACCAGTTGACCAGCAGCGGACTGGGGCAAAGTACATGTGTCGGAATCGGCGGAGACCCTGTTGCGGGACTCTATTACCAGGAGTTGTTGCAAATGTTTGAGGATGATCCCAAGACTGAAGCAATTGTCCTGATCGGCGAGATTGGCGGAGATGCCGAAGAACGGGCTGCAAAATATATCAGCGAGCATATTTCAAAGCCTGTAGTCAGCTTTATTGCGGGTCAGACTGCTCCTGCGGGGAAGAGAATGGGACACGCGGGGGCAATTATCTCGAGCGGAACAGGTACTGCTGCCGAGAAAATAGCCGCCTTCGAAAATGCAGGCGTTCAGGTAGCCCGGCAGCCAGCCGAGATCCC
>JBBRGI010000298.1:0-4601 GCA_038240855.1 Bacteroidales bacterium | reverse complement strand
TTTCGTTTATCACGAAAGGCTTCAGCCTCGAACTTCCCGACTTCGATATAAGAACTTTCGATGTTTTGGTTTTTGAGATAGCCTGCGACTGAAAAATCGTGAATTAAAATATTGCTTAAAGTGGCTTCGATCCGGTCTGTTTCAAATTCATTATGTGCAGCGAATTCATAATTGGTGTAATTCGGAACAATAAGTACACTATCTAAAGTCATTTTGCCTGATGTTGCAGCATAGTTTAATTGGCTGACCGTAAATGAATATAAACTATCGGGCGTGACCGTTGTGAATCTTTCAGCCGTGAGATCAATCCGGTTAATGATACCGGGAGATAAAGTATCGAACTTCCCGACATTTATATCAGATATCTTCATAAAACCTTTTTTCACTATATAAGTCTGTGCATTTGAAATATCCCCCATCGTTACATCCAACGTATCAAAAAGCAGGCTGCCTATCCGGAGGTTAACCGGCGATATTGCCGGAGGTTTCTCATTCTTGTGAAATAAAACGTTCCCGTCAATGATGCAGTTCGAGATGGTTACTTCATCGATATCTAAATGATTTTTGAAGATTGCTTTTAGGAGACTGATGCCTTTTAATTTTATGAAATTGATTGTTCCTTTAACCTCGCCAGAGGAGGACTCCTGCTGTTTTGAGTCCAGCGTTACATTTTCCACTTTTATAGCGGTGGGAAGGATAGAAATATCGACATTGCCAATTTTAATGACGTAATCCGTAACCTTTTCATTGAACGTAGTCTCTATTTTTTTCTTTACCAGGGGCTCAACAAGAATATTCTTTAAAATAAATATCAATATTATAAGTACAATCAGCCCTGCCAGAATTCTGAAAAATTGTGTTCGTCTCATCTGAAAAATTGTTTGTTTGCACTGCATTTGTCAATTCAGGAGATATTCAAATTGTTCTTGTAAAAGAAGTTTTTCAAAGTTTTCCCAAACAGCGTTATTCACTGCAAAGTTAGGTCACAGGATTTCAAAGCTTTTACACAATTCCGGATTGTTTTTACATTATTTAATCTTAATTCTTGCCAGATGTGATTTTAATGGATTAATAATCAATAAAATAAATTGCATTTGAGTGCAAAAGAGGTAGTGTAATAATAATGTAATCCTTTTCTATAATTATATAACAATTCATGACCGGTAGTGAACCACCTTTGTAAATGCCGAAAATTCGTCCACCAATGAAGCGTGTAGGAATCACTTTATTGATGCAATTTAGCGGGTTTTAAGCCGGGAGCATTTGTGAATTCAATACTGGAAGCTCGATAATTAAGTGTATCACTAAAAACCAATATAATGAAAGTTCGCATAATTTTACTCTTACTGATTTTGCTGAAATCCTTGTATGCGAATACCCAGGAAATAGTTAACCCACCCATAAAACCAAATACAGCTTATGTTTCCGGCGAAACCCTGTCCTTTCAAATCCGTTATGGTTTTATCGTTGGAGGAACAACCACGCTTTCTATAACCGATGCAACTTATGATGGAAAACCGGTCTTTTATGCATCGGCTGTTGGTCAAACGACAGGTCTTGCTGATAAAATTTATAAAGTGAGGGATGTTTACGAAAGCTGGTTTGATAAAGAAACAAATTTGCCAAATAAACAGATTCGGAATATAAGTGAGGGACGTTATAAGCATTACAACGAGATTATTTATAACAGGAATAACAACACAGTTAATTCAAAGCTTTCTGGCGTTCATAGTGTTCCTGGTAAACTGCTCGACTTAACTTCGGTCTTTTATTATCTCCGCAGAATAGATTTTACGAATATTAACAAAGATGAAGTGATTTTTGTAAACATATTTTTTTCTGATGAAATTTTCCCCTTACGCCTGCGATACAAGGGAAAAGAGACGATCAGAACAAAATTTGGCAAAATTAGCTGCCATAAAATTCACCCGATCGTTGAAACCGGACGCATGTTTAAGGGCAAAGATGATTTAACCATCTGGTTAACTGACGATGAAAACTGCCTGCCGGTATTGGTACAAATGGATATACATGTCGTAGGCACCGTGCTGCTGAAACTCAACAAGTATACCAATATTGCAAATCCGCTGGCGTTTCATTAGAGGAAATCAACCCGATTTACTGATTTTATACTTCAAAATATTCCATTTGGCTGGTTTGCAATACATTAATGATCTCTGTCAAAATTTAACTTGCCTGATTAAATGGGCAACAAACCAATCCGGCTAAACCCGGCTTCTGAATTCGTACAAAAAGTATGAATCATGTAACTCTTGTTAATAATTCTGTAAGGATTTCAGTCTATCGAAACATAACTTTGTTTCTTAAAATATTTTCGGCTTTATAGGATAAAAAATTCACAAGATGAATAAGAGAATCGAACTGCTTTCTGTCCTGTATTCGTTACTTCTTGACGAACTTATTGATATAAAAGATAATATGGTATCATCTCTTAAATATGATAACCTTGAGTCGGGTGAAAAGAACAAACAATTCATAAAGTCAGACTTGAAGGCAAAGCAAAATGCAGACTGGCTTATTAAACGGATTATTTTTCTGGAGGGTTCGCAGGAAATGTCAGCATACGATGAGACGAAGATTTGGAAATCCGTCATTGATGACAATCCGGAAGCAGTTAGATCACGTGATGATGAAGAGAGACTAAACTTTCAGGTTGTGAATGATCCTACCGGAGTTTTGATAAACAGAATACATAAAATGCAAAGGGATCCTGGCGAATGGTACAGGATGCTAATGTTAAATTAGACTTTTTGAGAATTATAAACAACAGAATTATTGCCCTATTTAAATACTGAGATATGCTCAGGGGTATTTTATTAATATAATAACACCAGTTATGAAAAAAATCAGCTTAAGTATAGTTGTCGTATTGATGTTCTATGTGGTATCATTTGGTCAGGAAAAAGATACATCCAAACCTTACAAAAATTGGGAAATCGGCATCAATGCAGGTGTAGCTCAATTCACCGGTGAATATAACATGTTCAAAGATGCCCGCTTTAATCATTTCAATCACTGGAACAGCAAGATGAATATTGGTTTCGGAGCATTGGTAAAAAAGAATTTTTCGCATGTCTTTGCTCTTGAAGCAGCCTGGAATTACGCAAATCTTGAGGGTTCGTGGAGATTCGACAATCGCGAAATACCGGATTTTAACACCCAAACGAATGAACTTGATTTAAATACTGTCTGGAACCTGAATAACCTGTTTTCGAAGAAAAAATATGACCGTAAGATCTATTGGTATGCCAAAATTGGGTTAGGTGGGACACATTTAAAGGCAGTTATTTCTGAGACTTCACAAAATGGCCAGTATTGGAAATTCGCTACGGTTCCCCTCGGAACAGGTGTGGCAATGAGCCTGGGCGACAATTTAAAGTTAAATATCGGTACCCAGTGGAGCTGGGTAAATACCGACAGACTGGACGGCCGGAAAACCGATATGACTTCTGGTAATATTAAACCGGGAAACACGGAGGCTGATATTTTTGGTACTAAACTCTATACGCATGTTGGTCTATCCTATTCTTTTGGAAAAAAGGAGAAGCCTGTACCTGTAATTGTTGAAGTTCCTGTGGCAGAACCTGCACCGGTAGTGGTGCCAACGCCTGAACCAGCAACAGTTCCGACACCTGAACCGGTTCCGGAGGTAATATTTGTTCAGCCAACTGTAGTTGGTAATGTCTACAATATCCAGTTTGGATTTAACTTCGCATTCGACAAATGGAATCTCGACAAGGCTTCTACTTCAGAACTTGATCGTCTGGTTAAGGATATGACCGATAATCCGACTGTTGATGTTGAAATTAAATCGCATACTGATAGCAGGGGAGCGGCCAGTTATAATATGACGCTTTCAGAAAAACGTGGTAAAGCAGTCAGCGATTACCTGGTTAAACAAGGGATAAGCGTTTCGAGAATTCATACAAAGGCATTTGGAGAAACCCAGTTACTTAACAAGTGTGCCGACGGCGTTTCATGTACAAAAGAGGAACATGCAGCCAATCGCAGGGCTGAGGCCACAATCGTTATCTGGAAAGAAAAATAGTAAATCGCATGATAAGTTAAATCAATAAACCAGCGGTTGTCATTAGGCAACCGCTTTTTTTTCGTTAAAATTATTTTCAGGTAATCTATTTTTTGAGAATAAGTTATATAAATTTACAAAAATGATGAAATCGCAAAAATATTGACAAGTGGATTTTAACCCGAATAACGGCTTGCAGGTATAAAGGTAAAAAGGCTTTTTTGCCTCAGATTAATGTGGCGGGAGATACAATGCTTTATCACGATGACATAAAGGAGCCGGATACAGCTTTTCAAACAGAGATAGGTCGCGGGAAAGAGAAACCATTTCCTGTTGTTGCTATTGGCGCTTCCGCGGGAGGTCTCGAAGCGGTGACTGAACTTTTGCAAAATCTTTCTCCCCATACTGGCAGGGCATTTATCTATGTGCAGCACCTAAGTCCTGACCACAAAAGCATGCTGACATCCCTTTTGTCAAAGGTAACCGCCATGAAAGTGCAGGATATTGAAGATATGGAGAAAATGGAACCCGATAATGTTTACGTGATTCCCTA
>JBBRGI010000297.1:0-4664 GCA_038240855.1 Bacteroidales bacterium | reverse complement strand
CTTCGGGCTTCGGCCTTCCAAATCTAATACTTTTGATAAAACGATTTCAAAAACGGGGTGACCTGATTAAAGATCGGTTTTGTGAATTCGATAAACAGATCCTGCGGACCAGGAGGCGGGATTGGTTTACGCTTACAGATTGCCAGCTGTTCATCAGTCAGCGCACGCTCATCACCATTAAAGGAACCCCATTCAACAAACCAGACAAACTGCCCGGGAAATTTCCGCTGCGAAACGACATTCTTACCCTGCAGATCAATAATCGTTACATCCAATACACCTTTTGATATCAATTCCCTTCGGTTAACCGTCAGTTTAGCTTTCACAGTATTGTATGCTTTTACCTTTTTGCCGTCGGGGAGCGTGACAGTTCCCACCTCCACACTATCACGTGACAGCTCACGAACAGTCTCTTTATCGTAAACCTGTCCTACCACGAAATCATCAAAATTCATTCGCAGCAACTGATCCGGATTCCTTAGCCCTTCTTTTTCGGCCCCTTCGGGTGAATAATAAGTCACAAATTCATTGGGTCTGTACCGCATCAAATTTTCGATAATCTGATTCAGGAAGAAATCGGATGTGAGCTGGTACTTGCGCGATACCGGTATTTGTTCAACAATAACCTTCCATGTGGCATTGTATTTTGCTTCAGTCATCCGTCTTTTTACATCCTTATATCCCGGGGAGAACCGATCGGCCTGCTGGTAATTATACCAGGCATCTTTCCAGGCAAGACGTGTATTGACTTTTTCATTTTTCAATCCGGCATTGTATTGCTCGTCAGCGGCAAGTTTCCGTGCCTGTGCAAGTTCTGCAGTAAAGTAGTTTACCGGCGGAAGAACTTTGATTGCGGCAGGACAACGGCTCACTTCGTCTGACAACCGGTTCATATTTTCATAAAATCCAACTACCTCCGAATATTTAAAAGGGTTGTTTGAACTGATGGCGTTATCAATCTTTCCCTGGAAATAGTTCAATGCCATAGGATAACCCTCTTTAACCGCGTCAAGTGCTTTCGAAGAATTGGGATTATTTCGCAGTCGGTTAACGGCTTGCAGGGTAGCATTGAAATAGTCGCCGCGTTCAAGTGCTTTTTTGCCCGATGAGCAAGACATAAGTAACAAGCAGATAATGAATGAAGTAATAAGTAATCGCATCATTTTATTAATTGGATAAATTTGGCTGATAAAGGTATTTAATTCCGTTTATTTTGGAAACATGATTCTGATTAAAGAATTATATAGTGATTGACCGTGTGAATGAAATATGTTTCATTACGAATCGCAATTCGGTATAACTGTAATTATCACCCAATTCATTTTTAGCAGCAGCTAAACCAAGAGTTGGATTGTGAAGAAACCAATCGGAAATAATGGTTACCTTTTCGGAAGTGACCAATCTTTCAAGACCAAGTTCCCCCGATTCGATGTAATGAACCAGGTGTCCCTCAACGGTTGACACAGCCATCCCCCTGAGTTTTGCCACCTCTTCAGGTGATTTGCCACTGTTGAACAATTCGAAGGATTCCAGTTTAGTCTCGGATTTGGGAACCTTAATTTCTACTTCAGGTTCAATATCGACCGGACGGTCAGGAATTTCTATATTCATTTTCTTCAGGTATTCCGTGATTATAGTCAGAATTTCCTTTCCAAACTGACTTACTTTCTTTGGACCGAAACCTTTTACTTTTTTAAGTTCAGATAAACTCACCGGGAGTTTGTTGATCACTTCGATAAGCACCTTGAAAGGCAATATCATAAAAGTATCAACATTCAGATCATCAGCCTTTTGATTACACCATGACCGGAGTATTCTGTAAAGTTCGGGATGCTTCATATTACCTTCGAGAGAAAATGCTGCGGCTTTAATCTTCAGACTATTATCTGCTGGCTCTATCGCAGCCTTCGCACGAATCTCCATGTATTGTTTTACAGAAAATCCCCCGGTACAACCTTTAATACAGGCATATTTCACGGTGGCATCACCGTTTAGTTTTTCAACCGCATCCTTAACCGATTTTTTGACGGTTTTATTATCAATTTCGATATCGAGTCCTTTTAATTTTCCAGTCAATACCAATGCGACTTTTTCGGAAAAATAGCCACACGCTTTGCATATCCGATCCTGCAAAAGGAGATTCGCCTCAACATTCTTATTCTCTGCGAGCAGATGCTGTAACTGACCTTTAAATTTTTCGGAAACCTCAGTCAGATCACGTCGCACCTCCGTATTCATCAGCACAAAGATCTCTTTAAAAGCAGGGAGAATACTTTCCTGGTGCTCGTTCATGAGTTTCACACAATACATCACTCTCCGGAGCAAAGGTTGAAAATCAAATAGTTCAAACAATAAACTGTGCTGAAAAGCCATCTTTGCCTGTTCCAACAGTTCCTGTCCGGGAGGGTTTTGCTCTATTTCCCGGTTAAAAACCGAGACTTTTGTATCACTCTTAATGCACTGATTTGAGATTGGTGTACTTAAAACCATTCCTTCGAGTGTTTTGCAGCGGCTGAGCGCCACATAAACCTGGCCATGGGCAAAGGCAGCTTTTGCATCGATGATCGCCTTTTCGAAGGTCAAACCCTGACTCTTATGAATTGTAATGGCCCAGGCAAGTTTTAACGGGATCTGACTAAACGTACCAAGGACCGACTCCCTGATCTCTTTGGTTTCTTCATCGATTGTGTATTTTGTATTCTGCCAGTCCACCTTTCCGACGGCAATATCTTCCTCATCACCCGGACACCGCACCCAGATCATATCATCATCCATCTTTACAATTGCGCCGATTTTCCCGTTGTAGTAAAGCTTATCGCGCGAAATATCATTCTTTACAAACATTACCTGCGCCCCTTTTTTGAGACTAAGCTCGAAATCAGTCGGATATGAGTACTCGGGAAATTCGCCTTCGACCTTGGCGGTAAATATGCGCACTTTGGTCAGTAATTTTAACAGTTTTGAATCATTGATATTATGCGACTGGTAATTATGAGTTGTGAGGGTAATGTATCCGTCGCCTTCTTTGTGTGTAAAATCAGGCAGGTATCTTTTATTTAATTCGTCGAGCGTTTGCTGATCGGCGCTATTATCCCTGATTTTATTGAGCAGCCTGATAAATAGCTCATCACGCTGACGGAAAATGTGAGTCAGTTCAATACTGATGTAATCGGTCTTTTTCAATGCCTTGCTGCTGAAAAAAAATGCGGTATCGTAGAATGGTCTCAATAACGCCCATTCATCATCCTTTACAACGGGTGCCAATTGCTGCAGATCGCCAATCATCAATAACTGTACACCTCCAAAAGGAAGATTACGATCTTTATACCTGCGAAGTACGCTATCAATACCATCGAGCAGATCGGCTCGTACCATACTGATTTCGTCAATAACAAGCAGATCAAGACTTTTCAGAATGGCAATTTTCTCGCGATTAAACTTTTGCAAACTTTCGGGGCTGGTTCTGTTCTCCCTACCGGCACCCTGATTTACGGAATTTTCGACCGGTAAGAAAGGACCGAAAGGCATTTGAAAGAAAGAGTGAATGGTAACTCCGCCCGCATTGATTGCAGCTACACCTGTTGGTGCCACAACCACCATTCGTTTGGGCGAATTTTTTTTGAGCTGGTGAAGAAAGGTCGTTTTCCCGGTTCCTGCTTTCCCGGTAAGAAAGATATGCTTACCGGTATATTGTACAAAATCGAAAGCCAGTTGCAGCTTATCGTTACTGATAAATTCTGTCATTATTGCACCCTGAAATTTTATATAAAATTACATTTTTTCCGTGGAAAAATAAAAGGCATCGGCGCAGGATGGTGCAATTTGTAAAAATAATGATTATACCTCGGACCTGAAACATAACCATGACAGAACATAGAGCCATGACAGGGTTTGGAACCCTATCACGGCTTCAGGCACCGGGCTACAGTTCCATATTTTTAATTAACTATTACTTCAACAAGGACAGGAAGATGATCTGAAGGGTAAAACAGTCCAAATGAGTCAGATAAAACGCCATGACGCATCACCCCAACTTTATCATTGACAAAGATAAAATCAATTGTATTGGGCATGACTTTTACCTCAAATCCGCCACTGGTGCCATCGGGCCCATAGGGTAAAGTTTGCGATATATCCTTTGCATCATGTAATTCTTTCAAAATCGACTGAATGGGGGTAGTTTTTTTTGTCAGGTTAAAATCACCTGTCAGAATCAAAGGTAAGTTTTCCTTATTGATCTCTTTAATTGATTTAAGGATCAGTTTGGCCGATTCTTCACGTGCCTTATTTCCTCTGTGATCAAAATGAGTATCAAATACATAAAAGGTTTTCCGGGTCATCTTATCTTTTAATTTGATCCAGGTGACCGTTCTGTTACAAAGCGCATCCCAGCCAAGTCCGGGTTTAGTTGTGCTCTCATTTAGCCAGAACATACCGTCATCAAGCTTTTCGAAACGTTCCTTTTTGTAAAAGATTGACATGAACTCCCCTGCTCTCTTTCCATCATCGCGACCTACGCCTACGTAATTGAATTCCGGGAAACTGTTTACAAGATCGTCAATCTGTTCGGGGAGCGCTTCCTGAACATTAAAAATGTCGGCCTGATGGAATTTCAGTAATCCGGTCACCTTGTCTTTTCGCAAGGGCCAGGCATTTACACCATC
>JBBRGI010000296.1:0-4672 GCA_038240855.1 Bacteroidales bacterium | reverse complement strand
GAATTTATAAAAAACCAGGTTATTCTGGGTCAGGAAGGGGTTTTAATGGAAGGTGCCACTTATCAGGCCATTCAAAAAGATACTTCGCTTTTTATTCAGGAGCAAAAAGCCGGTGCAACAAAGGACTATCAGGTTCTTTGGGCTTTGGGTGGAAAAAATGTGTATTATTTTCTGGCTGAGTGGGAAGGTGGCCGACTGCAAACTTTGCCGCTGGCTTATGATGTAAATACCAAATTGTGGTATAACAATCCGGCTTCGGCAGTTCGTCATTTCCCGACAATGATGCAGGGCGGAATGGCAGATTCGGCTTTGAGCTGGCGCGACCGTCAGTATACTTTCAACACCTCGTGTTACGGCTGTCACGTGAGCCAGTTGAAAAACAATTTCAATCTTTCGACAAATTCGTATCAAACCAACTGGAAAGAAGCCGGGATAAACTGTGAAACCTGTCATGGCCCTGCACTGGAGCATATCAAAGCTGCGCGTATCGCCAAAGAAAAAGGAATTAAACTGGACTCAATTAAACTGATTGTCACCAAAACTTTTACTCCCGAACAGCACAATTCGAGCTGTGCGACCTGTCATGCCAAAATGCGACCCATTACTTCCTCTTATATCCCGGGGGATCGGTTCTATGATAATTTCGATCTGATAACACTTGAGAATCCGGATTTCTATCCCGATGGCCGCGATTTGGGCGAAAATTACACCATGACCAGTTGGGAAATGAATTCGTGTAAACAAAACAGTCAGTTACATTGTGTGACATGCCATACTTCATCAGGAAGATACCGCTTTAAAAACGACGATCTTGTTGAAGCCAATAAAGCTTGTACCACCTGTCACGAAGAAAACGGTAAGAATTATGAGGCGCACACTCATCATCCGCTGGATAATACCAGTCCGAAATGCGTGCAATGCCACATGCCAACCACTCGTTTCGGGAATATGGTCAGGTCCGATCATTCTTTCCGGCCACCAATGCCTGCCGCTACCATCAAATTTAAATCGCCCAATGCCTGCAATCTTTGTCATACCGGCGAATCGCCGGAATGGGCGAATAAAAACGTAAAAAAGTGGCACAAAGACGACTACCAGAAAGAAACACTTTATATCGGCAGTTTGGTCGATGATGCTCGCGGGGAAAATTGGAAACGACTGGATGAAATGCTGAAAGTTATTCAGACTAACAAGTATGGCGAAGTTTTTACCAATTCGCTGATCCGGATGCTGACAAACTGCGACAATCCGAAAAAATGGCCGGTACTGATTGAAGCCATGAACCTTCAATCGCCATTATCGCGCAGTTCGGCAGCACTTGGAATGCTTGGTTACCAAACCGATGAAGCAAAACTTGCTTTGTTTAAAGCAGCAAAAGATGAATACCGGCTTGTTCGCTTAGCTACAGCCCAATCGCTGGCTGTTTTTCCACAACAGAAATTTACGCCGGGTCAGTCAGAACTTTTCCGGAAAGTAAATGTTGAATATGAAACTTCATTGGTATCGCGTCCTGACGACTGGAGCGCATATTATAATTTGGGAAATCATTATCAGAATATGGGAAATACGGCACAGGCACTTGCTTCTTACAACAATTCCATCAAAATTTATCCTGAAGCGATCATGCCATTAATAAACAGCAGCTTTCTGTATTCTGTTTCAGGAAACCAGTCACAAGCTGAAATCAACCTGAAAAAAGCATTGAGCGTTGAGCCTGAAAACGAAGCGGCCAACCTGAATTATGCCCTGCTCATGGCCGAAATGCAAAGAATGGACGAATCAGAAAAGTCCTTCCGGACAGTTCTAAAGGTTAATCCGAAAAATTCGACAGCAGCCTATAATTTAAGTGTGATTGTTTCATCGAAAGATAAGAATGAAGCCTGTGAACTGAGTAAACAGGCGATGGAGTCAAGTCCGGGCGATCCGAAATTTGCTTATACCTACGCCTACTTTTTAAATCAAAATAAGCAACAGAAAGCAGCAATTTCGCAGCTTGAAAAAACGATTAATAAATTTCCTGATCATTTGCAATCCGTATTTCTGCTGGGTAGTATTTATGCCGAAATGGGACAAAAGGAAAAAGCTACTGAATTGTATAAAAAGACAATTGGCTACGTTTCCGGTAATCCTCAGGCTACAGGGCAACTGCAAAATGAAATTTTGCGGATAAACGCCATTCGAAATTAAAACAAATAAATTCTGTATGAAAATCCTTTTCTTTTTTACAATACTATTTTTTTCAATAAGTTCTTATGCGTTGACTGGTCGGGTAGAAGGGCGTATAACAGATGCTTCGCATAACGATCCGCTGGAGTATGCGAGTGTCGCGCTGTATCGGGTTTCAGACAACATGCTGGTAACCGGAGGAATTACAAATATTCGGGGTAGTTTTTTATTTGAAAAATTGAATCCGGACAATTATTTTATTAAAGTTCAATTTCTCGGGTATGAAAATAAACAAACCTATTCATTCACATTAAAAAGTGGACAGAATCTTCAGATTGGTGATATTTCAATTACCCCATCCCGTGTTTTAGTTAACGAAGTTCAGGTGACCGGAACTCAGATTAAATCGTTGAACAGGCTCGAAAAGCAAACCTTTAAGGCCGACCAGTTTGAATCAGCCAAAGGAGGATCGGCCGTTGATGTGCTTAAAAATATGCCATCGGTTTCGGTTAACGGTCAGGGAGAAATTAGCCTGAGGGGAACTTCCGGCTTTTTGTTGCTTATCAATGGGAAACCAGTCCTGGATGATGCTCAAAACATGTTAAGTCAGCTTCCGGCCAATTCCATTGAAAATGTTGAACTCATCACTTCACCGTCGGCAAAATACGATCCGGATGGAAAAGCTGGCATTATCAATATTACAACGAAAAAAGGGTCGTCAGAACAAGTGGGCCTGGTCGTTAACTTGCAACAGGGACTACCAGGGACAACAACTTTTGACAATAAAGAAAATCCCATACGTTATGGTGGAGATGTTAGTTTTGTTTACCAAAAAGGGAAATGGGACATTACTATTGGTGGAAATTATACCCGGAATGATATGTCCGGATACCGGGAAGGAGATGTTTTTACGATTAATTCTCAGGAGAATACCATTAACAGGTTTCCATCTATGGGCGAACGGAGTTTCTACAGGTACAATTATGCCGGACGGACTTCGGTGATTTATACAGCCGACAAAAATAATGTTTTCTCGCTGGGAATGTTTGCCGGTAAACGGTATCAAAAGCGGGATGCCAACTTATTTTACACCAATTCGCAATCGATTTACACTACAAATGCCGAAATCTACCGGCTAAGTTATTACAACGAAAACAGACAAATCAAACAAGGGACATTCAATCTTGGAAATATTGATTATACTCATAAGTTTGCCGATAAATCAGCGTTAACACTTTCAGCTTTGTTCGAATATGATAATCTTTTCGGCAATACATTTAACCGGAATATGAACGTGCCGGGCGGAAACCTCATTCAGTTTGTACAAAATCCGTATAAAAAACCGGTGAACGGTTACCGGCTTAAATTTGATTATTCAAAGGAACTGAGGAACGGCAAACTGGAAACCGGATATCAGTTTCGGGATGACAGTCAGGATGGAGTTTTTGATTATCTGATCACTCCTGAAGAATTGAATCAGCCCAATTTGTCTCAGTTTCGGGGAACAGCTTTATCTAAAAATCAGATCAATTCGGCTTACGTCCAATATTCCGCTAAAAATGACAAGTTGGAATACAATGCAGGTTTGCGTTACGAATACTCTCAACGAAGTGTCATTTTGTCGACAGATCCGCTTGCGCATGAATTGAATTTATCGAATTTATTTCCTTCTGTAAGCGCGCTGTATTCAATAAATGACAACTGGAAATTGAAAGCCGGATTTAGCCGGAGAATCGAACGTCAGTCGAACAATCAACTGAATCCGATACCCGAACGGGAACATTCCGAAACGCTTGAAATAGGTGATCCGGATTTAAAACCAGAGTTGGTAAACCTTGCTGAACTTGGGGTTATAAAGACTTTTAAAAATGGATATGTTTTTACTACTGCCTATTACCGGCAAAGCAAAGACCCGATGCAACGGGTCAACAGTGTATATGCTGACACCATTTTGGCACGTGTATATACCAATGTGGAAAAAGCTTCAGCTTTGGGTTTCGAACTGGGCGCAAACCTGCAACTAACCAACTGGTGGAGTCTTTATTTAGGCGGGAATATTTATAAACAGAAATATCAGGGTGACCTTATTGTTTTTGGAGAAAATGTATCCATTGAACCGAAAAACGACTGGGTGTATTCCATTAATGCGAATACTAATTTCAATATTACCGCTACTTTATCACTACAAGGTAATTTGAATTATTTGTCGGTTCACCCAACAGCACAAGGAGAAGATTCCCGTTTTTTAAGCCCCAACCTATCACTCAAAAAGAATCTTTTCAAGAATCGGCTTTCGGCATCCATCCAGTGGCAAAACATCGATCTAGGAATGAAAGAATCAAATCGTCAAAGGATTAGTACCTGGGGATCTGATTTTTATACCATGACCAATTATATTTACGAAACCGATGTGTTGATGGTTAATTTGAGTTTTAATATCAACAAGAAGACAATCAAGGCAAAACTTCCGCAAAGTGAATTTGGTGAAAAAGAGTTTTGATGAATC
>JBBRGI010000295.1:0-4680 GCA_038240855.1 Bacteroidales bacterium | reverse complement strand
GCTTAATCACTCTACCATAAACAGGGTAGATCAATTTACCCATAACAAGGGATTTCGTAAACCAGTTGCATAACCGTTATTTACAGTAACAAAATATCTATAAACAGATGTCCGACACGTTGAAAATAATTACCGGAAACAGTACACTTGCACTAACGCAGGTGAACGCAGTGTTGGACCGCTTTCCCGATCTGAAATACGAGTTGATCGCACTGCAATTAAATGGTTACCAACACGAAGAAAACCAGGTATTGAGCAAAAAATCATTAGGTATTTTCCCGGATAAATACGATCAGGCTTTGTTACAAGGCAAAGCAGATTTGATTCTCCGGTTGGTGGCAGATTTGCCTTATCCATTAGATTCCAGGCTTGCGGTCATCGCACTATTAAATGCTAATATTCAAAATAGCCCGGGATTTAATTTTAACAACCCCTGGATTAATGATGTTCAGCAGGATGCAAAAACAAGTACAGGTTTACAGCCTTCGGGAGATGAGCAGTTGGCAATTGTTGCTCTTGCAAACAGGCCCGAACTTAAACCAATTTTTGCAAAACACGACATACGGAATCAATTTGGTAAAATAACCCTCGTTGGATTTGGCCCTGGTAATCCCGACCTTCTTACGCTGGGCGGAGACAGAGCGCTCGCACAATCAGATATCATCTTTCATGATGACCTTCTGGATAAAGATTACCTAAAAAAATACAATGCAGAGAAGGTATATGTTGGAAAGCGAAAGGGATGTCACTGTGTTGAGCAGGATGAGATTAACCAATTAATACTCGGTGCTGCAAAGGCTGGAAAACAGGTAGTCCGCCTCAAGGGTGGTGACCCGATGATTTTTGCCCACGGAGGTGAAGAGATTGAATTCCTGGAGCGTAATTTAATGGAAGTTGAAATTATCCCCGGCGTTTCATCCGGAATTGCGGTAGCTTCACTGCTCAGGATACCACTCACCCACAGGGGAATCTCCTCATCAATCGCATTTATATCAGGGCATTCCGAAAATGTTCACCTTCCTGATGCCGATACGTTGGTTATTTACATGGGTGGCACAAACATCCGGGTTATTGCCCGCAATGCGATTGAACATGGCCGAAATCCTGAAATCCCGGTTATGCTGGTTTACAATCTTTCGATGCCGGATCAGCAGACATTTTTCTTTACATTGGAAGATCTCACCTTAACCGAACAGAAATTTCCGACTCCTATCATCATTGTGATTGGAGAGGTGGTTTCCTTTCGAAATAAGTCAGTCACAATAGCTGATTTACTAACTGTTGCACAAATAATTTGAAAACCATGGAATATCAGGAATTAACTCATCTTAAGGAACTGGAATCTGAATCCATCTTCATTTTACGTGAAATAACATTTCCACGACTTGATAATAAATTGAAAACATGCTAAAACAAATATATACATCAGATTATAAATCCCCTCTTTCATCCCCGGTTTTGGAAGAAGATGGTGGAACTCTTTCAGGCTATCTTGATATGGAATTGCTCCTTTTCAGCACCGCCGGCAGTGTCGACGATGGAAAAAGCACCCTCATCGGCAGGTTGCTTTACGACGGTAAATCCATATTTGAAGATCATACGCAATCGGTTAAGGATGCAAGCAGTGCTATTGTCCTGATCGACGCGCGTATCGGGATTGTAGAACAAACCAAACGTCATGCCTACATTGCCTCTTTACTTCAAATCCCGAATGTGATTCTGGCAATAAACAAAATGGACCTGGTCAATTTTTCCGAAGAGGTGTACAACTCGATTAAAAGTGAATTTGAGAAGATTGCGGTGATTTTAAAATTAAAAAAAATCTATTTCATTCCCATTTCAGCCAAGTATGGAGACAATGTAGTCGACGCTTCGACAAATACACCCTGGTATAATGGCGTAACTTTACTTCACTTGCTTGAAACAATCCCGGTGCATAACACCGATCATGATCTTCCGGCGCGATTCCCGGTTCAGTATGTCATTAATCCGGATAACGGAAAGCACAGCGATTACAAGAGCTACGCCGGACAGGTTGCGGGTGGGGTATTCAGGGTTGGAGATACGATTCTTGCCTTGCCATTAAACCGGCTCGCTACCATTAAGGCAATCGACGAAGGTCCGGTTCATTTAAATAAAGCATTCACACCGCAATCGGTCACAATACGACTCGAGGGCAATATTGAGTTAAGCCAGGGAGATATGCTTGTAAAGCTTAATGAGAAATATCCCAAATTTAGCTCCCTCATTTCGTTACATGTGTGCTGGTTCAATATTCGGCCGCTTACTGTAGGCGCTAAATACATTGTACGCCATACAACCAACGAAACGCTGGCAAGCATCGAATACATCCGCTATAAGGTAAATACCAATACATTCGAAAACAGCAGGGATGACAAAACTGTAAACATAAACGACATTGCGTTCATCACAATGAAAACACAAAAACCATTAAAATACGACGATTACAACGAAAACCGGACGACAGGTAGTCTTATTTTAATTGACGAAAACACATTTGAAACCGTAGGTGCGGGTATGATAGTGACTGATCAGGAAGTCTATTCGTACAATATTTAGTATCCGCCTCTTTGAGTGATTTTGAAGCCAAACCTGTTCCCATAATTAAACAGACCAAAGCAAAATAGATTATTCGGTACCGATTGCATGGTTTTCGGGAAGTGAAAAAGTTTATGCATTATTCACAATAAACATTCATATGATGCCAAAAGCAAACCGGGAGTTCGTTTTAATATAAAAATATTATCTTTGGTCGCAAATAATTGAAGACGCAATCAGGAACTGGTCTCAAAAGACTTTTAGATTATCGACAATTGAAAATTTGATTTTCTTCATTCTGAGATTGCACCGGACATACCTGAAACAGAAGGTTCGGACCGGTTGGTTATTCCGATACTTATGATTACTCAGGTAAACTGAGTATTTATGAGGAATTCATTTGAATAATCTTTAATGATTTGACAAATTTACTATTTTGGTGAATCCAAAAATTAATTGGAAATGGAGCAATTCAAAATATTCATTGTAGAGGACGATCCCTGGTATGCCGACATTCTGGAATACCACCTTTCTCTCAATCCAGAATTTGAAGTTGAGAAATTCGCCACCGGCAAGGACTGTCTGAGTAATCTTCATAAAAGACCCTCATTAATCACGGTTGACTTTTCGCTTCCCGATATGACAGGTAAAGAACTGCTGAGCAAAATTAATATACATTCACCAGGCACAGCTGTTATTATTATCTCCGGACAGGAAGACATTACAACTGCTGTGGAACTATTAAAGGAAGGCGCATTCGATTATATCGTAAAAAATGAAGAAACCCGAAACCGGTTATGGAATTCAATACGTTTATTCCGCGAAAATCTTCAGTTAAGGACAGAGAACGAACAACTCAGAATAGAGGTTGGTAAAAAATACAACTTCTCCAATATCATCGGGACCAGCAAAGGAATCCATAAGACTTTCAGCCTGATGGAAAAGGCAGCCGCTTCCCAGATCACCGTTTCTGTTACTGGTGAAACAGGAACAGGGAAGGAACTCGTTGCCAAGGCGATCCATTATCATTCCGAAAGAAAGGCGAATCCTTTTATAGCCGTAAATGTAGGTGCTATTCCAAAAGATTTAATAGAAAGTGAACTGTTTGGATACGAGAAAGGTGCCTTTACCAGTGCTGTAACAAGAAAATCCGGCGTATTTGAAGATGCCCATAAGGGAACCATTTTCCTTGACGAGATCGCCGAAATGGACTTGAATATGCAGACAAAATTTTTAAGGGTACTCCAGGAAAGGGAAGTCAAACGGTTGGGAGGAAACCAGGAAATAAAGATCGATGTAAGGGTGATTACTGCCACTCATAAAAACCTGGCTGAAGAAGTAAAAAAAGGAAATTTCAGAGCGGACCTGTTTTATCGCTTAATGGGGCTTCCGGTACATCTTGTGCCACTAAGAGAAAGAGAAAATGATATAATTTTGATTGCCAGGCATTTTGCTGACGCATTCAGTAAAGAATTCAAACAGGAGAAGGCCGATTTTACAGAAGATGCAATAAAAAAATTATTGAAATATTCCTATCCCGGAAATGTAAGGGAACTCAAGGCCGTGATTGAGCTGGCAATGATACTGAGCGATGATAAAACAATTAATGCCAAACATATCAATTTCACTCCTGTTGAAACCAATGGAGAACTTAGTTCAGAACAATTGACACTTGAAGAACAAATTTTGAAAATTGTGAAGAGCAACCTGCTGAAATACAACTGCAATCCGACCATTGTCGCAAAGAAACTGGGCATCAGCCGGGCTACTGTTTACAGGTATATCAAGGAAATGGAACTGTGAATAACAGGTTATAAACAGTTAGCTCTAAAATGTTTTTTCCAATTTTCATTATATAAGCAATCCTTCGTGACATGAGCGCAAAACTCATGAAACAAAGGATCACAGCAATAAAAAAGTCTGAAACTCGCAATCTCATTCTTTCTTACGCACTCTACTCTACCCTAATCGCAAATACTCTTAATTATCTTTCGTCTTAAATGACCAGGTCGGACTGAAGGCGATTTTACTTCCCTCATATTTAGCTACCACGTACCAGAAATAGGTCGTGCCCAGTTTGAGTCCGCTCGTGGTAACTTCCTGGAGCAGGATATCATCACC
>JBBRGI010000294.1:0-4692 GCA_038240855.1 Bacteroidales bacterium | reverse complement strand
GCCTGACCGGGTGCGTGATATGGATCCTGTCCCAGGATTACAACTTTAACCTGTTCGAAAGGGCACTTTTCAAAAGTGTTAAAAATCAGCTCTCTGGGCGGATAAATAGTGTGAGATTCATATTCCGACCTCACAAAGTTGGTTAAATCGCCAAAATATGGTTTTTCAAACTCCTCCTTTAATCGTTCTTTCCAGCTCAATTCAATATTAATGTCCATACTGTTGTTGAAATATTTTGATTTATTTCTTTTTCGGTTACTCAAAGTGAAAGGTATTCTATTGTTTTAGAATGGATTATTATTTGAAATTCCATTCGTCTCCCCATTTTGTTCCCTCTGAAAAATAGTTTATCAAAATTAGGACACTTTTTGATGCCTCAAAATAAATTCCGGTTAATTACCCTGTCATCCAAACGATTTTTTTTAGTAGAATTGTATAAAATTAAGTGGAATGGACATTCGAAACAGGAACTTTCAGGAAGAATTTATTTTTCAGGCCTCACGCAGCGGCGGTCCCGGGGGACAGAATGTGAATAAGGTCAGTACAAAAGTGGAGTTGCGTTTTAATGTCGCGAATTCTGCCTTGCTGAGTGATGAAGAAAAAGCGATTATCGCAATAAAGCTGGTCAATAAAATCAATAATTCCGGTGAGTTAATCCTTGTTTCACAGAAGGAGCGATCGCAACTTAAGAACAAAGAGAATGTTATTGAAAAATTTCAAGTACTTATCGAAAAGGCACTGACACCGCGTAAAAAACGTCTCAGCACTAAACCCACCAAGGCATCCGTTGAAAAACGACTTGAGTCAAAACGTGTTCAGTCGAAGATAAAATCAAACCGAAAAGATATTGAGTTGTAAGTGCCTGTATATACATCAGTACTGAGTACAACTCCTTCACAAATAAAGGTCGTTGTACCTTCAAATGCTGGTGATGGGGGCATGAAAATTTCAGTAGTGGTGGGCTCACATACTACAATCTCAAGTACAGATTTTACGATTAAAAAATAGAGTTTTATAATAATTTGATGCTCGTTCAGCGTGTTTAAATGCTTTTGAGACCTTTGTTATCTAAAATTTTAAAGTAAGATTGGGTTCAATTACATTCTATCAGGGTCCTTTCATCATTTCACAACGCGGTTGAAAGTTTTTTTCATTACTTTCAGCGCCTTGTAATATACCTGCCGGTATGACTAATTTTCTCCTTGTTTCATTCGTCTGTTTACGCTGACGCCTAATATCTGATTAAATGAATCGTTTGTTATTGTTACTTCTGTTTATTATGTTACTAAACGCTACAGGTATTGCACAGCCTTCATTGAAAGCGGTTTATGTTTCTGATGCTCCTGCCATTGACGGTAGATTGAACGACGAAGCCTGGAAGAATGCAGCCCAGGTTGATGAACTCTATCAGCGTGAGCCTAATATTGGTGAGCGGGTATCCGAAAAAACAGTATTTTATATTTGTTACAATGCCAGCCATTTTTTTGTTGGTATCAAGTGTTTCGACGATCCTGATAAGATAACTGCCAAAGAGCTTGCGCGTGATGTGAGCCTTGGAAATGACGACAGGATACAGGTTATTCTCGATACTTACCTTGATCATCGGAATGGTTACTGGTTTCAGATCGGTCCGCGTGGTTCGATTGGTGATGCAACAATCAGCGAAAACGGTGCTGTGTTTAACAAAGAATGGGATGGTTTGTGGGAAGGCAAAGCACGTATTGTTGCCGATGGCTGGGAAGCTGAAATGTCGATCCCTTTCAAAACAATAGGTTTTGATAAGAACCAGAAAACGTGGGGAATTAAATTTATCCGGCACATCAAACGAAAACTCGAATCATCCTACTGGCCTTCCGCCAATGTCAACAGCTATAAGTTCCAGGTTTCCGATGCAGGTCTGATCGAAGGGATGCAAAATATAAGTCAGGGGATAGGATTGGATATCTCACCCTATGTCATTGGAAAAATGGACACCAAACGCGACACCAAAAACAAATATGATGCAGATGGCGGACTGGATCTTTTTTACCAGATCACACCAAGTCTAAAATCTTCATTGTCAATTAATACCGATTTTGCCGAAACAGAGGTGGATGATCGTCAGATTAACCTTACCCGATTTAACCTCTTGTTTCCCGAAAAAAGAGATTTTTTCCTGGACGGATCCAGCCATTTTTCATTTGGTATTCAGGGTGATGATGCAAATTCGCATGGCAAAAGTATTATTCCGTTTTTTTCGCGACGGATGGGGTTGGATAATAATGGAATACCTGTGCAAATTAATTATGCCGGAAAACTTACGGGAATGATTGGTAAATGGAATATTGGTGTAATGCATGTCAATGACGACCATTCAACCGGAAATTCAAACTTTTCGGTCGCGCGGGTTTCCCGGAATATTGGTGCTGAATCGTCGGTGGGGGTAATCGGCACTTATGGAAATGCAGTTTTAGCCGGTGAAAATTTTGTTGGTGGCATCGACGTTAAACTGGCAACGTCAAAATTGCATGGGAATAAAAATCTTTCTTTCATATTATTTGGATTGAAATCGAATACAAAAGGGTTATCGGATGATGATGTGTCGTGGGGTGGAACGATTAGCTACCCGAATGATTTTCTCTCCTTCAGTATCGGGCATCATGAAATAGGTGAAAATTTTGTCGCTGGTATGGGCTTTGTACCCCGAACCAATATTAAGGAGTCATACGGAAATATTAAAATAGGTCCCCGTCCAAATAAATGGGGATTATTGCAGGTATTGAGCGGTGTAGGATTCGATCATATCATCGACTTTTCCAATGTTCTTCAGACACGATCGATCGATTTATCTCCGTTGATCCTTCGGTTCAAGTCGGGTGAAGAGTTTTCCTATTCAGTAAGTCAAAGCTTCGAAAATCTGGAGAGTGAGTTTAAGATCTTTTCCACCTATATTATCCCTGTTGGCAAATACAATTTTTATCGCCATTCTGTGAAGTTAACGACGGCCGGAAGCCGAAATTTTGCTGGTGAAAGCTCATTTACCTGGGGTGATTTTTACAATGGCTACCGGAAGGATTTTAACATCGGCGTTAATTATAAAGTGGCAGTTCCTTTTTTTATCGGGGCGAAATATAAACAGAACGATGTGATTCTTCCTGCAGGCAATTTTACAGCACGTATCTACCAGGTCAATGCCAATATCCTTTTTAGTCCGGCCATCACCTTATATAATTATTTTCAGTACGATAACAGTTCCAAAACCATTGGTGTGCAGTCGAGATTTAACTGGATTGTCAAACCGGGGAACGAGATCATTCTTGCCTGGACCTCCAACCTGTCGAAACCTTTGGAGCGATATGTGATGAATGAAAGCGCATTACGATTCAAACTCAAGTACAATATCCGGTTTTGATCGCTCAATTCCCTAATTGTGATAATGGGATTACGAGACGATGTTGTTGCATTCCTGTGACTTTTCCTGAAAAATTATTTTCTTGTCAAAAATTTTACATAATAATGCATCGACTGAAATTTTTTATTATGTGTTTTGATTTTACCTTTTTAGTGATTTAATTTTACCTTTGCAGGTACAAAATTACAATGGGGAAAGAGTATGATTCTGATCACGAAGGAAGAAGCTAAATATCTGTCTATAAATAACCTGAAACGTTACCGGCTAAAGAAGATGATGTTAAGCTATCTTTATGAGGTGCGGTTTGTATCAGCCGCAGAGGTGAGTCAAAAGATTAGTGTTAGTCCACCGACAGCCAAAACATTACTCGATGAACTGATCGGGATGGGGGTGGTGATGACAAGTGGAATCGGTGACTCGCGCGGTGGTCGTAAACCTGCTCTCTACAGCCTTGTTGCTGAAGCCTTTTATATCATTACCATTGGCATTGAACATCACAGTACCAAATTGGCGATTTTTAATGCACATAATGAATTGGTAACTTCAATCAGAATTCTTCCGTCCAATGTGAATGATCCTGACCTTACCGATAAGTTATATTCAGTTTCCAATGAACTTTTAATTGAAGCGGGTATCGATGATTCTAAAATTGTCGCTGTTGGTGTATATATGCCGGGTCTTGTAAATTCGGCTCTCGGTATCAATTATTCAATTAAAAATGAGGCTTATCAGAACATCGGTATGACTCTGGAAAAGAGGTTTGGTAAGATTATTTATATTGATAATGATGCCAGGATGCAGGCGCTTGGTGAATTCATATTTGGAAAAGCGAAGGATTCACGCAATGCCCTGGTGATCAACTGGAGCTGGGGATTAGGCCTGGGGATGATTCTCAACGGCCAATTGTACGGCGGATCTACAGGTTTTGCCGGGGAATTTGGTCATATCAAACTTGATGAAAACGGGGTTTTGTGTTACTGTGGGAAAAGAGGTTGTCTCGAAACCATAGCTTCTTCACAAAGCATTCTGAATATGGCAATTAAAGGCATAAAGGACGGTAAAATCTCACAACTTATGACCCGTTTTAAAGAGAGTATTTCTGAATTAACACCCGAAGATGTAGTCATTGCTGCCCGGGCAGGAGATGAGTTTTCGATTTCGATCTTAAACAAGGTTGGAAATTCGTTTGGTAAAGGACTGGCCGTGTTAATCCAGTTATTAAATCCTGAAATAATTGTCCTTGGAGGGCCTATCTCAAAAGCACAACAGTTTATTTTAACGCCGATACAGCAGACACTGAA
>JBBRGI010000293.1:0-4706 GCA_038240855.1 Bacteroidales bacterium | reverse complement strand
GTTCAGCATGGCTTCCATGACTGACCTTGTATTTCTTTTGCTGATTTTTTTTATGATAACCTCTACTGTGGTAAGTCCGAATGCACTGAAATTGCTGCTGCCTCAGAGTAGTAATCAAACCAATGCAAAACCACTGACCACGATTTCGATTTCGAAGGAGATCGGTTATTACGTCAACAACAATGGCAAACCGGTGCAGGTAAATTTTGCCGAGATTGAACCATATCTTCGCCAGACGCTGGGAAATCAACCTGATATGTATATTTCGCTCCATGCCGAACGATCGGTACCGATCGAAGAGGTGGTGAAGGTGATGAATATTGCCAAGCGCAATAAATACAAGATGATACTTGCGACAAGTCCGGAAAGAGACCAGGCAGAAAATTAGAATTTTGTGTATTATGACATTGACCGATAGCCAGAAAACGGGATTAATAACCACTGTATTATTTCATACCGTGATAGTGCTGTTGCTGCTATACCTGGGATTTACCACACCTTTTCCTCCCCCTGAGGAGGAGGGTTTTTTGATTGATTTCGGAACCACAGAAACCGGATTGGGAGTTGAAGAACCTTCGGCCGCTACGCCTGAAATTGTAACAGCACCTGAAAAAGTCGTTCCGGTTGCAAAGCCGGTTACTCCACCCCGGAGTATCCCTAAAGTTGTGAATAAGGGGGAGGAAGATCTTTTAACCCAGGATTATGAAAAAACCGTGGAGATTGCTACCCTTGCCAGGAAAAAATTGCAGGATGAAAAAAATGAAAAACTTGAAGAACAACGGTTAAAGGATCAGTTGGAAAAACAGCAAAGAACAGAGGCACTTGAAAGACAACGCCGTGAAGCCGAAGAAAACCGAATCAGGGAAGAACAGGCAAAGAAAATCGGCGCGATTAATTCACGTGCAAAAAACGCTTTCGGTGGTGGAAAAACGGACAATGGTTCTCAAAGTACAGGTCAGGGTAAATCGTATGAAGGTGGAAACCAGGGTAGCACTGACGGAACGCCCGGGGCCAATCAGTACGGACTTGGTGGCGGAGCCGGGAAAGGAATTTCATATAGTCTGGCCGGGCGAAGTGCACGATCGCTTCCAAAACCCTCCTTCCCGGGAAATGAAGCCGGAATAGTTGTAGTGGAAGTCACAGTTGACAAATTCGGCAAGGTTACCAAAGCTTTGCCAGGAATAAAAGGTTCAAATACAGTGAATGCAGATTTGCTCGAAGCTGCCAGAAAAGCAGCATTGGCTGCAAATTTTAATTCCGACGAAAACGCTCCCGCATTTCAAAAAGGAACGATCACCTATCATTTTATTCTTCAATAAGAAATGAAAGATACAGCCATGGTTTGGAAATATGCCAATGCTTATGTTCGATATTTTCAAAAATTTCTAATTGCATTAGCTATTCAAAAGATTTTTTAATAATTTTTAATAAAATTACAATACAAAAACTCCCGAAGGGTAATTTAATTTCGTATATTTCGCCACTTGACTGTATCGGGTATACTGAAAACTGATTGCTGATTTGAACAGCTTATTTACTCGTCACCAAAAGAACTTTAACCCTGTTAAATTCAGACGAAGATTATTACGATTTTCTGATTCATTACATTCAATTCTTGTGTATCATGAAAAATTCCCAATTCACCGATAACGAAATTCTGGAGATCGCCTCCAGTTTTAAAAAACACCTGAAAAGTAATATTTCTACGATCAAAAATGTTTATCCCGATTTTGATCAGAATTTTATTTTTAAATTTAAGGCTTTATTTTATGAAGTTCACCGTCACCAATCAGACACAGGACAAGATAAAATCGCCCAGTCATTTATTACCAAATTAAGTGATTTCGCAGACCAGGTCAGAATTTTGGTTCCGATTTTCCGTTTTTACATGCAGAAAGCCTTTCCTTATGAATCAAATCTATGGGAAGCGTATGGATACTGCGAACTGGAAAGTGTAGTTCGGGAATATTATTCCTTGCGAAAATGCCTTGAAGGAGCCGTCAAACTGATCAATGAGAAAAGAGCAGAACTACGCGCCGCCAAGTGTCCCGATTCTACTTTGAACGAAATTATTAGTATAACGAAGCAGGTTGCTACTAAACACCAGGAGTGGATGGATCATCTTGAAAAAAAGGAGACCGAAAGTATAGCTAATAAAATGCGGATGAAAGAACTTTACCAGTTAATGCAACTGGTAAGCGACGCTGCGTCTAAAAATCTTCAGAATGGACCTGAATCATTAAAGTATTTTACATTTCCTCCAAAAGAACAAGTACATTAATTTATAAAAAGCTTTTAAAGTATTTTACATACACCTCCATATTGCGTTCGAGCAATTCAACCGAATATTGATAGGCTTTCTGGTCATCCTGTATTTCGACCGCATCCAATATAGCCTGTTGAAGACGCAGTGTATACTCTTTTTCACCTTCTACATTGGCATAGATCATGTTCCGCATCCTGGGCAGGAGCGAATAGATGGGTTCCATACTGATAATAATGATCGGGTTACCAGTGGCATTAGAAAGGTTCATATGAAAACGGTTGATCATATCAACCTCAAGCTGGGTATTGTCCGGATCGCAATCTGTCAAATCGGCAAGATTCTCCTTTAGCAATTTAATATCGTCATCAGTGCGGTTGCGCGAGGCCAAGCGGGCAATCTCAGGTTCAAACAACCTCCTGACTTCAATAATCTGGGTGATCAGATTGGAATCAAATTTTAGATCATAGTAAAGATTGAGCGAATTAATGGCATCTTCGATTTTTATTTCAGAGACGATCATGCCACTCCCCTTCCGGATCACAATCAATCCACGGGCACTTAACCGGCGTAAGGCTTCACGTAAAGCAGTGCGACTTACTGCAAAGCTTTCGCAAAGCTCTTTTTCGGACGGAAGTTTTGCTCCGGGAATCAGCTTCTTCTGACGTATAGCCTCTTCAATTTTACGCTCAATTTTTTGACTAAGTGTTTGGCTTATATGTATTTTACTAAATATTTCGTCCATCGGATCATTTTATTATTAATTCACATAACAAAGATACTCTTTTCCTATTTTAACTCCAACATCACTAACCATTATAATTAAAACAACCTCAGGCTGTTGCCCGTTTTTGCATTATTTACAATTCCGATCCAGTCAGTAAATTCCAAATTCATAATTCGTAATTCTTAATTCAGCTATCCAGCTTATTTCGCAGTTCTGATCCAGTCGATAACACCTTTACGGATTTTTTTCGCCACATTTCGCTGAAACCCCGGATTAATAATAAGTTTCTCATCTGCCTCGTTACTTAAAAAGGCAACCTCTACAAGACAATTCGGGTATTCGGTGGGTCCGTTGAGCGAAAAATTAAAACTTCCGATATTGCCAAATTCATCCAGTCCCAGTTCAAGCATCCTGTCCAAAACAGCGACGGAAAGCGGTTTTGAACCCAGGTAGCGATAATACGTACTAACACCCCTGACATTCGGATTTGAGGCAGCGTTATGATGGATACTGATCAAAAGATCGGGATTGGCCTCCCGGAGCATCAAAGTCCGGTCAGCCATGCTTATATCCTCATCACCTTTCCTGGTCATAAACACTTCTGCTCCCCTTCTTTCAAGGTATTTTTGCAGTTCTTTGGCAATCTGAAGATTACTAACTTTCTCTTTAACCCCGGTTTTGACCCCGATGGCGCCGCTGTTCACTCCCCCATGCCCGGCATCAACGGCAATTTTCAGATGCCTGATGGTTAACTGCTCCGGTTGGCGTTTCACTGCGACAACTAATGTCTTGTTTTTGCAGCTGATCGAATAACCCCAATGTTGTGAATGCTTTAGCTCAATCGTCACGCGGAAAACATCCTCTTCGATCTGTTCGTGATATACGTTTTTAATCTCCTTTGCAGTCTTGAGCTGGGTAAGCCAATTCGTATTACCGGTTGCCCCGTAAATATCGACTACGATCCGGGATGGATCGATCAGTTGCATACTTTTGTACGGAAGTCGTTCATCGAGACCAATTGCCACATAATCCTGTTTGTCATCACCCGAAACTTTCCATGAGGAGGTCAGGTAATAACGGGGTCTCGTGTACCCGGCGAGAATCCGGACATTTTCTTTGGGTATAAATGCCTTATGATTGTTTGAAAGCTTCACAATATAATCACTGTTCATACTATCGACAACCTGCAGGATAATGGCAGTATCCAAATAAGTCATCTTAGCTCCTCCGAGCCGGTCAACTCCGGGACCATACTTAAGATAAGGCAAATCGCCCCGGGTTGTACCGGTCAAAATCACTTCCCTGTTGATATGTGAAGTACTGTCTGTTTGGGCAAACGAATTCATAAAGAAAGTCATGCCAAAAATAAGTATTCCAATCTTCATAAGTCCGGACTGATAAAATTTAACCAATAAAATGCGGTTAAAAGATGATGGCTTCATTAATATAAAATAAATTTGATGAAATAAATATTAATAAATCAATGTCGTTTAGTTAAAAATAACTCCGCAGGAGTTGCCAGTAAATAACCTCCGGTTTCAACCGGAGGGAAAGAGAATAGAAAACGAAATTAACTCTGTAAGAGTTGCCCAAGTCGATTCCTTTTCATTTGTTTATGGGGAACTCCTACAGAGTTCAATTTATTTACTTTGTGCCATTCCCCCAGATAAATCTGGGGGTTATTTACGGGAAACTCCTATGGAGTCAAAATGAACA
>JBBRGI010000292.1:0-4711 GCA_038240855.1 Bacteroidales bacterium | reverse complement strand
GTATGATCCATTGCATGAGACTTTGAAAATGCAACGACTTGTAATAGTTCGAGGAAGGATCGGATGGCAGGTAACAAATCATCTTCGACTCTTTCAGTATAATCCGTTCGATATTGAGTGAGATGGCGATCCAACGAAGTCGGACCACATCAATCAGTTCTTGTGATGATTCAGGTATTGGTCCGAAACGGTCGGCGAGGCCTTTTTCAAATTGTTGAATCATCGTCTCGTTTTCCATATTGTCCAATTCGCGGTAAAGCAACATCCGCTCCGAAATGCTGGATATATATTCGTCGGGGAAAAGCAACTCAAGATCGGTATCAATCGTGCAATCATTGACATATTTGAGGTCAAGAAATGCGCCGGAAGTCTCTCGGTTATCATCTTCAAAAAGATCCTGAAATTCACCTGTCTTCAATTCCATCATTGCTTCGTTCAGAATCCGGTGGTAGGCTTCGAAGCCTATATCGGCAATAAACCCGCTCTGCTCACCACCCAGCAGGTTTCCTGCTCCCCGGATATCGAGATCCTGCATGGCAATGCTAAAGCCACTGCCAATTTCCGAAAACTCCTCGATGGCCTGCAATCGCCGCCTGGCATCGGTTGACATTGCGTTCAGCGGGGGAGCCAGTAAATAACAGAATGCCTTTTTATTCGAACGGCCCACGCGTCCGCGCAACTGGTGAAGTTCACTGAGTCCGAAATTCTGGGCATTATTGATAATGATTGTATTTGTATTCGGGATATCCAGCCCCGACTCAATAATAGTTGTAGCCACAAGGACATCAAACTCCCCATTCACAAAGTCAAGCATAACCTTCTCCAGCTTATTGCCCTCCATTTGTCCATGTCCCACCACTGTCCGTACTCCGGGGCAAAGGCGATTTATCAGCAATTCAATTTCCTGAATATTCTGAACACGGTTATTGATAAAGAAAACCTGTCCGCCGCGCGCTACCTCGTAGTTTATGGCATCACGGATTACTTCCTCATTAAAAACAGTGACCTCCGTATTAATAGGATACCGGTTCGGTGGTGGCGTATTAATGATTGAAAGATCACGTGCACCCATCAGCGAAAACTGCAGGGTGCGCGGAATAGGAGTAGCAGTCAGGGTTAAGGTATCGACATTCGCTTTAAGCTGTTTTAATTTTTCTTTAACCGAAACCCCGAAATGTTGTTCTTCATCGATGATCAGCAATCCGAGATCCTTGAATTTCACCTCTTTCCCAATCAGCTTATGAGTGCCAATGATTATATCAACTTTCCCTTCACTAAGTTCCTTCAATACATTTTTCACATCACCAGAACTGCGTAACCTACTAACGTATTGCACATTGCATGGAAAATCCTTCAGCCTGTCGGAAAATGTTTTAAAGTGCTGCAATGCAAGGATTGTGGTAGGAACCAGTATTGCCACCTGTTTACTGTCAGTAACGGCTTTAAATGCGGCCCTGATCGCTACTTCTGTCTTTCCAAACCCTACATCACCGCAAATAAGACGATCCATTGGCATGGGTTTTTCCATATCCTCCTTAATCGAACAGGTTGCTTTAAGCTGATCTGGCGTATCTTCATAAATAAAACTGGCTTCCAGTTCCTCCTGCAGATACGAATCTGCAGAAAAGGCAAATCCGTTCTCCATCTTTCGTTTGGCATACAAGGCGATCAGTTCGCGTGCAATATCTTTAACCTTATTCTTGGTTTTGGTTTTAAGATTTTGCCATGCCGCAGTTCCTAGTTTATTAATCGTAGGTTCCTGTCCTTCTTTCCCCCGATATTTGGCAATACGGTGTAAGGAGTGAATACTAACTAAAAGTGAATCATTATCGCGGTATGTCAGCCGTATGGCCTCCTGAATTTTCCCGTTGATTTCTGTTTTAACAAGGCCGGCAAATTTTCCCACGCCATGATCAATATGGACTACGTAGTCACCCGGATGGAGTTTTGTAAGCTCCTTAATCGTTATTGCCTGTCGGGATGATTTTTTCGAACGCAATTTGAACCGATGGTAACGCTCAAAAATCTGATGATCGGTATAACAGCATATTTTCAGATCGTGATCGGTATACCCTTCATTTAGTGCAAACAGCAGACTATCTATCTTTTGAGGATCACCTTTGTCATCAAAAATTGCATGAAGCCGTTCGATCTGTTTGGGACTTGAAGTCAGCAGTATATTCCGGTATCCCTTTTGCCGGTTTTCCTTCAGATTCTTGCCCAGCAAATCGAAGTTTTTATTAAATACAGGCTGTTTGGAAGTATTAAAGATGAACTTTTCGGCCTGGTTAAAATAAGAGGCCGATCCGAACTCGACACAGGTGAAATCATTTATTCCCTCTCTGAATTCCTTACCTGATATAACAAGGTCGCTAAAAGCGATATCCTCATGTTTTTCTTTGGCTTCCCGGAGCAACTGCTTTATCTGTGCTGACGTATAATTAAAATTCCGTGCGGCAATGACGGAATTTTTATCGAGGAAATCGAATACGGAAACACGTTTTTCATCATGTACCCCGTCCTGAATATTTGGGATAATAGAAATCCGCTGTAATTGCTCTTTCGAAATCTGATCTTCGATATCGAAGGTTCTGATGGATTCGACCTCATCACCGAAAAAGTCAATCCTGTAGGGATCCTCGTTCGAAAACGAAAAAATATCAATGATTGATCCACGCATTGAATATTGTCCGGGCTCATAAACAAATTCTACGCGCTCGAAACCATACTCATACAATACTTCGTTGATAAATGAAATGGATAATTTCTCTCCCTTACGTATTTGAAGAGTTAGTTTTGCAAGTCCCGAACCGGAGATTACCTTTTCCATGACTGCCTCGGGATACGTAATCACAAGATAGGCCGTTTCGTTAAGCGCCAGCTTGTTAAGCACCTCTGTCCTGAAAATAATATTCTCACTGTCGATCCGTTCCTGAACAATGCTCCGGTGATAGGAGGATGGGAAGAACAGTACTTTATCATCAAGCCCCAGTGAATTGAGATCATCGAAGAAATAGGCAGCCTCCTCTCTGTCGTTTAAAATAACAATCGCGCTAAATGGATTTATCTGATAGGCAGCCGCCAATACAACAGGGGCCGATGATCCGGTTAACCCCTGCAGTGAAATTTTCACAGAATTTCCTTCCGCTATCTTCTTCCGCAACCCGATTACGGGTATATGAATGGTATAATATTTAAGTAGTTCCTTAAGTTCCAATGTCAAAGTATTTCAGACAACCGGGCAAAATTACGAAAATATCGGAGCTGTGAACACTTAGCCCGATAAAGTATTCCTCAACGCCAACTTACATCATTTAATATCCTGATTGGTAAATTATTTTTTCAAAATAAAAAATAATTTATCTATAAACTTATATATCAATGAATTATTATCCAGTGGTTTTTAAACAGCCATAATAAAATCTAAACAACGTTCTTTTTATAATCTTTGGCAGAATTTTTGTTTGTAAGAAGGTTGTACTAATAAATCATAAGTCATGAAAACTTACATCAATCAAAATCTGACCGGAATTAATATACTTCCCGGAATCATTTTAGCGGTTATGCTAAGCCTGGCTTTACCTGGCTTTTCACAATCGGGAGACAAAGGCAAATTATTGCAAATGATTGAGCAGGATCGTACTACGCTTGATGCAATTGCCGGTTATAACGAAGATATTCAACGTCATATACTTCAGATCACTCAAACACCTGAAGCACTCAACAAAATTGAAGAGTTACAGAAAAGATCGCAAAGTGAGTTCAGGAATATCATCGATCGATACAATCGCGATGCCCAGACTGCTTTTTACGAAATGGCGCGGTATCCGAACCTGATCAGCGATCTTGCAAGCAATGGAAAACCTTCAACGTCAGAAGTAAATCGTATTGTTTCCAATTACCCTGAAGATATTCAACCAATAGCCCAAAAATATGGACGCAAGTATTTCGATGTTTTTGTACGCATCGACCGGTTAAACAACGAAATCGACAGGGCATTTCAGTTATATCTTGAGCCTTACAGTTCGCGGACCCGCGAAAGTGTAAATGTTTTGCTGGCCCACCCGGAAATTGTCTCAGCGCTTATTGATGACCTGAGTTTTATCAGTCTGATGGGAGATGTATACAGTCAGGATCCGAGATGGACCGAGCGTTATCTGGCCCAGGTTTCGCGTGAACTGGCTGAACAGAAAGAGCAGGATCTCGATGCTTACAGAAACCAGATAACAAACGATCCGGAAGCGTATAACGAGATGCTTGAGGCATCAGAACGATTTGCCAGGGAGAATAACGAGGTAAGATATATCAATAATAATACACCGACTATAGAGGTTAGGGTAATCAATAATTATCCTTTTTGGTTTGGGTATCCTTATTGGTATTCATCTCCTTACTGGCGTCCTCGTCCGATATACTATCATACCGGATTTTACAGGAACTATCACGGGAATGTTATTTTTGTCGGACTTCCTTCATACCATTTTCTGCACTGGCAAACCCATTATCATCCTACATTGTTCCCTCATCTTTCCTATAATTACTATAGTTATTACGAAAATCATTATGCGAATAATTATCGCAATTCGCACCGCCCTGTTCCTTATCAGGGATTCTACAGGTCGATTGAGAGGAACGTGATCCACAACCCGAGGGTTAACAATTCAACTCTTGAAAGAATTGACAAACAGAGGGGCCACGATATTGTGCGCAA
>JBBRGI010000291.1:0-4793 GCA_038240855.1 Bacteroidales bacterium | reverse complement strand
CGCCAACTGATCCCTGATTTGTAATACTTCCAATTGCTCATGTTTTACAAAAAAAATGGCCATCCCGATCATTAATGAAGCCATGATCAGTTGCCAGAAAAATTTGTTGTAAAAAAGAGTGGAAAGAAATTGTTTTGCCCTGACCATTCACAAGTTTTAAATTGTTCTTTTTAGAATGACGCCTGAACTCGTCATTGAAATAAAAAATGCACATCATCAACCTGGAATACAGGTCGAATAATTCGGCGATTACAAACTTAACGATAAATATTTATCTTTGAGAAATGTTTATACCTGAATTGTGTTTAAACGATCATCCACTTTTTTAAAAGAGAGACAATTAGCAGTGTATTGATATTTTACGAAAAAAAAATGAAAACTATACGTGCCGATAAAATTTTCCCAATCGATGTCGAAACAGATTTCCAATTTAGCGATATTTTCGAGGTTGAGGAAATGCAGCGATTACAGGATTTATTCTCCGATGCTCATGGCGTGGCTTCTATTATTACCAAACCCGACGGCTCACCAATTACACGTCCGAGTAATTTTTGCCGGTTGTGCAATAACGTTGTACGCAAAACCGAAAAAGGACGGGCCAACTGTCATGCGTCTGATGCAATACTGGGTAATTCAGAATCCGGAAGCCCTGTCATACAACCATGCCTGAGCTGTGGTTTATTTGATGCCGGCGCCCCTATTCGTGTTGGCGGCAAACATATTGCCAATTGGTTAATCGGCCAGGTACGAAATGATGAGTTGGATGAACAGCGGATATTACGGTATGCTAATGAAATCGGAGCTGACAATAATGATTTCTTGAAAGCCTGGAATGAGGTTCCGGTGATGTCCTTGACACAGTTTACCAAAGTATCAAAATTATTATATGCATTTGCTAACGAACTTTCCGAAAAGGCGTACAATAATTTGCAGCTCAAAATTCAAATAACCAGGCACGAAGAAACTATTGCCCTTTTGAAGGAAAGCGAAGAGAACATACTGTATATTGTCAGATACGATCCCAATGCCATTGCCGTATACGACATGGATCTACACTATATTGCAGTCAGTGAGCGATATCTGCAAGATTATGATGTCAGGGAAAAGGACATTATCGGGAAACATCATTACGATGTGTTTCCGGAGATGCCTCAAAAGTGGAAGGATGTACTTCAGCGTTGTCTTGCAGGTGCAACAGAGAGCAACGATGATGATTCATTCGAACGTCCCGATGGTTCAATCACCTATAACCGCTGGGAATGCCGGCCCTGGCATAAAGTCAGTGGCGAAATCGGTGGCATCATCACCTATACCGAGGTTACGACAGCACGCAAGAAAGCTGAAAAAGCACTGCTCGAAAGCGAAATAAAATACCGGGCTTTTTTCGAAAACAGCATGGATGCAATTTTGTTAACATCGCCCGATGGAAGAATACTTTCAGCAAACCAGGCTGCCTGCAACTTGTTCGGATATTCTGAGGCAGAACTTATAAATCTGGGAAGATCCGGAATTGTTGATTTGTCAGATCCCCGGCTCCCATTTATGATATCAGAACGCGCACTAAAACAAAAAATACAGTGCGAATTGACTTTTATACGCCGCGATGGAACACATTTTCCCGCCGAAATTTCATCTGCTATTTTCAAAGATTCCGAAGGTCTCGAATGCACCAGTATGATTATCCGCGACATCACCGAGCGCCGAAAGATTCAAAATGAATTAAAGTTTCAGGCCGACCTGTTAAATAAGGTTGGTCAATCGATTATTGCGACTGACCTGCAAGGTAAGGTGACCTACTGGAACAATGCAGCAGAAATAATCTATGGCTGGTCCGTGACAGAAGCAATAGGTCGCGATATTATCAAACTTTTGCCATCCGGGCAAACCAAGGAACTTACTGATGAGATAATTAACGAATTAATCCTCGGAAATAAATGGTCAGGTGAATTTATGGCCAAACGGAAAAACGGCCAGAACTTTCCTGCCCAGTTAACCACCACATCTTTATTCGACCTTAAGGGAAATATGACAGGCGTCGTGGGGATTTCAAGCGATATCACCGATCGGAAACGCGCTGAAGAAGCTTTGTGTGAAAGCGAGGAACTATTCCGTCACTCATTCGATTATGCGGCCTCGGGCATCTGCCTGATTGGCAGGGATGGAAAATTCATGCGTGTGAATAACGCGTTTCGCGAAATGATGGGTTATGACGATGACGAGCTGATAAATTTAACGTTTAACGACATCACTTACCCCGATGATTATTCAATTGGTTTAAATATTTTTAAAAAATTGCTTGCCGGCGAAATCGATCATATAAGATTCGAAAAACGTTATATACGCAAAGATAAAAGGGTCATTTGGACTCATGTCTCATCTTCATTAATCCGCGACGTCGACCAAAATTCTCAGTTTATAATTACTCATGTAATTGATATTTCAGGACGCAAGGAAATTGAAAAAGAGATGGCCATGCTTGCCTGCGCTTTAAAAAGTGTAAACGAAAGTGTCAGCATCACCGATTTCAATAATACTATACTTTTTGTGAATGAATCATTGTTAAAAACCTATGGTTATGAACAAGATGAATTGATAGGAAAAAACATAAGCATATTAACTTCGCAATCTGCTGCTCAAAACAAGGTCGACGAAATTTCACTGGCCACAATGCAGGGCGACTGGCATGGCGAGGTTATGAATAAACCAAAGTCCGGAGCCGACTTCCCGATCTTTCTTTCAACTTCCACCGTGAAAGATAAAGATGGCAAGCCGCTTGGATTTATCTGGGTTGCAACCGATATAACCGAACGCAGGCAGAATGAAGAAATGCTCCTGAAATTATCAAGCGCTATCGACCAGACAATTGATACCATTGTTATAACCAATTACAACGGGGTTATCGAATACGTAAATCATGCCTTTGAAGATCAAACAGGGTTTTCGGCTGAAGAGGCGTTGGGAAAAACTCCCGGGATTCTTAAATCGGGTACTAAAGACCAGCAATATTACCGTGAATTGTGGCACACTATATCCTCGGGTAAGGTGTTCAGGTCCGAAATAGTAAATAAAAAGAAAAATGGTGAATTGTATTACATCGAGAAAACCATTTCACCAATTTTCGATAAAAATAAAAATATTACGCATTTTGTAGGTATCGGAGTCGATATTAGCGAACGCAAAATGGCTGAAACAGAGTTGATAGCAGCCAAAAACAAAGCCGAAGAGAGTGACCGGTTAAAGTCAGCTTTCCTGGCCAATATGAGTCACGAAATACGCACGCCCATGAATGGCATTCTCGGCTTTGCCGGTTTGCTGCACGAACCCCATCTCTCGGGTGAAGATCAGCAGGAATACATTGGCATCATCGAGAAAAGCGGTATCCGTATGCTCAATATTATCAACGATATTATCAGTATATCAAAAGTCGAATCGGGCCAGATGGAAGTTTCGATCAAGGCGACAAATATTAACGAACAAATCAAATTCATTTATGCCTTTTTTAAACCCGAAACCGAGCTGAAAGGGATTCGTTTGAACGTTAGTTATTCGCTCTCTTCAAAAGAGTCTGTCATAAAAACCGACAAGGAAAAAGTCTATGCCATCCTTACAAACCTGGTCAAAAATGCGATAAAATTTACATCTAAAGGGATTATTGAATTAGGATATACCCTAAAATCCGAAAGTGATTCCGCTGAGCTTCAGTTTTACGTAAAAGATACGGGAGTCGGTATTAAACCGGAGCAGCAGCAATTTATTTTCGAACGGTTTCGTCAGGGTAACGAATCGCTTAACCGGAGTTACGAAGGAGCAGGACTGGGATTAACCATTTCACGGGCATATGCGGGGATACTGGGAGGAAAAATATGGGTTGAAAGCGAAGCCGAAAAAGGTTCAACCTTCTATTTTACAATTCCATACAATCCAGAAACACCAAAAAAGAAGGTGGCCCCGGATGAAAAACCGGATGATGCTGACGATCATTTGGTGAATAATCTCAAAATATTGATAGCCGAAGACGACGAAACAAACCAAAAGCTCATTTCTACGATCATCAAATCATTTGGCAGGGAAGTTTTGCTTGTAAAAACGGGCACCGATGCAATTAGCGCCTGTCGCAATAACCCCGATATCGATTTGATCCTCATGGATATCAAAATGCCCGGAATGGACGGGTATGAAGCCGTTCGTCAAATCAGGCAATTTAACTCCGACGTATTAATCATTGCCCAGACAGCTTTCGCACTGCAAGGCGACCGCGAAAAAGCACTGGCCGCCGGATGTAGCGACTACCTTGCGAAACCATTCAATAAATCCACATTGACAGCGTTAATCAGAAAGCACTTTGAAAAATCAAAAGGCAACGCCGACAAATACACCGAACTGTAAGAGGGATCGTTAGCCCGGAAAAAGGCAGTTGAAAGGATGTTGTTTACTGATAAATTAACGGTTACTAAAAAAGGCCGGTACAATGACAGATGTTCATTCCACCGAGGTAAGAAGTTTCAACATGAGCCGGATCAGGGGGAAGAACACCAAACCCGAGATGCTGGTAAGGAAGTTTTTGTTTGCAAACGGCTTCCGTTACCGTTTGCACGATACCAGACTACCAGGAAAGCCCGATCTTGTATTACCCAAATACAATACAGTGATCTTTGTGAATGGCTGCTTCTGGCATGGCCATAAAGGATGCCCGTACTTCGTGTTACCCAAAACACGAACTGAATGGTGGTTTCATAAGATCAAAGGAACCATGGCGCGCGATAAAGCTGCTGAAATTGCATTAAATGTTAAAG